>CAJLZE010000021.1 GCA_905210995.1 uncultured Anaerotruncus sp.
CAGCGGCAGTATGACCGCCGCAGCACCGTTCACAGCCGAATGCCATTCATCGCACCTCACGGCACCGCCGATATCCGATGTGGGATCAAGTCCCCATACGGCGCATTCGATCCCGCTTTCTGACAAAAAACGCGCCGCCGCCGACTGCCGCATATCCCCGCCGAGAAGCGCAGCTTTTATTCTGTAATTCATTGTTGCCAATACCCTGATATGTTGATTGCGGACGGCATGAGCGGTCCGCTGTTACATAATATGAGCAAAGTGGGTCCCGCGTGAGCGGAAAAGTGTCGGCCTTCTCCATCATTTAGCGCGGATTTTGCATTTTCAAATCTCGTAAATTGCATATTTTGAACAAAAATCTGTTATAACGAAAAAAACGGCTCAAAACCTATTGACAAGGCAGGTTTCGTGTGCTAAAATACTGGCATCGAAGAAATAACGTCGGAAGAAGGAGAAGCGACATGAAAAATGTTGTTTTCGTTAAGAGCGATATGATGATGTCGATGTGCATGTGCTCCATGCGCATGTTTTGTCGCGCCAATATTTCCGATGTGCAGCCTTCCGAGGTCTGATATATGGGCTTGTGCCCACAATGTCAAAAAGGGGAACGCCGTCGGGCGCTCCCCTTTTATTTATAAATTTTTATTTCTCACCGAAAAGGAGTCAAAACCATGAAAAGAACATTCTCTCTTCTGCTCGCATCCCTGCTTGTGCTTTTGGCACTTGCTTCTCTCGCATCCTGCGGCAGCAAAGGCGTCACGATCGCCGTCCCCAACGACACGACAAATGAAGCGCGTGCGCTTCTCCTGCTTGAGGCTCAGGGCCTTATAAAGCTCAAAGAAGGCGCCGGCGTCACTGCGACTGTCAGAGACATTGCAGAAAACCCCTACAACATAAAGTTCCGCGAAGTGGAAGCCGCACAGCTTCCCAACTTCCTCAAGGATGTTGACTACGCCGTTATCAACTCCAATTACGCCATCTCCGCCGGTCTTAACCCCACCAAGGATTCCGTTGCGATCGAAGGCTCATACTCCGCATACGCCAACATACTTGCCGTCAAGGAAGGCAACGAGCAGAAGCCCGCTATCAAGGCTCTCGTAGCTGCTCTTGAAAGCAAGCAGGTCAAGGATTTCATCAGCACCAAATATAACGGCGACATTGCAAGCACGGTCGATAACCCCACCGACGGTTATGATTCCTCTGTCAACTACAGCGAGCTTGCCGGAACAAAGATCTCGGTAGCTGCATCTCCTACACCTCACGCCGAAATTCTTGAAGAAGTCAAGAAGATCCTTGCAGCCAAGGATATAACCCTTGAGATCAAAGTTCTCTCCGACTACGTTGTTCCGAACACCGTTGTCGAAAGCGGTGAATGCGACGCCAACTACTTCCAGCACACCCCTTACCTCAAGGACTTCAACGAGAAGAACGGAACTCACATCGTGTCTGTTGCCTCTATTCATGTTGAACCCATGGGCGTATATTCCTCTACTCACAAGACCCTCGACGATATCAAAAAATAATTTGAAGGAAAGCTCCGGACAATGATACAGATCAAGAACTTATGCAAGACATATGACGGAGCCGCCGGAAAGGTAACAGCCCTTAACAACATAGATCTCACCGTGAATGACGGTGAGATCTATGGGATAATCGGTATGAGCGGTGCCGGAAAAAGCACGCTCGTACGCTGTATAAATATGCTTGAACGCCCCACGTCGGGCGATATCGTCATTGACGGCGTAAGCATGACATCCCTTTCTCCGGCACAGCTCCGCGAAGCACGCAGAAATATCACAATGATATTTCAGGGCTTCAATCTTCTGATGCAGAAAAACTGCCTCAAAAACGTCTGCTTTCCGATGGAGCTTGCCGGCGTTCCCAAGGACAAGGCTGCGAAGCGCGCCGCCGAGCTTCTTGAAATGGTCGGGCTTCCGGACAAGGCCAAAGCATACCCGGCGCAGCTTTCGGGTGGTCAGCAGCAGCGCGTTGCCATTGCGCGTGCGCTCGCGACCGATCCGAAAGTGCTTTTGTGCGATGAGGCAACAAGCGCTCTCGACCCAAATACCACGCACTCGATACTCGGTCTTATACGCGAGATAAATCGGCGCCTCGGCATAACCGTAATCGTAATAACACATCAAATGAGCGTTGTTGAAGAGATATGCACTCATGTTGCAATTCTCGACAACGGCGAGATCGTTGAAAAAGGCGCTGTAGGCACAGTATTCGCAAGTCCGAAATCTGCCGCAGCGCGCCGTCTTGTTTTTCCGAACGGTGCGGACGAATGTGTTTCCAATCCCCTTCACGAAAAAAGGCTCCGTATAATCTTCAACGGAGCAAAAGCGGCAAGCACGCCATGGATCGCAAGAATGGCTCAGGAGAAGAATGTTCTTGTTAACATCGTGTCAGCCGCAACGCGGACGATCGATGACAAGACATACGGTTCGATGCTGCTCGGCGTTCCGGGGGGACACGAAAAAACGCAGGCGGTCAAGGAATATCTCGGCTCCATCGAGAACGTGACCGTTGAGGAGGTTTGAAATGTCAAACACATTTACGCCCGAAAAGATCGCATACGCGCTTGATCTGCTCAAAAGCGAGATCCCGTTTGCCATCTGGGAAACATTTTATGTCACCGTTATCGCAACGCTGTTTGCGTTTGTGATCGGGCTTCCGCTCGGCGTCATTCTTGTATGCGGCGAAAAAAACGGCATCCTGCCGCTTCCCCGCTGGCTCATGAAGGTGATAAACATTATCGTAAACCTTCTGCGCTCGGTGCCCTTTATTATTCTTATCGTCGTCGTATTTCCTCTCACAAGGCTTATTGTCGGAACGACGATAGGCTCGGTTGCATCGATAGTTCCGCTCGTTATTGCCGCATTTCCCTTTGTCGCAAGACTGGTAGAGAGCAGTCTGCGAGAGGTGAATCCCAATATTATTGAAGCCGCCCTCAGCATGGGCGCGACTCCTTTTCAGATAATAACCAAAGTAATGATACCCGAAAGTGTTCCTTCGCTTATATCAAACGCCGCCATCGCCGTGACCACGATACTGGGTTATACGGCAATGAGCGGCGCGATAGGCGGGGGCGGGCTCGGCAACATCGCCATAATGATCGGCTACAACAGGTATAATTATCTTGTGATAATCGAAACCGTTGTACTGCTCATCGTAATGGTCCAGATCTTCCAGAGCCTCGGCACTTTTCTTTCCCGCAAGTCCGATAAAAGACTCAAATAATTTTTACGGTCAAAGCTTGCGCAGCTTTGCGTAGCTTGCCATAAGCTTTTTGGTGCCGACACGGTCGAATACGATCTCGTATAGCCTGTCGGCGCCCATTTGTTTGGCTGAAATAACTTCACCCTCGCCGAAAACGGGGTGCAGGACGCGTGTACCGGGGACAAAGCTCTCGACCGCCTGACGCTGCATGGTCGGAGCCGGTGTTTTGTTCACGGTCAGCCTGTCCTGTGACATTGCCGACGCACGCGGACGTGCGGACGGTCCGCGCATGGTGCGTGTGGAATAAGTCACATTGCCTTCTTCATCAAACGACGCCCTGAACGGCACTCTGCCGTCGGGAGCGTTATTTTTTTGCGATTCATCTTCTTCTTCGATATATTCAGCCGGAATGTCCTCCACAAACCGCGACTCGGCATTGAACTGCGTGCGCCCGTACATTGTGCGGGTCTTGGCGCGCAGTATTATGAGCTCACGTTTTGCACGCGTTATTGCAACGTATGCAAGGCGACGCTCCTCTTCAAGCTCCTCGGGATCGGATATTGCCTGTGAGGACGGGAATATTCCCTCCTCCATGCCGGGCAGGAACACCACGGGAAACTCAAGCCCCTTTGCCGAATGGATCGTCATGAGAACGACGGCATCTGCGTTTTCGTCGAATCTGTCAACGTCGGCTACGAGCGCGTTTTCCTCAAGAAAACCGGTGAGCGTAGGCTCTTCATCCGACTTCATATATTCCATAATACCGGATATGAATTCGTTTACGTTGTCTATCCGCTCGGCTTCCTCTTTTCCGGCATCCTCAAGCATCTTCATATAGCCGGTCTTATCAAGGACCTGACGCACGAAAGCGTCAAGCGGGCAGCCGTCGCTTAGTATTTTCGTCAGCTCTTCAATAGTTGATGCAAATCCCTCAAGTGACGGAGCTGCACGCAGCAGTGCGGTATACGACGATGCATGCAGCATCACATCGAACATTGACATTCCGGTCTCGTTTGCAATGTCCTCGACAGCCTCAAGCGTCTTGGCGCCTATCTTGCGTCGCGGCTCATTTATTATTCGCAGCAGCCGCTCGCGGTCCGCGTGGTTGTTTATGACCTGAAGATATGCCACGGTGTCGCGTATCTCCTTGCGGTCGCTGAAACGAAGTCCGCCGTAAATGCGATAAGGTATGCCGCTCTTGGCGAATGCACGTTCGACGCTGCTTGCCTGAGCATTGACGCGGTACAGGACCGCAAAATCACGGTATGTATATTTGTCCGTCGCAATATGCTTCAGGATCGAATCGGCAATGGCACGAGATTCGGCTATCTGATCCTCCGTGACGCGATAGGAAATAAGCTCGCCGGAAGCATTTGAGGTCCAAAGTGTTTTTTCGTGACGCGATTCGTTCTTGCTTATGACCGCATTGGCGGCGCTGAGTATCGTTGAGGTCGAACGGTAGTTCTGCTCAAGCTTTATCACCTTGGCATCTGCATAGTGACGGTCAAACGACAGAATATTTTCGATCGTCGCACCGCGGAAACGGTAAATACTCTGATCATCGTCACCGACGACCATTATGTTACGCCATTCCGACGCAAAAAGCGCACAAAGCTCAAACTGAGCAAGGTTCGTGTCCTGATACTCGTCGATGCAGACATACCTGAACTTGTGGGCATAATAGCTGCGCACATCATCGTTTTCACGCAAGAGCGTAACAGTCTGCATTATGATGTCGTCAAAATCCATTGCATTGGAGCTTTTGAGCATGCGCTGATATTCGGTATATACCTTGGCATACACCTGCTCCCTGTATCCGCCCGACTCCATTGCAAATGCCTCGGGGGTGAGCACCTTCTCCTTCGCCTTGCTTATCACACCGGCAACCGTTTTGAACGGAAACTGCTTGTCGTCCACGTTCACGTTTTTCATTGCCTTGATGATCGCTTTTTTCTGATCGTCGGTATCGTAGATCGTCACCTGAGATGTGTAACCTATGCGGTTGGCGTATTTTCTGATTATCCGCATACAAATGGAATGAAATGTTCCCGCCCACACGTCGGAGGCGATCTCCGGATCATCGAACATAGCTGCAAGCCGCGTTTTGATTTCGTTCGCAGCCTTGTTCGTGAATGTTATAGCAAGAACGTTCCACGGCGCCGATGGTTCCGATGCGAACTCGTCAAGTATAGGTCTTATATCCTCCGGCGACAGCTCCTCGGCAGCTTCAAGATCCGAAACGTATGCCTCGCCGAGACCGTCCGGAACACGGTCTGAATAGTATGCGTTACCGTACCTTATTATCTGTGCGATCCGGCGCACAAGCACCGTGGTTTTTCCGCTCCCCGCGCCTGCAATGACGAGCAGAGGACCGTTTACGGTAAACACCGCATCGCGCTGCTGAGGATTGAGCCCCTCTAGCGCCTTGTCAAACAATTTTCTCTTTGCCGCAAGATAGCGGTCATCAATTTCTGATCTCATATATGTATATGCCTTTCGATATGTCATACCGGGAATAGATAGGGGGCTGCCGCCTGAGCGCCAGCCCCCGTCGTTAGCGGTCGGATCTCAAAACTTTTCGGAGACGTGCTCCGTATGCACCCGTGTCAGTCGTTTTCCTTGTTGTTTTTGCTGTTCTGCTGATTCTGGTTCTGCTGCTGATGCTGATTCTGCTGGTTCTGCTGATTCTGCTGCTGGTTCTGGCTCTGCTGATTCTGACGGTTCTGATTCTTGTTGTTTTCCATTGTTTTAAACACTCCATGCCGTAAGGCGGAAAAATTTGCACGGTCTTTTGACCGCAAACTAAGTATTCCCGCAGCGCGACACGATTATTCAGCCGAGCATATATCTGCTGTCAACTTCCGCCTTGATCTCGGATTCGGTTTTCAGCACAAGAATAAAATTAACAAGGCACAGCACAGCGCTTATTATCCACCACACATCTGACAGTGTGCGCGCAGCACCGGACACAACGCCGAGTCTGTCATATATTGACGAATTGAGCGTAACTATCGCATCGCCTATGCAGAAGCTCACGGTGCACACGACGCTCATGACCGTAACGGATGTGACCCACCTGCCGAGATATCTTCTGATCTCGCCAAGCTTCGCGTCACGGAATTCACGGCTTGAATTTTCGGCAATAAATCCCGCATGGTCGTGTATTATAACCCGTTGAGCTCTGCATGCGATTACAGCGACTGCCGCAAAAAGCACCGAGCTAACGATTACCGATGCATATCTCACGAGAAACGCCTCAAGGACCTCGCTATGTTGCCATACGGATGCATTGAAGTACTTATTGTTGAAGGAAAATTCCAACCATTCATTAACGCCCGCGGCAACGGTATACACTGCGGAAACACCGGCGCCGATCTTCCACTGTGGATACAATTTTGCGATCGTCACAAAAAAACCGACAAAGCAAAGTGCCGCAAGCACATCCGGAATTATATTGTTCGATTCAAGAAGAAGGTCGATCTCAAGAAAAAATGCCGCAGCCAGCAGTGCGAACGCAATATTGATGCGTCGCTTTGTAAAGCGTATATCGCCCGGCAGTATCTCATCGTCATATTTTTTGCGCAGCGTGGGAATGAATTCGCCGTCTTTTCGCAGGAACGCAAAGTAACGCTCGATAAAAACGAGCCAAGCTATGCCCGCGATAAGTGCGAGCATTATCCCGATCTCGCGGAAAAGCCCTATGAACTCATACCAGTTGAATGATGAGTCGTCATATCCGCCCATACTCAGAGAAGCAAACTCCGGAAGCACGGCACAGAGCGGCTTGAAGAATATAAAGAAGACAGTTGCACCCTTGGCGACACCGGTCACAGTCGCACGTCCGCGGCGGCTGCTGTAAGGTGCCATTGCTCCGGTGCGACTGCCGAGATAAAGCAGCCCGTCCCAGAGCCTGCCCCATGCCGGCACGAGGAGAATAAGCTCCACCACGGCAAACGAGAACGTCGAAAGGAGTATCGCCACCGGACGCTCATTCTGACTCGATATGCCGAACAGGAAAAATATCGACGCCGTTTTTGCGATCCCGACTATTGCGGCGCGCCAAAACCAGGTACGCGACGTTTCTATCTGCGGGCAGATAAATGACAGCTTTGTAAGTGCCGCGGCGATCAGGATGTACCCGATGAAATCGGGCAAAACATCGATAACCGCAAGGTCGGGGTTGAAAAGGAACAGTGGCGCTATTGCCAGCAGTATAAAACCCATACTGTCTTTTTTCTCTTTCATTTTACAGGCTCCTTTTCGTCAGATAAAAGATAAATATCACTTTTTACGCTTGCTTTTGCGACTTTCTGCGCGGCGACGCTGACGCTCTTCAATTTCGGCTCGCGTGGTCTCAAGAGCACGCGCTTCCTTCTCGTCTACCTTTTCGAAGAAACGATCGATGAAACCTATCCCCGTCTTTCTCCGCAGGGGCGCATTCTCCTGTCCCGCAGGACAGATATTCTTGTAGCACCCGTATATCGCGACCGCGGAAAGCACTATGAGCACCAAAAGAAGCACATAATAAAAACCGGGCTCGATGAGCTTCATTATACCGAGCGCATATGTCAGCGCCCAAATGACAGCAGTGACCATGGAGGTCAATGCCGTAGTCCGCGGTTTTTCGATACCTACCGCCTTTGCCGCAAGGTTCAACTCCCAACCGAGCAGAAGGTGAAAAAGCAGCACGACGGCAAACCATGCCCATCCCTCAACGGTCTTGACAATGTCAGGCACCGCGGAGTTGATGCGCTCCGTAACATAAAACACACCTTCAGCGATCCCTGTCAGCGCCACAAGCGCGGCAGCGCCCTCAACATACGCAAAGCCGCGGAAATATTCATGCAGTTTCCGGCAGCCGAGTATCATCACAATGCATCCCAATATCCTTATCGCCCACCCGTAAAGGGTCATCGACATAAGAAATGCAGCGATATATCCGGCCAATAACAGTCCGAATCCCATCAGTCCTTACCGTTTCCGGAAAGCTTGGCGCCGCAGCATTTTTTGTACTTCTTCCCGCTTCCGCACGGGCACGGAGCGTTGCGGTCTATCTTTTCACCGCTCTTCATGCTTGCGGGAGCGGCTTTTTTCATCTGTTCGGCGTTTCTTCCCATTCTGAGGTTTCTTATCATCTCCGGTGTTATCACAATGACCTCAGGTATCCTTTCCGTCAGCATCTCGCGTGCAGTCTTGTCTCTGATCTCTGTGATAAGGTCGCCGAACATATTTGATCCGAGAAGCTTGTACTCGGTCAGCGGATCCTTGTGGGCGTAGGATTGAAGCATCACGTTCTGCTTGAGATTTTCCATATCATCTATGTGATCGAGCCACATTTCGTCGATATTGTGCAGGAGCGTGTTGCGCTCAAAGCGGTGGAAACGCTCCTCCCCTACCTCAGTCTCACGCTTTTCGTAGAGCTCGACCGCATTATCCTGAAGCAGTTTTTCAATGTCATCGGCTGTCACGTGCTTCAGCTCATCCGGCGTGTACACAAGATCCTCCTCGCGGCATACCCAACCGAGGTACTTTCGCCTGAGCCCTTCGATATCCCACTCACTCTTTTCGGGAGATGCCGTGGCGCCTTCTACCGCTTCGGCAATGGTCGAAGCTATCATGGTCTTTATCTGACCCGAAAGGTCAGCCTCATGGAGTATCTCATCGCGCTGTTCGTATATCGTTTTTCTCTGCTCGTTGAGCACGTCGTCGTATTCGAGAACGTTCTTTCTGATCTTGAAGTTGCGGCTTTCGATCCTCTTCTGCGCGCTTTCGATCACATTTGAAAATAGCCTTATATTCTGCGACATATCGCCGCTCTCGTCGGTAAGGTTGACGGCAAGAGCCGACAGCTTCTGAAGCCTTGCGGGGTCGGCAAACAGACGCATCAGGTCATCCTGAAGTGAAATAAAGAATGTTGACTCGCCGGGGTCGCCCTGACGGCCCGAACGCCCGCGAAGCTGGTTGTCGATACGGCGGCTTTCATGACGCTCGGAGCCGATGATATAAAGCCCGCCTGCAGCTATTACCTTTTCGCGATTTGGAACGATCTCCGCTTTGTATTTTTCGTAATACATGCGGAAGGTGTTGCGCGCATTCTTTATATCCTGATTTTCGGTAGGCGCGGTACCGGTCGAAAGCGCGATAAGCTCCGGACGCAGCCCCATGCGCATCATTTCCTGCTTTGCCATGTGCTCGGGGTTGCCGCCCAGCATGATGTCGGTGCCTCGGCCTGCCATATTGGTGGCGATCGTCACGGCGCCCGCGCGTCCCGCCTCGGCAATGATATCCGCCTCACGCTCATGGTTCTTGGCATTCAGCACATTGTGCTGTATTCCCTTTGCCTTGAGCATTCTCGAGAGAACTTCGGATTTTTCGACCGATGCGGTACCGACAAGGACCGGCTGATCTTTTGCGCGGCACTCCTCGACGAGTTCGATAACGGCGCGGAATTTTGCATTCTCATCGGTAAATATACGGTCCGGATGATCAATGCGGATCATGGGCTTGTTAGTAGGCACTTCCACAACGTCAAGCCCGTAGATCTCGCGGAATTCCTCTTCCTCCGTCATTGCCGTACCGGTCATACCGGACAGCTTGCGATACATACGGAAGTAATTCTGAATGGTTACGGTAGCCGTGACCTTCATCTCCGACTGAACATTGACCTTTTCCTTTGCCTCGAGCGCTTGGTGCAATCCGTCCTGATAACGTCTGCCAGGCATAAGTCTGCCCGTGAACGGGTCAACGATAATTATTTCTCCGTCCTTTACAACATAGTCAACGTCTCTCTTTTTTACGCCCCATGCGTGAATCGACTGGTTGACATTATGCGCTATGCTTGCGTTTTCTGGATCGTTAAGGTTTTCTATGCCGAAGAATTCCTCGACCTTTTTGACACCGCGCGGAGTCAGCACGGCGCTCCCGTGCTTTTCATCGACGATATAGTCGAAGTTTTCATCGTCTGTTTCGGCTTTTGAGTCTATTTCCTTTATGACCTTTTTGGAAAGACGTCTCACCGCCGCATCACACTTTTCATAAATATCGGTCGACTTGCCGCTCATGCCCGAAATTATAAGCGGTGTGCGTGCCTCATCTATGAGTATAGAGTCCACTTCGTCGATTATCGCAAAATTGTGACCGCGCTGCATCTGTGCGTCGAGCGTCGTCTGCAGATTGTCACGCAGATAGTCAAAACCGAACTCATTGTTTGTTCCGTAGGTTATATCCGCTGCATAGTTGCGGCGTTTCTCTGCAGCCGACATCTCCTTGGTTATAACGCCCGTGCGCAGTCCGAGATATTCGTATATGCGCCCCATCTCTCCCGCGTCACGCACAGCAAGGTAATCGTTTACCGTAACTATATGAACGCCTTTCCCCGTAAGCGCGTTGAGATATGCGGGCATTGTAGCCACAAGCGTTTTACCCTCGCCCGTTTTCATCTCGGCGATCCTGCCCTGGTGAAGCAGAATACCGCCGAGCACCTGAACGCGGAACGGGCGCTTGCCGAGGACACGGTCGGCAGCCTCGCGGACAGCGGCAAAAGCCTCAGGCAGCAGCGATTCGAGCGATTCGCCGTTTTCGAGGCGTTTGCGGAACGCCGGCGTCACCGAACGCAGCTCGTCCTCGCTCATTGCCTTGAATTTTTCGCCGAGCGCATCGACGGAATCCGCTGCGCTCTTTATTTTTTTAAGCTGTCTCTTGCTGTAATCGCCGAACAATAAATTTTCAAGTTTCATATATGTCACCTTCCGGACCGATGATATCGATAATCTATTTTATTATACAATATGTTAGAGATAAAAACCATACCTAAATGTAAATTTTACATTCCAATATCTGTTCCGAAGCCGAAAAAACCGGTACGAGACCAAAAGCACATCTGGCAGCCTCGGCAATATCAAAATTATCGGCTTCGGCATTTCTGCCGAAGCCGATAGTCTTCACGATACGTATCAGCCGGTGACGGTCTGATCTTCGGTGACGAGCTTATATACCACCTTGTCGCCGTCCTTTATCTTGTAGGTGAGGGACGTTGCCTTATCGGGAGCGGTTCCGTTCACCGTCCACACAAAGTGCGTGAATCTGAAGGTCTTGGAATTTTCGTCGCTGGACACGGTTCCTTCATTCTTCTGAGCGAGTGTTTCACCGTCGAAGGTTATGGAATCGACCGAGCCGTCGGCAAGAGCCTTGTATGTGCCCTGTCTTTCCTGAATAAGAGCGATGAGAGCATCGTTGACGCTGCAGTCGGCATTGACCTTGAGTTCGTTGGCTCTCAGAAAAATGACTTCATTGCCGTCTTTGTCGACGGAGTAGACCTCGACAGAAACGATCATCTTGCTTCCGCCGTCGCCTGAGTCGCTGTTATTGCAGGAGATGAACATTGCCGCAAGACCGACAACCATCAGAACTGCCGTAAATAATGAAATAAATCTTTTTGCCTTCATTGGTAATACCAAGCCTTTCTTGATGTGGAATGCTTCGGAACGCTCCGAGCACAAAATTATACGATAAGATTATACAATACGGAAGCTTTTTTGTCAATAGGATTAGTGCAGATTTTACCGTTTTATCTTCGGCTCAGCCGCCACAGGCGTCTGTCTGTACTCAGCGACGAAATTCCGTCTCTCCAACCGTCCGGCAGCCATGCCGTGACTGACGGCGTTGCGGGCTTGACCGTCGGTATAGCCGGAAGATGATTGTCGTCAAGTATGAATGCATCGGAATCGGCGTGCTCCGTGCACGCATGATTATAAGGCAGTCCGCCGCCGGAGTGCATTCCGTAATATCTGCCGTCTCCGGAAAGCCTCTGATAGTATGGGTAGTATTTATTGGAATACGGCACGATACCGTCCGCGTTCTTCACACAGGTGTACTGCGTATCCCTTACATAAACCTCTATCGGGAAATTGCGGTCAACGAGCACGAGCGATTTCTGAACAAGATTCTCGACCGGGCACTTTGTGCACGCAACACCGTCGGTAGCCGAATCGTACCAGACCATAACATGGCGGTCGCACGGCGTCGTAGGCTGCGTTCCCTGCAGGAAATAGCCTGTTTCGGCGCAATCTCCGCGCGGGTCCGCTTCGCAGGCTGCGGTGATGAGCTTTCCCGAATATTTGCAATAGGTGCATTCGATTACATTGTCTGCGAGACCGAATGTTTTCAACGTCTCCTGACCGCTTGCAACAGCGTCGAATATCGGCTGATGGATCTCGGTCATCATGGTGTTCCAGACGATACCTGACGGGTTGTCACCGGGGATCGCCTTTGGGTATTCGTAACCGTACCATACGCCGCAGATATAATAAGGTGAGTACCCGATAAACCATCTGTCGTAGTTATCACCCGCGGAACCGGTTTTTGCGGCAAGCTCTATCTTCGAGTCAAGCTTTATATATCCGCTGTGAGCCACGACTCCCTGAAGCAGCTTCGTCATTATCGACGCTGACGCCTCGCTCATAGCCACGGTGCCCTTATAGTCGTTCTGAAGGATCGTGTTACCGGCGCTGTCCTCTACCTTGAGGTAAGAATGCGCCTCGTTGTAAACGCCGTCGTTCGCAAATATCGAGTACGCCGCGGTCATCTCTCTGACGGTAAGACCGTAGTTGAGCTGTCCGAGTGCGAGAGCCGCATAGCCTTTATCGGTGATCTTTCTGCCGTCGTCAAGAGTTCTCGATTCTATCAGATTTCCGAGTTGAAGTGTGTCGCGGCAATATTTGAAGGACTTGTCAAGCCCGACGAGCTCAAGCACCTTGAGCGACACGGTGTTGAGCGAGTTTTCGACCGAGTATCTGACGTTCGTCAGACCGCGGTAGTAATAGTCAAAGTTTTTGGGCCACGCGGTATCATTTGTGAACGAATACGGAGTATCGTCGAACACCGACGCATAAGTGATGAGCCCGCTGTCAAGAGCCGGCCCGTATACCGCAAGAGGCTTTATCGACGAACCGGGTGAGCGGAACGTTGTGGTGGCATAGCTTTGTATACGGTTGCCTGTCTTTTCGCCGCGCGCACCGACAACACCGAGGATGTCGCCCGTATCCGGGTCGATCACGATAGCCGACGACTGCGCGGGAAGTCCCGATTTGTTTGCGGGGAAATTCGAATCGTCAAGATAGGTCTGTTCAAGTATATTTTGAATACGGTCGTCAACGAGCAGATATATCTTCCATCCACTGTTGTACACCTTGAGAGCAGCCATTTTTCTTGAGACTTTGTACTGCTCGGCATAGTCGGTGATGATATCCTCTATCGCCATGTCGGTGTACCAGGAGTTGATATTTATCTCGCGCTCATCGTCGTGAACATTGAGCACGAGCTCCTTGTCATACGCCTCATCATACTCACGCTTGTTGATAAGTCCCTGCTCAAGCATAAGGTCGAGCACGTCGTTGCGCCGCTTGAGATTTTCCTCGGGATGCGTTATCGGATTGTACTTTGACGGGTTTTTGGTTATGGAGGCAATGGCAGCGCACTCAATGAGCGACAGCTCGCTTACATCCTTGTTGAAATACTTATTTGCCGCCGCCTGAACTCCGTAGCAGCCTGAACCGAGGTTTATCACGTTGAGATAAAGCTCGAGTATTTCCTCCTTCTCCATCTTTTTTTCAAGATCGAGCGCCCACAGGATCTCCTGTATCTTTCGCTGTATCTTGTAGGAATCGTCGCCGCTCACGTTCTTTATCAGCTGCTGCGTAAGCGTTGAACCGCCGTAACTTGAGTTATCGAAGCCGAGGAAGAAGTTTGCGCCCGCTTTTATAGTGCGCAGCCAGTCAACCCCGTCATGGGTGCGGAAGCGCTTATCCTCAACGGCAATGAAGGCATTCTGAAGGTCGATCGGGATCTTGTCATATTCAATATAAATGCTGTTCTTCGGTCCGTAAAGACGCTCGTTTTCAAGTTCTACGGCTTCGCCGACGCGGTTCGAACGGTCGGTAAATTCATACCTGTACACGCGCGTCGTAGTCGAGGTGTTGAAGTCGAGCTTGTATTTTGAGATGTCGACCTCGGTCTCAACGTAATTTTTAATGTAGATCGTGAAAGCGCACGCAACTATGATACCGGTGAGCGCGCATATCAACAGAAAAGTAACGAGCACGTTGATAAAGCCGCGTAAAAAGATACCGGCTCCGCGCAAAAATATTTTCCAGGCCTTTTTTATCTCCTGCTGCCAGTTTATATCCTTCTGCATTCGTTAACCTTCAATCATTTTAAAATTAATGATGCCGAACCGCGGCGTGCCGCAGCTGTGCATAGTTTATTTTACCACTCTAATTTGAATATATTATGAATTACGGTCAATAATAATGAAAAAGTGCTTTTCACGCCTGTCCGGCAAGCCCGCAGGCACCTCAAAATTGCAAAATGCCGAAAGGAATGATAAAAAATGAAAAAGAAATTACTTGCGATAGTGACCGTTGCCGCCGTTATATCGCTTACACTGTCAACATATGCCGTCGTCATGTGCGCCCGCGCGTTTTCGCGCCGGATTCAGAACATTACCGGCACAGACGAGCCTGTCGGCACCGCAGCCGTCACCGATCCCGTTTGTGCCTCCTCCGACGACACCGCTCCGACCGTGCGCGCAGGCATCGAAGGCGAAGGAGTCTATCTGCTGATATGCGACGGCGGCAGGCTGTTCGCCTTAGACGAACACGGGAATGAAATATTTACGTCCGATCTCGATCCCGACATACTTGGCGCTGAAGAACGCGAGCTGCTGAGCCGAGGTCTTTCGCTTTCGGGCGACGCGGCACTGCGCGAGGCGATCGAGGATCTGCTCCGCTGAGCCCGTCAGCGCAGAACAACGTTTTCTCTCCCCGCCTCCGCGCAAAGCTCTGAAACAAGGCATCCGGAAATATCGGCACCCGCAGGATTATTTTCGTACTTTTTCTCATCGGCAAAATAAAATACCGTCCTGAGATTACCGTCAAAGATGCCGACAAGGTTCGAGCATTTTCTGTACACCAAACTGTCACGTGACGGCACGCGGATATAAAGCACGGAAGGTCTTTTATCCGACTGGCGATTCACGGCCGCTGCGCTGCCGTTCTGCTGAACGGCGGCGCTTTTTTCGGTTTGTTTTCTGTACCGTTCGTCGGGCACCAGCGGAATGACAGAATTCAGTATCACTCTGATCTCGTCCCCGTCGCGCCCCTCGCGCACCGAAAGTGTTCCCTTTACGCACACCGCGCCGCCTTCAAGTATAAGACCGCTGTATTTTTCATAACTTTTCGGAAATGCGATGACCTCGACCTGACCGAAGCTGTCATCAAGCCTGAAAAACGCCATCGTCTCGTTGTTGTGAGTATTTTTTCTCGAAACCGCACAGATAAGCCCGGCGACCGTCACGGGCTGCTTGTCGGTGCAGTGCGTATCGCCATCCGACTCATCCGGAATAAGGTCCCCCAAGGACTCCGGTGCAAGATCCGAGAGATGCTTTGAATACCCGTCGAGAACGTGCCCCGAAAAACACATCCCGACGCTTTCCTTCTCATACTCCAGCAGTTCGCAGAACGGATATTCGGGAATATCCGGATAAACACACACGCCGGTATCACTTTTCTGTACACTGCCCGCAGCCATTGAAAACATATCGAGCTGCCCGTCAAGATTGTTTCTGCTTCTGTCAGCAAGTGCGGCAATTGCCGGCGCCAGTGCTTCAACCATGCGCGATCGGTAAACGCCGGAAAAATCGAAAGCGCCAGCTTTAATAAGCGATTCTACCATCCTGCGGTTCAGCTCACCGCCGGACATTCGGGTCAGAAAATCGTCAAGTCCTCCGAAAGCACCGTTTTTCTCACGCTCGCGGACGATAGCTCCGACGAACTGAACCCCGGCGTTCTTCACTGCCGAAAGTCCGAAGGTGATATCCTTGCCGCTGACGTGAAAATCCGAATAGCTGCGGTTCACGTCTGGCGGAAGAACATTTATACCGAGTTTTCCCGCCTCAGCGATATATTGCGCGGTCTTTGCCTGATCTCCGAGTACAGATGTAAGCAGAGCTGCGAGATATTCGCGCGGATAATGCGCTTTGAGATACGCCGTGCGGAAGGATATGACCGCATACGCGGCTGCATGGCTCTTGTTGAAGGCATAGTTTGCAAAGCTCGCCATGTCGTCAAAGAGCTTTTCGGCTCCCGACGCGGTCATTCCGCGCTCGGTCGCGCCGTTTATAAATTCCGCGCGTTCAGCCTCAAGTGCGCTCGCCTTCTTTTTCGCCATCGCACGCCGCACGACATCGGCGCGTCCGAGAGAATATCCCGCCATTATTCGGAATATGCTCATAACCTGCTCCTGGTATACTATGCACCCGTAAGTCTCGGAAAGCACGGGACGTAAGAGCTCCGACGGATACACGACCGAATCGGGATCGTTTCTGCCGGCAATGTACCGCGGTATCGAATCCATCGGTCCGGGACGGTAAAGCGCGATCGCAGCCAGGATATCGTCTATCGACCGCGGCGCAAGCTCGGTCAGCATTGCACGCATGCCGGGCGACTCAAGCTGAAATACACCGAGCGTCTGCCCCTTTGAGATAAGTGCATACGTTCCCGGGTCGGAAATGTCGGCATTCTCAAGGTCAAACGCCGGATCTTTTTCTTTTATTTGCTTCACGGCGCAATCGATTATCGTGAGATACCGCAGCGCAAGGAAGTCAAATTTCAAAAGCCCGAGAGCCGCGACCGTGTCCATGTCATACTGTGTTATCACAGAGCCGTTGCTGACGGCAAGCGGGACATGATCTGTTATCGGCTTTTCGGTTATGACCACTCCCGCGGCATGGACGGATACGTTGCGTGGCATTCCTTCAAGTGCACGCGCGATGTCTATGAGCTCGTGTATCTTCTGTGATGAGTCATATTTTTCACGCAATTCCTCGTTCTCAAGCGCGATATCAAGGGTGACACCGGTCTCGCGCGGAACGAGTTTTGCCACCTCATCCACATCGGCATACGGCAATCCGAGCGCACGTCCGACATCACGTATAACGGCGCGCGCCGCCATCGTGCCGAAGGTGATTATCTGTGACACATGGTCGCTGCCGTAGCGTTCCTTTACATACCGCAGAACTTCATCCCGACGTTCATAGCAGAAGTCGATATCTATATCGGGCATACTCACGCGCTCGGGGTTGAGAAAGCGCTCAAAGTACAGCCCGAAACGTATCGGGTCGATATCAGTAATACCGGTAAGGTATGCCGCAAGACTTCCCGCCCCAGATCCCCTGCCGGGACCGACCGGGATCCCGTTCTTCTTGGCGAATCCGACATAATCGGACACTATGAGAAAATAATCGGAGTATCCCATGCTGCCGATGACCGAAAGCTCGTAATCGAGCCTTATTTCATATTCATCGGCAGTGTGGTCGCCGTACGGGATCCGTCCGGATGCCCTGAGACGTTCAAGCCCGCCCGCGGCAAGACTTCGCAGAGCCTCATCCGGCGTAACGCCGCCCGCCGGGTGAAAGGACGGGAGCAGTGTCTTACCGAACGAAAATTCAAAATTGCAGCGTTCGGCAATCTTCACCGTATTTTCAAGCGCGCGCTCATAGGAGCCGAAAAGCGCGCGCATTTCATCGGTAGATTTGTAGTAAAATTCATCCGTTTCAAAACCGGCGGGTCTGCCGTCAGCCACAGTGCTTCCCGTTTGTATGCACATAAGGACAGCCTGAGTCGAGGCATCCGAGCGTTTGATATAATGTACATCGTTCGTAGCGACCATGCCGAGCCCGCACTCGCGCGCCAGCTTTGCAAGCGACGGGAGTATCTGCCGCTGCTCGGCTATACCGTGATTCTGAAGCTCGATGAAAAAGTTGTCCTTGCCGAATATGCGGCTGTATTTTTCAGCCGACTTGACAGCTCCGTCATAGTCGCCCGCAACAAGACGCGAGGGTATCTCCCCGGCAAGGCACGCCGAAAGCGCGATAAGCCCTTCGTGATATTTTGCAAGCAGCTCATCATCCACACGCGGTCGTGAGTAAAATCCCTCTGTGAAGCCGAGCGACACCATTCTTATAAGATTTTTATATCCGGTCTCGTTTTCGCACAACAGTACCATATGGTGCGCCGAATTTTCGCGCCCGGGCTGCTTTTCAAAGCGCGAGCGCGGCGCGACGTATACCTCACATCCGATTATCGGTTTCACTCCCGCTTCGCGGCACGCTTTGAAAAACGCAACAGCGCCATACATTGCACCGTGATCGGTTATCGCAACGGCACCGTGCCCCGCCGCGGCAGCGGCTTTCGGAATATCCGATATACGGCAGGCGCCGTCAAGCAGACTGTATTCGCTGTGCAGATGAAGATGTACAAAGCCGTTCATAGCCGGCACCGCCTTTCCCGCGATTAATTTTAAATATCTTACTTCTTTTTGATTTTATCCGCCGCCTCGCATATTTTGCGGAGTCTGTGATTGACACCGGATTTCGATATCGGAGGCGAATGCCTTGCCGCAAGCTCCGCGATCGAACACTCCGGCTCTTTTTCGCGCAGCTCCGCAGTCTCGCGCAGCTCTTCCGGCAGACCGACAAAAAGACCTTCCTCTTTCAGGCGGGCAATTGCTTCAAGCTGCGCGGAGGCAGCGTTTACCGAACGTCCTATGTTCCGCACCTCGCAGTTTGAGGCACGGTTGATGTTGCCGCGGAACTCTCGCAGGAGATCCGCCTGGATAAGCGCCATTGCCGACATCTGTGCGCCCGCATATGAAAGAATATCCTGAACATCGGCACTTTTTTTGAATATAAGTGAGCACGATCCGGATCTGTGCGAAATTATAGGCGCAGCGCCGCGGGCTCTGAAAAAGGACGCAAGTCTTGCTGCACGGGCGGGATCGGGTATTCCGATCTCAAGGCGCACCGATTTTTCGGGGTCACACAGTCTTGCAGAGGAAGCAAGCACGCCGGCGGTAAAATACCCGCCGCACTCAGTACATTTGAGCTCCGGAATATCGCCGCCGTACGGCGCATCCGAAAGTTCCGCAAGAAACGCGGCAAGCCGCCTGGATTCGAATTCAAAGGTAATAATTTTTCTGCCGTAGCAGATAGCCGCTCTTTCGTCGGGTGTTCTGCCGTACTGTTCGACAAGCAGTTTTTTTGCCGTCCCCGCCACATCGTCGCCGCGCAGCCTGCACATGACCATACCGGCAATGCCGTTTTCGGCATTAACAAGAAGTCCGTGCAAAAAGCTCCTGCGGCAGCAAGCCGCCGTCGGAAGAGCGGAAAGCAATTCTTCCTTTACGCTGTCGCCGAAACTCATGCTTTTTCGGGTATCAGCCTGATCTCGCATTCAAGATCAACGCCGTAATTTTCGGATATAGTATTTTTTATATGACCGATAAGCTTAATCATATCGTCGGATGTGGCACCGCCGCGGTTCACTATAAAGCCCGCGTGCTTTTCCGACACCTGCGCACCTCCCACCGAATATCCCTTGAGACCGCTGTCCTCGATCATCTTTCCGACATATTTATCGGGAGCCGGACGCTTGAACGCACTGCCCGCGCTCGGAAAGTTCAGCGGCTGCTTCTCGGCGCGCCGCTTCATCAGCTCGGTCATTTTTTCGGTTATCGTATTTTTATCGCCGCACTCGAGCTCGAACGTCACCGAAAGCACCGTATATCTTTCGCCGTTTCCGACAATGCTTTTTCTGTACGCAAACCGCATTTCAGAAGCATCAAGACGACATATCCTGTCTTTTTCCGAATCATAAACGGCAACTTCTGCCACGACACTAGCCATATCTCCGCCGTATGCTCCCGCATTCATGCAAACGGCACCGCCGCAACTGCTGGGGATACCGTAGGCAAATTCAAGCCCGCTCAGTCCCGCATCTCGTGCTGCCGTTGTTACAGCGAGAAGCGATGCTCCGGCTCCCGCGCAAAGGGTGGTAGCGTCCACGGAAACTCCGCGAAGCTTTTTGGTAAAGATCACAGCGCCGCGAAAGCCTGCATCGTCAAACAGAACATTCGAGCCGTTTCCGAGCACCATATAGCGCGCTCCGCACTTTTTTGCATCTCTTATCGCCTCGGCGATCTGCTTTTCGGAGTCGGGAAAGACACCTACGTCGGCATTGCCGCCGATGCGCAATGTCGTGCGGGGCGCGAGCGGAACATCACGAGTATACTCAATACCCGCAGTGTCAAGCAACGCTATATAACCGGTAATGTTTTCTTTTGTGCACACCTTCACGCTTTCTCCTTTTCATCGAGAATGCCGTAAAGCTCCCCGAGCGAATGTATCTCATAGGTCGGCAAAACGCTGCCGGTGAGTTTCTTGTGTCTCGGATTGAACCAGCAGGTATCAATTCCCGTCGCGACGCCTCCCGCAATATCGGAGGTCAGAGAGTCACCGACGACAAGCGTTTTTACGGCTTCAAAACCGTCGATATGCGCCGCCACAAAATCGAAATATTTCTTTGACGGCTTTTCGTATCCGACTTCTTCGGATATGAACGATTTTTCAATATATTCTTTTATCGGCGAAGCACCGAGTCGGCTCTCCTGTATGTTTTTAATTCCGTTGGTGATTATGAACATACGGTATTTGCCGTACAGTGAACGACAAAGCTCCTCCGCATTGTCTACAAGAAACGATTTTTCCGCCAGTCTGTCGGTATACTCGGCAGCAAGCGCCGACGGATCGACATTCAGCCCGAATCTCTTCGCAAACAGTTCAAATCGTCTGATGCGGAGCTCGTTTTTGCCTATCCCGCCGCGCTCGAGCAGCCTCCATAGTCCGTCATTTATTTCGCTGTATGTGTCCGTCACCTCATCGGTGGGATCGATGCCGTATTTTATGAGCGCCTCGGTCAGCGCCTCATGTTCTGAGCGCTTGAAATCAAGCAATGTATCGTCCGCATCAAAAAGAAGATATTTATATTTCATAAGTTTCGAAACCTCTCTTTTGCGTTTGTGCTGATCCGCAACTTTCGTCAAAGCTACAGACATCCAAAATATATTATACACCACATCGGAGGTTTTTTCAACCTGTTTATGCATCTTTTCCGCCGCGCAGATGTCATTTTCCCGCGAGGTATTGCTTTTTCTTATATTTTGTAGTATAATATATTGTACACTCTAATTCGATCCGGAGCGGCAATATGATAATCGGAGTCACAGGCCCCAGCGGTGCCGGGAAATCGCTTTTCTGCTCAATGCTTGCGGAGCGCGGTTTTCGCGTGCTCGACTGCGACAAAATATATCACGACATAATATCCTCGCCATGCGAATGCACCTCGGCGCTTGAAGCGCGCTTCGGGCACGGCATAATCAACGAAAACGGCGGTGTCGACCGCTCGGCGCTTGCCGACATTGTTTTCAAAGACGACGAGGCGCTTACCGACCTCAACTCGATAACACTCGGGTATGTAAAAAAAGAGGTCAAACGGATGGCATACGACGCCGTAAGTGTGGGCACACCCGTTGTGATCGATGCTCCGACACTGTTTGAGGCGGGCTGTGAGGAGTTGTGCGATATCACCGTCGGGCTGCTTGCGCCACGTGAAAAACGTGCCGCCAGACTCTCATCGCGCGACGGCGGCGTAAGATCCGAAAAACAGATCGCGTCACGCATCGACGCTTCAAAGTCGGATAACTTTTATATCAGCCGCTGCGACACTGTGTGGCGCAACGACGGAAACACGGATGCACTCGCGGCATTCGCCGACAGACTGGCGCAAGAAGCGTCGTCACACCTCGCGTAAGGAGCATAATGAGAACAGCAATAAAACGAACACTGACAGTCGTATTGATCGCAGCGCTGTCCGTCGCGTGCGGCATAGCCTTTGACCGCCTGTGCGACCGCAGAGACAGAAAAGAATATCCCCGGAAATACTCCGAACAGATATCGAAAAATTCAGCCGAGTTCGGGATACCGGTTGACGTCATTTATGCCGCCGTAAAGGTCGGCAGCAACTTTGATTCAAGTCTCAGAACAGGCGACGGCGACGATGCGCGCATAGGTCTTATGCAGCTTACCGCCGACGACTACCGCGCATATGCTTCAAAGCTCGGAATGAACACCGACCCGGGGCTTCTTTACGAACCGGATACCAATCTTACTCTCGGCAGCTGCCGTATATCGCAGCTTTACGGAAAATATTCGGACTGGCGGTGTGTTTTCGCCGCAATGTACACGGACACCGAAACGGTCGACGAATGGCTGAAGGATGAATCGCTCGTAAGCAAGGGCGGAAGGCTCGCAAAGATCCCCGACGATGCGACTGCGGAATATGTGTCGTGCATGGAAAGCACCGTTGCAAAATACAGTAAACTCTATTCACAGATCAACGATAAAACATAAAACGAAGGAAGGACCTAACATGAGACCCGAAAACGAAAATGTTGAAAAAACCGCGGCAGATTCCGCCAAGGAGCTTGCCTACACCAAAAAAACAGTCTATCAGCTCCGCAGCGAGGCTGATATCGATGCCGCTTATGACTATGCGCACGGATATATGAAGTTTCTCGACGATGCCAAGACCGAGCGCGAAGCGGTCACAGCCGGAATAAAGCTTGCAGAAGTCAACGGCTTCGTCCCCTACAATTTCGGCGACGATATCGTAAAGGGCGGAAAGTACTATTACAACAACCGCGGCAAAAACCTCTTCCTGTTCTATATCGGCAACAGCGACATTAAGAACGGCATCCGCATTTCCGCGGCACACATCGACTCCCCGCGCCTCGACCTCAAGCAGGTCCCGCTTTACGAGGACTCCGGCATGAGCTTCCTCAAGACTCACTACTACGGCGGCATCCGCAAATATCAGTGGGTCGCCACTCCTCTGGCACTTCACGGCGTCGTATCGAAGAAAAACGGCGAGAACGTCAATGTCGTAATAGGTGAAGATGACAACGATCCCGTGCTTTATATCAACGATCTGCTCCCGCACCTCGGACACGGCGACGACGTGAAGCCTCTCGGCACGGCTATCCCCGGCGAAAAGCTGAATCTGCTCGTCGGCAGTCGCCCGCTCGACGACGTTTCAGACGGAATAAAGCTTAATGTTCTCCGCATACTCAATGAGAAGTACGGAATCGACGAAGCCGATCTGCTCTCCGCGGAGCTTTGCGCCGTTCCGCTCGGAAAGGCACGCGATGCGGGTCTCGACCGCTCGATGATCTGCGGCTACGGTCACGACGACAGAGTTTGCTCCTACCCCGCTCTCACCGCAATGTTTGAAGCGATGGGCGGCGATAATTCGCTGCTTTGCATTCTCGCGGACAAGGAAGAGATCGGCAGCGAGGGCAATACGGGTATGCAGTGCGAGCTCATGCTCGATCTTATAGATGCGATAGCGGCGTCTCAGAATGCATCGCCCGCAGTTGTGAGACTCAATTCGAAGTGCCTGTCGGCAGATGTGTCCGCAGCCTTTGATCCCAACTTCAGCGACGTATTCGAAAAGCGCAATTCTTCTCTGCTCTCCTGCGGCGTGGTGCTCACGAAATACACCGGCTCGCGCGGAAAGGGCGGCACCAGCGATGCCTCCGCTGAATACATCGGATGGCTCCGCGGCATAATGGAGCGCGACGAGGTCGTGTGGCAGGCGGGTGAGCTCGGCAAGGTCGACGTCGGCGGCGGCGGGACCGTTGCAAAATTCATTGCCAAGCACAACATTGAGGTCGTTGACCTCGGCGTTCCGGTCATTTCCATGCACGCTCCTTACGAGATAATTTCCAAGGTGGACCTCTACGAGGCTCATCGTGCATTTGCGGCATTCAACAAATATTGATATGCCCGAGCCATCAGCCGTAATTTCCAAGCTCCGCGAAACCGAGCTGAAATACCGCCGCCTCGAAGAGCTGCTTTCCGCGCCGGAAACGTTCGCGGATATTCCGCTCTATACACAGACGATGAAAGAATATCGCACTTTGGCGCCGGTCATGACAAAATACCGTGAATACGTGAGCGTCTCGGCGGAAGCGGACGATGCGGCGGCTCTTTCTCGAGATTCGTCCGACCCGGAGCTGCGCGCGCTTGCCGCAGACGAGCTTCCGGTGCTGCGCACAAGGCTTTCTCTGCTTGAAAAAGAACTTACGGCACTGCTCATAACGCGCGATCCCAACGACAACAGAAACGTGGTCGTTGAGATCCGCGCGGGAGCGGGCGGCGAGGAGGCTTGCCTATTCGCCGCAGTGCTTTTCCGTATGTATTCAATGTATTGCGAAAGAGCAGGATTCCGCGTCTCCGTTGCCGACGCAAACGAAACGGGTCTCGGCGGATATCGTGCACTGACTTTCACCGTCGAAGGTGACGGTGCATATTCACGCTTCAAATTCGAGTCGGGAGTTCACCGCGTTCAACGCGTTCCGCTCACCGAATCTCAGGGACGCATACAGACCTCGACGGTAACAGTCGCCGTGCTGCCTGAGGCAGATGAGGTGGATGTTGAGATACTGCCTCAGGATCTTGAATTCGAGTCCTGCAAATCAAGCGGTACCGGCGGTCAGCACATCAACAAAACGGAATCCGCGGTAAGAATAACGCACAAGCCGACAGGTATCGTTGTTGAGTGCCAGGAGGAACGCTCCCAGTTCAAAAACAAGGACAAGGCACTGAAGCTGCTTCGCGCCAAGCTGTACGATATGAAGCTGCGCGAGCAAAACGACCGGATAGCGGAAACGCGGCGCACCCAGGTCGGCAGCGGCGACCGCAGCGAAAAAATACGCACGTACAACTATCCTCAGAATCGCGTCACCGACCACAGGATAGGTCTTACGCTTTATTCTCTCGATTCTTTTCTCAACGGGGATATCGGCGGTATGATCGACGCACTTATAGCAGCCGATACAGCCGAAAAGCTCCGCGAGTGATATACAAATCTTTTTTAAGCAAGGCACAAATATGTCACAGTCAAATTCAATCAACACCGTTCATATCAGACTTGACCCCGAAAATTTCGATGATACGCAGCTTCTGCCCGCTGCAGAGGCAATACGGCGCGGTGGGCTTGTGATATTCCCCACAGAGACCGTCTACGGCATCGGCGGGGATGCAACAAATGCGAGTTCGGCGGAAAAAATATATGCAGCAAAGGGCAGACCGTCAGACAATCCGCTCATAATCCACATTTCCGATCCTCAGAATGCCGAACCGTACTGCTTCACAACACCGCTTTATTACAAGCTTGCCTCAAGCTTTATGCCGGGACCGCTGACGGTCATAATGAAAAAGAAGGATACGATACCGTCGTGTGTGACAGGCGGGCTCGATTCAGTGGCGGTGAGATGCCCGTCGCATCCCGTTGCAAACTCGCTCATCCGTCTGGCGGGTGTCCCGATAGCCGCACCGAGCGCCAATATATCCGGCAGACCGTCTCCCACAAAAGCCGAGCATGCATCGCGCGATCTTGACGGAAGAGTAGATTTCATAATAGACGGCGGTGAATGCCGGTTCGGCGTCGAATCGACCATCGTGCGAATAGACGGAGACGATTCACTCACACTTCTGCGCCCGGGAGCAATAACCTGCGACGCGCTCAGGTGTGTGGCAAAAACGGTCAATGTTGCCCCTGCCGTGACCGGTATGCTCAAAGCCGATGAACGCCCACTCTCACCCGGCATGAAATACCGTCATTACGCACCGTCGAAGCCGCTGAAGCTTGTCGGCGGATCGGAAGCGGACAAGATACGTTTCTTTAGGCACGCACAGGAGACCGAGGACTGCATAATCATATGCTACGACGAGCAGGAGCCTTTGCTTCACAGCGGCAAGATAATAACGATAGGTGCGGGATATGACCTCGAAACACAGATGCATCGCATATTCTCCGCACTGCGCGAATCCGATGATATTACCGCCGATGTGATATACGCCAACCTGCCGGATACAGACGGTCTCGGACTGGCGCTTTACAATCGCCTGATACGCGCTGCGGCGCACACCGTTATCAGACTTTAACCACAGAGAAAGGTTTTTCACCGTATGGCAAGGAAGAAAAAAAGCACCGACAGCGAACGGATACCGGGCACACAGCCGTCAGCTCCGGTAATAACACAACTGATAACCGAAACGATAGAAGAAAACTATATGCCTTACGTCATGAGCGTTATCGTCTCACGCGCGATTCCCGCCATTGACGGCTTCAAACCCGCGCACCGCAAGCTCCTTTACACCATGTATAAGATGGGACTCATGACCGGCGCTCGCATCAAAAGCACGAACGTTGTCGGTCAGACTATGCGGCTCAATCCGCACGGAGATGCTGCGATATACGATACGCTCGTCCGCCTAACCCGCGGAAATGCAGCACTTCTTCATCCTTTCATCGACTCAAAGGGCGCATTCGGCAAACAGTACAGCTCAACTATGGCGCCCTCCGCTCCTCGTTATACCGAGGTAAAGCTTGATAAATTTTCGGCCGAGATATTTTCCGGCATAGACAGAAATTCCGTCGAAATGGTCGACAACTATGATGGGACCATGAAGGAACCGACGCTTATGCCGACCACCTTCCCCAACATACTTGTCACGCCGAACATGGGCATTGCCGTCGGCATGGCATCAAACATTTGCTCATTCAATCTTGCCGAGGTCTGCGACGGAACGATAGCGCTGCTGCGCAACCCGAAAACAGACACGGACAAGCTCCTTGACCTCATAAAAGCTCCCGATTTTTCGGGCGGCGGGCAGATCATATACAACCGCGATTCAATGCGCGAAATATACGAGACCGGCTCGGGCTCCGTGCGGATCCGCGCAAAGTACAAATACGATCCCTCGGCAAACTGCATTGATATACTCGAAATACCGTATTCCACCTCAATTGAGCAGATCATAAAACGGATATCCGACCTGATAAAGGAAGGAAAGCTTAAGGAGATCACCGATTTCAGAGATGAGATAGGTCTCACGGGCTTCCGTCTTACGATAGATATACGAAAGGGCACCGACCCCGATCAGCTCATGGCAAAACTGTTCAGATCGACACCGCTCGAAGATTCGTTCAAATGCAACTTCAACGTGCTTATCGGCTCGGTACCGCGCCAGATGGGCGTCAGAACGATACTTGAGGAATGGATAAAATTCCGCATGGAATGCTATTCCCGTGAACTTCGCTTTGACCTTGAACGCAAAAAAGAAAAGCTTCACCTGCTTCTCGGACTCGGCCGCATACTGCTTGACATTGACAAGGCAATAAAGATAATACGCGGGACGGAAAAAGAATCCGACGTCATACCAAACCTGTGCGCGGGCTTTTCGATAGATGAAGCGCAGGCCGAATTTATTGCCGACATCAAGCTGCGCAACCTCAACCGCGAATATATCCTCAACCGCATAAAGGATATAGACGATATACAAAAGGAGATCGCCGATATCGAGGCAACGCTTGCCGACGAGTTCAAGCTCAAAAAATGTCTTGTCTCTCAGCTTACCGATATCAAGAAAAAATACGGTCAACCGAGAAGATCCGAGATAATCCACGAACATGAGATAACCGTCGTGGCACCCGAAGTCGAGATCGAAAATTTCCCCGTTCACTTCTTCCTTACCTCCGAGGGTTATTTCAAAAAGATCACGGCGCTTTCGCTGCGCGGCAATGATGAACACAAGCTGAAGGAAGGCGATGTGTTGCTCAGTGAAGCGGAGGGCGACAACCTGACAGACCTGTTTTTCTTTACCGACAAGGCTCAGCTTTACCGCGCACGTGCCTGCGATTTTGACACCTGCAAGGCTTCGGCTATGGGTGACTTCATTCCCGCAAAGCTCGGCTTTGATCCGGGAGAAAAGCCCATATACATGAAGGTCGGCAACGACTGGAGCGACGAGAGCCGTATGGTGTTCATCTTTGCCAACGGCAAGGGTCTCCGGGTGCCGCAATCGGTGTACCTGACCAAGGGAAACCGCCGCAAGCTCACCGGTGCCTTCTCGGCAGCATCCCCCATTGTGGGTATCTTCGAAGAAAGCGACAAGCCCTTCGACATACTGCTTGTGACATCAAACGACCGTGCCGCGGTGATATCCTCCTCGCTCATCCCGATAAAGACCACTCGCTCGTCTATCGGAGTTCAGCTTGTGACTCTGCGCGGAGACACGGTAATAAGCGGCGCGTGGCGTGACTTCGGAGATAAATTCGAAAGCACAAAGGGATACAAAAAAATAAAGATTCCCGCAACGCCCGTTTTACTTGTTGAAAAGGACCTTGAAAAAATGCAGCTCAAGCTTGATATCTGACATCATGCTGTCCGACCGGTGCCCCGGCACCATGAACCCCTTCTCGTTTTACACAACGCACTTTGTCACTCAAAGTGCAGAAAGGTATGGTTATTATGATAAAAAAACCGGAATTCCTGAAAAAAGCGGCGTCACTTGTGTTGGCTCTTTCGTTTGCCTTCATAACCTCTGTCGCCGTGTACGCGACACTCTCGTATGACAGCTCCATAGACCCCGTAGTATCGCTTTCGGGACTGGCGCAGTATGTTCAGGAGAACGTACTGAATCCGCTGCAATCGAGCATTGACGATCTTTCGGCGCGTGTCAGCGCCATAGAGATCAGCGGTGGCGGAGGCGGCGGAGGCGGCGGACTTGACTCCAATGCCTACAAAGCGCTGATAGCACGTATCGCCGCTCTTGAATCCGGCTCCAAAGAAAAAGACGCGCGGATATCCGAGCTTGAATCGGCTCTTAACAGCGCTAAGGACGAGCTTGACGGTCGCATAGACTCGGTCGAAAACAGCTATACCGAGCTTTCGCGTCAGATATCCTCGGTCAGTGACTCTCTTACCGGTATCAGAAGCAGCATTGAATCGCTAAAAAGAAGCAAAACCAGCATGGAACGTGACTTCGCCAATCTCTCCGAAAAATACATCGCCGTGACAAAGTTGATGAACGAGCTTCAGTCCAAGGTCGACGGGCTTACCGGTGAGGGCGGCGGTGTCAACGAGCTGCGCGAACAGGTAAAGAACCTTCAGGATACATGGCAGCAACTTCAGTCAAAGGCAGGCGTCATGTACCGTCCCGTATTTGTCGAAAGCGGCAAGACCGTTCGTGCAAAAAACGCCGATGAGGGCATTCTCGTCATCGTGCGTTCCGGCTACGCTGTGATCGTTTCGCCGTTCAACACCTCCGGTACGCTTCAGGGCATCAACGACCTCACTACGGGCGAAGAGCTTTATAACGGTGCCGATGCCCCGCTTATGCACAACCTGCTTATTCCGCGCGGCGCTGCCGACGGACGCGGGATACATATCGAAAGCTATGACGGCGCTTATGTCATGATAGGAGGAGAATATGTCATTGTCGACGAAAACGGTTGATAAAAAACTCACCGGACGTCGCGCCGCCGGAACGACGGCAGCCACGCTTGCGCTCGCAATGATCTTCGCAACACTTCTTGTGGCAATTTCCTTTGCCGTCAATACATCGGCCGACAATTCCGGTCTTTCCGAATATGCGATAAGCTCTAACATCAACAGCGACCCCATGTATATCGCAGTCGGTGTAAGATACGGCGCGGATGCTCCATTCTCCGTCGGAATGCTCTCTCCATACGGCTTCGTTGTGGGTGAGACCGAGATAACCCGCAGCGGCAGGTACTTCTCACCCCTTTACAAGTTGAATTGCGCGACCGTTTATGCAGTGTGCGATGCAAACCTCAAAATCGGCTACGACTCATGCACCGAAGCATCGAGCGAGAGCGATACCGACATCGGCGGATATCATGTTGAGCTTTACTCAAGCGGCAACCTTTGGTCAAGGATCGACGAATTCGAGAGTCAGTTCGGCGCTGAATATGACTTCTGTTTCCCCGCTTACATAAACGGCAGCAAAACCGTCCGTGTCGGAGCATTTGCAAGCTACACCGATGCAGGAGAGGCGGCAGCGTCGATCGCAGATTCGGTATCCGGTTGTCAGGTAAGGATCGCCTCGCCCTCCACCACCGGCGTCTGCGTTCTTGATGACGGTATGGAAAGCATTATGTTCGAATATGAAGGCGACGAAAATAACTACCTCGGCTTTTCGGCATTTCAGCAGAGCGGTGCCGATTATGCGTACATTCAGGATACCGCGACCTCCAATGTTTATGACGGCGTATTCTGCTTCCGTCATTATATTGATTCAAGCTGTGACGGTCTTGTGCACATAAACATGGTCGAGCTCAATACATATGTTGAGGGCGTTCTTCCCAACGAGATATACACAAGTTGGGATCTTGAAACGCAAAAGGCATTTGCAATAACCGTTCGTTCTTATTCCGCTATCTGCGTCGGCAGGCACTATTCGTCATACGGTTTCGATATGTGCAGCTTCTCACACTGCCAGAACTACCGCGGCAGACGCGCTATCATACCTCGCGTGATACAAGCGGTAGCCGAAACCGAAAATCAGGTGATCACCTTCGGGTCAACGATAGTTCAGGGGCTTTATTCGTCAAGCATAGGCGGCTGGTCTGTCAACCCGCGGTATGTGTGGGGTGGCAACGTCGGCAGTTATCTGCGCTCTCAGGCAACTCCGTGGGAAAAATACTCTGAATACAGTTCCGGCATGTCGCTCAAGGAAATAACCGCCGCGCAGCTGAAGACCGCCTGCCGCGAATACGGCGAGACGCAGATAAATTCGAATATCGTGCGTGTCGACACAACAACTACCGGTGATTCACCGTATATTTACACGATGAAAATGACCGACAGCAACGGTCACACGGCAACGGTCACACGCTGCTCATCTATCCGCTCGCTTCTTTCGGGGTATGTACGATCCTCGAACCTGACGATAGGAAAAGGCTCTGTGGACTATACATATGAAAAGGTAAAGTCCACACGCATCATCGATCTTTCGGGATCCGGGTCGGCGTCTGTCAATGTAAAGACCGGCAGTGGCACCGGATATGTGAATGCGGGAAAATTCAATTTCCTTACCGCATTCGGAAAGGCGCTTCGTGACAGTTCAAGCACCCTTCACATCTACACCGAAAACGGAGTTGCACAGGTGAGCGGCGGAGACATCGATATTCCTGTCACTACCGAACCCGATGAAAACGGAAACTACACAGTCGTATCAAACTACGACAGTTTTCTGATCGTAACTCAGCTTCAGCAGATCCGCGCCACGCACCGCGCATCGTCCTCCTCATCCTTTGCCATAGTATCGAAAGGTATGGGGCACGGTGTCGGAATGAGCCAGTTCGGAGCATCCGACCTCGGCGAAGCCGGTGCAACGGCAGAACAGATACTGCTTGCATATTACCCAGGCACAGAGATCAGCGACTACTTTACATTCAAAGCCTCTCACTGATCGGTAAAAAAAGCCCAACGGGCTGCCGCGCGATGCGCGGCAGCCC
>CAJLZE010000022.1 GCA_905210995.1 uncultured Anaerotruncus sp.
CGCGCGATGCGCGGCAGCCCGTTGGGCTTTTCGACGAACAGCTCTTTTATCTGACGAAATCCATAAGGTCGTTCTCTTCGATACCGCAAAGCTCGGAGATACGGTCGCCCATGCGTATCTTGTCAAGACCCGCAAGAGAATGTGAATCCGTGCCGAATGTAAAGCGGCAGCCGGCTTTTTTGGCAAGTTTCATAACGCGTATCATAGCGTCATCCGCAAAATCATTTTCGGGCATTTTGAATGCACCGGTGTTAACCTCGATGCCAACGCCCAACTTGCGTGCAAGGTCGAAGCATTCAAGATATTTCTCATCGCTCACGGCTTCAATTAACGTTTTGCACATTTCTTTTGAAAATCCGCAAGGCAGGAAGGTGTGTGCAACCGATGTGGGTACCGTAACTGCGAGTTTTTTAAACTCCGCGTTGTTCATAAGGCTTATAAAGCTGCGGTACATAAAGTCGGCATTGTACCCTACAACGTCAACGTGTCTCTCACCGATGAGATTCTCAATATCGCCGTTTGAAAAAGCTCTTACCATCTTTTCGGCTTGGGCGGGCGTGAAGTCCGGCATTGAATCCAGTATTTTTGCAACAAGCTCTTTTCTTTTTGCCTTCACATCATCCATTTCCGGAATGACGAAATTCTTCATATGTATATGCGTATGAGGAACAAGCACATAATCGAATTTTTTTGCGGTCTCGGCAAGCATGCCGAGCGTATCGGTCATACCGCAGTACTCGGTCTCGGTCCCCACCATAAGCCGTATTCCGGGGATCATCGGCATTGCGGCACGTGCGCCTTCAAGACCGTAATTTATCATCTGCTGGCGATACCAATTGCTGGCACCCGGAACTTTTTCGTCCCAAAGGTGATTCGAAATACCGAAAACGGTGTGCCCGAGTTCTTTTGCGCGGTGCGCAAAAGCGTTAACGGTCGCTTCGGGGTCATAGCAGCACGACGACCACAGCGAATGGTTATGAATATCATGTCTTATTTTCATTTCAGGTACCTTTCCTATTCCGTTCTGTCGTTCAGCCTCTCGGCGTTCCCCGTTATTATATCAGATTATCAAATGCTTTTCAACGGTTTTCGTTTTTTTCACTTGATATTTTTTTCATGTTGTGATATCATATATATGAAATAATATAAGGAAGGTCTTGAAATGGACAAGTATGATATTCTGAAATATGCCGACCACACCCTTCTCGCGCCCACTGCCACCGAGGAGCAGATAAAGACCGTTTGCGACGACGGTATGAAATACCACACCGCATCGGTGTGCATTCCCGCGTCGTATGTCAGATTCGCTCACGACTATACCGAGGGCAAGCTCAACATATGCACCGTTATCGGCTTTCCTCTCGGATACGACACCACTGCGACAAAATGCTTTGAGGCATCGGATACCATCAAAAACGGCGCAAATGAGATCGACATGGTAATAAACCTCGGCTGGGTAAAGGACGGAAAGTTTGATGCTGTCGAGGACGAGATACGCGCTGTAAAGGCAGCGTGCGGAGACCACATTCTCAAGGTGATAATCGAAACCTGCCTGCTCACCGATGAGGAAAAGATCCGTATGTGCGCCGTTGTCGGCGCAGCCGGAGCCGATTTTATAAAGACCTCAACCGGATTTTCGACCGGCGGAGCAACGCGTGAGGATATCGCGCTGTTTGCAACCCATGTTCCGGCAGGATTGAAGATCAAAGCCGCGGGCGGAATACGCTCGTTCGGCGACGCGGAAGACTTCATTGCGCTCGGAGCGACAAGGCTCGGCACGAGCGCACTTGTGAAACTCATAAAAAAGGAAGAAGAAAACAACTGAATATAGAACGTACTGCCGCACAATGCGGCAGTACGTGTTTGTTTACAATATGGTTATACAATATGGATCCCGTGCTTTGCATCCGCGTGCGACGCGTCAATACCGTACTTCAGCGCCAGCCGACGCTCAAAAAAGTCTACGGCGTAATCCCCCGCTATCGCATATGTCAGAACGTCCTCGGGCTGTTCAAGATACCGGTACACGCTGACGTGCAGCCTGTCAAGCTCCGGTGCAAGCATATCCGCCGGGCGCTTCAGAAGCACTGGTGCATTCTTCACAACTCGTGAAAGTATATCCTCCGCCACCGGCATTGGCGCACGTCCGTACATTCCGCGCACAAGAGCCTTGAACTCCGGCAAAACAGTCTTATAGCGTTCTCCGCACCTCAGGTTTGCCTCAGCCTGCGCAGTTATCACATATGAGACCGGCGGGATCATGGGCGGATGTCCCGCATCATCACGTACACGCCAGACTTCAACTATATATTCAGAGTCTTTTTTTGCATTCACATCTACGCTTTTGCGTAAAAGCCTGCTTAATTCCGATATTTTGCGTTCAGACACATGTGCTCCGGCGGCTTTTATCGCTTTATACGGTATTTCAGACGTTATAAGACAGTCAAACGCATCAATTTTCGCATCAAGCTCCGCGTGAAGCCCGCTGTCACTGAGCAATGAGGCACGAACCGGAATGCTTACGCTCTTTTGTACAGCAGCAAAAAGCGCGGCTGCCGTATCCGCCCCGAGCAAATGCTCGGGATCAAGAATGCAAATCGCATTTGCTCCCATCTGCTCAAGCAGCGAGGCATATCCCGCAAAAAAGCTCACGCTGTGCGCAGGACTTTCGGCATACACGATCGCTCCCTCAAATTCGATCCCAAACCTGCCGGCGGCAGCGGCAACCGATTCTAGGTTTCGTGGGTCATTCAGTGCGTCATACGCACGTATAACATCTATCCCGTTGTCAACGGCGCGCTCAACAAAATAGTCTACCACATCGTCGGCATATACTCCGCAGCCGAGCAGACTCTGACCGCCGAGTAACAATCTGAGTCTTGTCTTTTTCACGGCTTTACGGATAGTTCTGAGACGATCCCATGGGTCACTGCCGTACTTTTCAAGACAAACACCGAAATCATCCGCTCCCCAAACATCAACGGAGTCAAATCCGACAGAATCCAGAATATCCAGTACACCGACGAGCTTCAATGGATCAATACAGTGCAGCGCCGCGGGTGGGATTATCCCGCTGACTCCAACCGCAGAATTACCTGTGTACATCAGAGCACATCTGCCGCATGAGCGGTGTCCTTATCCTCTTTCTTTGTATTATTGTCAGCGTTCTTCGTCGCTTGATCCGTTGTGCTTTCATCGGTCTCAGACAGCTCCTCCACCTCGGCAATATATTCGTTTCCGTCTATCGTGATCCTGAATTTTCTTTTCATATCCTAATATACCTCCCGATACTTAACGGTTCCACGGATGAGCGCCGCTCGCGCGTGCAAATGAGACAACGCGAAAGCGCGGCGGAGCTTTTTTCTTTTCTGCAGCTTCAGCCTCAATATACGCGGTGACCGCAGCCGTTATCGCAGCCCTCAGCCTCTCAGCTTCCGCCGCCGCTTTTGCAGCAGCCTCCATTTCCGCCAACGTCTCGGCGCGTTCGGCCGCTGCGGCAGCCTCGACTTCGGCACGGCGTTTTTTTTCGGCTTTTTCAGCCTCAAGGAGCTCGCGCGCTTTTTTTCTTTTTCTCGCCGCATGGATAAATACCCCTGCGACGACCGCGGCGGCGACAACTGCAACAACAGCAGCAATAATAAAAAACGCATTATTTCCGGTCCACACGCCGGAGCTGAGAAAAAACATATGGATCCTCATCTTGACCTACGTCCCTCCCTGCGATGCACCGGAACAATGCGCGACTTGGCAGCAAGCATACTTACGGCAGAAACGATCCTTGGACGCAGTTCATGCGGTGCTATGATATCATCGACCTGACCGCATAGCGCTGCGTCGTTGGGTGAAGCGTTGTTCTCGCGCCACTCTTTTTCAAGCTGTTCGCGCGTTACCGTCACATCGTTGTCGCATATGCGGTCATTCCACAGAAACGCCACCGCAGACTCGGGCGACATCGGGCTGATGCATGAGTCGGTAAGCGCGAACGCTATATCGGCACCCGTAGCTTTTGACGCCATGAGCGTAAAGCCCATACCGTAAGCATTTCCCGTAACAACACTGACCTTTGCATTCTCGGACGTCGTCAACGCCCCATAGAGTGCGGCTATCGCCGAGGAGTACTCAGCGGAATCACTTTCTTTATCCGACACTCCGGTGCCGTTCGCTATGGCAATGAGGGGAATACCGAAGCTGTCGCAAAACCGTACAAGCTTTTCAGCCGAGCGACACGCCGCCACGGTCATATCACCGTTCTTTACCGACGGATCGTTTGCCATAATACCGCAGCATATACCACCGACATATGCCAATCCCGTTATCAGCTCCGGCGAGATGCGCTGTCGCAGCCCAACAAAGCTTTCGCCGTCAGCGATAGAAGCCACAAGCCTTTTTGCGTCGTAGCTATCGCGTGATGCAAGCTCCGCAGGAGTTTCACGGTCATAAACCGGAGTATCCGACATCCTTGAACCTTCGCTGCAATTGGAGGGCAGATACCCGAGAAGTTCACGTACACGCACATAAAGCTCATCCTCATCGGCAACGGTTATATCCGCGACCGACGAGCCGTCGGATGAAGCTTCTCCGCTTATAAATGGCGGAACGACATAAAATTCACTTTGACCGTCTATCGACAGCACAAAATCAAATGACGATGCCAATGCCGCCATTCCGCCGCCGCATACGCCGGGGATCACCGCAATAAGAGGTATGATCCCGCGCGCGGCAAAGATGTGCGTCATAACGCTTCCGTAAGCCGCCATAACTCTCACACCCTCATAAACCGACGCACCGCAAGAGTCGAATATTCCGACAACGGGAGCGCCGTTCCTCACGGCAAGGTCGATAAGAGTGTTTATCTTTTCGGCGGCAATGCTGTCGAACGCACCTTTCATGCGTGAAATATCCTGCACAAATGCATAGACAAGTCTACCGCCGACAGCGCCATAGCCGGTTATAACGCTCTCAAATGCCTCTGCGGGGTCGTCACTGCTTCCCCGCCTTACGATATACGCACCGGTTTCGGCAAATGTACCCATGTCAAACAGCGCAAGAATCCTCGCACGGGCATTATATCCCCCGTTTGTTTCCTTGATCGAGCTTATATCAATATTTTTGAGCATTTCGGCAAGCTTGTTTGCCGTAATGGCGCCGAGAACACTTTTTTTGCGTTCGCTCTGGCTGGAATTTTCCATCTGACTGCACCGGGTCCCGATCTGTTTATTTTTTCAGTATTTTTGTAAACGCTTCGATGCGCTCGAGCGCGGCATCGATATGCTTTACGGAATACGCGTATGAAATGCGCGCAAAGCCTTCGCCCGATCTGCCGAATGCAGTGCCCGGTACGATTGCACAGCGATAATCGTAAAGCAGACGATTGCAGAATTCTTCGCTTGAAAGTCTGAATTTTCCTATCTCGGGGTAGATATAGAAAGCCCCCTCCGGCTCAAACGATTCTATGCCTATATCGGCAAGACCGCGATAGATATAACGGCGGCGGAAGTTATACTGCTCCGCCATATATTCGATATCTGCGTCCCCATTCTTCATCGCCTCTACTGCAGCAAGCTGGCTCGTTGTGGGAGCGCACATTATGGCATACTGATGAAGCTTCAGTATCTGATCTGATATCTCCGCCGGCGCGCAGACGTATCCGAGGCGCCACCCGGTCATTGCATATGCCTTTGAAAAACCAGAGGCCAGTATCGTACGCTCGCGCATTCCCGGAAGAGACGCGATGGAAGTATGCTTGAAGCCGAATGTAAGCTCTGCGTAGATCTCGTCCGAAAGAACGGCAATATTGGTGGGACGCAGCACCTCGGCTATCTTTTCAAGATCGTCACGCGTCATAACTGCGCCGGTGGGGTTGTTGGGATATGCCAGCACAAGCAGCTTGGTCCTCGGCGTTATCGCGGCAGCGAGCTTCTCGGGCGTGAGCTTGAAGCGGTCCTGTGCACAGGTGTCGATAATTACCGGAACGCCGCCCGCCATTCTTACAAGCGGTTCATAGCAGACAAAGCACGGCTCGGGAATTATGACTTCATCACCGGGGGTAACTATCGAGCGGATAGTCATATCAATGGCTTCGCTTCCGCCTATCGTGACGATGATCTCTTTTTTGGGGTCGTACATCAAGCCGAACCTACGCGAAAGATATGCGGATATCTCGCGGCGCAGCTCAAGCGTGCCCGCATTTGACGTGTAATAGGTCTTTCCGCGCTCAAGGCTTTCAATGCCTGCCTCGCGTATATGCCACGGAGTGACGAAATCGGGCTGACCAACGGTAAGAGACACCACATTGTCCATCTCTTCAAGAAGGTCAAAGAATTTACGGATCCCCGATTTTTTCAGTGATGTTACTGTCGGAGAAAGAATTTTGCTATAATCGAGCATCAGTTGCAGTTTCCTCTCTCGTCAATTTCGGGCTGACCGTACACTACACCCTTGTCCTTGTACTTTTTCAGCACGAAATGAGTGGCGGTAGAGGTTACGTATTCGATGGGAGCAAGCTTCTGCGCGACAAAAAATGCGACTTCACGCATTGTTTTGCCTTCGATAAGGAGAGCGAGGTCGAACCCGCCCGACATAAGATACACGCTTTTTACTTCGGGATAGCTGTATATTTTTTCGGCAGCCTTGTCGAACCCGAGGTCGGGCTGAGGAGTGATCTTCACCTCGATCAGCGCGGTCACGTATTCGCGATCTGTCTTATCCCAGTCGACAAGCGCCTGATAGCCGAGTATCACGCCTTCCCTTTCATATTCTTCGATAGCGCGTTTTATATCGCCTGTTTCCTTGCCAAGCATGACAGCGAGCTGTTCGGGCGTCAGTTTGGCATCGTTTTCGAGTAAAGATAAAATTTTATCCATCTTTTTGACCTTTCTTATATAACCGGAGCATTTATCTTCCGGGCTTATTTTCAATTTTCTTTTTAATGGAATCGTAGGACAGGCCGTACTTTTCCGCAATATCACGCGCATAGCTCTTTCCGTCCGGCTTTGCCCGCGTGATCTTAAATGACCGTTTGCCTTTCTCGATGCCGGCAACGAGAGTATCTATCTTAGCCCCTTCCGGGGCAGTTCTCGCATTTATTTCATCTATCATACCGGCAAGCTCATGCAAATGCGTTGAAAACAGCACACGGCAGCCTATAAGCGCCAGTCCGCCCAAAACCTCGGCGGCTATGTACGATGCCTCGTAGGCTCCGGTCGATGAGAGCGATTCGTCAAGCAGAACGAGCGATTCGTCGGTAACCGATTCTATTATCGCGTCAAGACGCGCACACTCCTCACCGAGACGTCCCTTGTCTATCGTGTCGTCGGCTCCGGTCGGAAAATGAGTATATATCGCATCTACGGGAGACATAACGGCAGATTCGGCGGGCACAAACATACCCAGCTGCATCATTGCCTGAGAAATACCGAGCGCGCATGTTATTACCGATTTGCCGCCTCGGTTCGGTCCCGACAGGACATAAATAGTAGCGTTCTCGTCAAAAACAAGATCGTTCGGAACAACTTCATCGTCTATCTTGAGCGCAACCGCGGGGTTGTAAAGCCCATAGGCGCGGTAGACTCTGTCTGCAGCGGGGACTATCTCGGGAACGCACAGGGGGCAACCCTTTGCACGGAGTTTCGAAAGCATACGAGTGCCCTTTACAAGAAATTCGATCTCGGGAATAAGATTAAGCAGAAAATCCGTATTTTCAAGCACGTACTGCTGGACTATCTTTTTCCACGAGCGGAGAGACGAGCTGTAAACATCGTTTATTGCCGCATTGAAGGCGATCGCCAGAGCCGTCTTTTGGTTGTCGTTCTGATTTTTATTAAACGGAACAAGTTTTGCGATGCAGGTGTACTCATCATCCTTGAAATTGAGACGGAGTATCTTTTCGAGAACATCGCCCGAGCGGAACTGCTCGGGGTTGATCGAAAGCACGCCAGCATCCTTCGGGCGAAGCTGCGCGTCAAGGTTCACTCCTATCGTAACGCTCTTTATCTCACGCACCCGCTTTGTAAGCTCACACAGTTTTTCGTTGAGCTCGCTGTAATAATTGCTTTCGGCAAGCTCGTTTATACGGTCACACAGAGTGCGGAACGCCCTGCCGTGCAATGAATCCGAAACCGCGTTCAGACCGTCGTTAAGCGTGTCAACACTTGAAATGTAAAGCTCTATCTCGGTTATGCTGGCAAGATAGTCTGTCGTGTCACCGCTGTCCGATTCAAGACGACGCAATTCAAGTATATCGTTCAGTATCGGCATTACTGAGTTCAACGTATCGATAAGCCCTGGATTTTCAAGCAGGTCGGAAAATGTTTCGTTGCGGTACGCAATGACCGCCGGATCGGCAGTAAAGAATTCCGGCAGAGACCCGCTCTTCAACTGCATGATGTCTCCGAAGCCAAGCTCGTCCACAACATACTGACTTATATCGGGGCGATCCTCAGAACGCATATGCCGCTCCTGCGTCGCCTCATCCGGATATATCAAAGAAAAATTTTTAAGATCCATCGGATTCAACTATTCTCCTCGTTTTTTTGATTCCTGTCCGTCTCGTTGCCATCGGAAACACGGTTCACATCCCGCCCGAGCGGATTTTTTGCCATTGCTCGCTCAACATCGCTGTCAACAACGTGAGTGTATATCTGGGTGGTATTGAGCTGCTCGTGCCCCAATATTTCTTTAAGCACACGGACATCTACTCCGCCCTCACGGTACATAAGCGTTGCGGCAGTGTGCCTCAGCTTGTGCACCGAATAGTTTTTTGAACCGAGTCCCGCACGGTCAAGGTACTTATCGACCATACACTCTACCGATTTCGGGCATATCCGTCTTCCGACACGGCTCAGAAAAAGTGCATTTTCGTCTGCGGAGGTTTTCGGCTTAACGGCGCCGCCCGTGCGTTCGGCAATATAATCGCCAAGCGCAGCACGGCACGCTTCGTTGAGATATACGATACGTTCCTTGTTTCCCTTCCCGACGATGCGGGCGGAACGGAGATACCTGTCAAGGTCGGAAAGGTTCATCCCGCACAGCTCGGAAAGCCGCATACCGCAGTTGAGAAACAGCGTTACTATCGCAAAATCACGTCTGCGGAATTCCGACGACGTGTCGGTCCTTACCGTTTCAAGCAAAAGCCGCGATTCGTCAAGCGTCAAAAACTTCGGCAATGACTTACGTTTGTTCGGCGCGTCTATGGCTACAGATGGATCATAGTCAAGAAGCTGCCGCTTTGATGTGAGGTATTTGAACAGTCCCTTTATTGCTACCAGCTTGCGCGCACGCGCGGCGCTTTTGTTGCCGCGTTCACGGTCGGTATAAAAAAGGAAATCGTATATGTCCGTCGTGGTGATGCTCCTCAGAAATTCAAGATCAACGCGGCGCACATCGATCGACATGAACTCCTCGCTGTGCGGTTCCGGAACATTTCCCTGCCGTTTGGCGATAAGGAATCTGAAAAATGTTCTCAGATCCAGCATATATTCGTTTACCGTACGGGGAGACCGCCCTTGTATGACCAACTTATATCCCGCAAACTCACGCATTATCTGCGAATACTCCTCGGGATCGTACTGTGTTGACATCGGCGGCTCACCTCTTTTCTTTCGGTAATTCGGGTTTGCGATATTGCGATCATTTTACGGCACATACGGTCGCAACGTGCGCTTTTTTATTGGATAAAGTGTAAACTTTCCGGCGCGGATATTGCAAAGCGGCGGTATAAAATATATAATTATACGCAGCGGCGTACGTTGACGTCCGCATTTCGGAAAGGAATCGTCTGATTTATGAGTTTTTTTAAAAAATATTCGTATACGGTCGTCAAACTGATCGTCAATCAGTTTGCGATCTCGATACTCGGAAATGTTCTCGCCATTGCCTGCGGCATGGCGAAAAACTACACGCTGATGCTCGTTACGAGCATTTTTGCGGTGCTGTTTTACGTATTTCTGAACTATTCGGCGCTATGGGAGATCGGGTATAAGGAGATACCCTCCATCGCAACGGGCAGACTCGCTCGCCGCCCCCTTGCCGGACTTTATATGTCGCTTTTGGCGGCGATCCCCAACTTTTTGCTTGCCGTCCTCGTGACTCTCGGAAACCTTTTGAGCGATATAAAATTCTTCTCCACACTCGGCGGCATTACCGCAATGGTCGCAATATGGCTTGAAGGAATGTATACCGGTATTCTCTCATTCATCAAGATCGACGGACACGCCGCCAACTCATATTGGATATCCTACTTCATTATAATCATTCCCGGACTTATCGCGGGTTGGCTCGGCTATTATTTCGGGATCCGCAACTTCCATCTGACACGCATTCTTATTGCCGAAACGCCCGAGGAAGCCGAGAAAAAACGCGTGGAAAAAGAAAAACACAACAAATGAGGTATCTGACGTAAATGTACGACAATATAATCTACGATTTCGACGGCACAGTCGCAGATTCATATCCGTATTTCACACGTGCGCTCAAGCTCACGCTTGAGCATTACGGGAAAGAGGATACATATGAATCGATCCTTGCCAACCTCAAAATATCCGTGAGACATGCGCTCAGGCACTACGCTTTTCCCGATCGTGCCGAGGCCAAAAAAATGATGTACGACATTTATCACCGGCTGGCGCTTGCAGAACAGGGACCTGTTCTGGGTGCCGCCGAAGCGCTCAGATATGCCTCACAAAACGGTAAAAAGAATTTTCTCTACACGCATTCTGACGGTTTTCCGCGTCTTTTGCTCGAAAAGTGGGGGTTGCTCGATGAATTCACATTCATTATCGACAGCACATTCCATTTCCCTGCCAAACCCGCCCCCGACGCGCTGAACTACCTTTGCGAACGCTTCTCGCTTGATCGCAGCCGTTCGCTTATGGTCGGTGACCGCGACATTGATGTGCTTGCCGGTCTCAACGCCGGAATGCATGGGTGCCTGTTTGACGACGGTCATTTTTACGACAGCTTCGATTGCGAGCATACCGTAAGAGATATGCATGAGCTGATAGGGATCATCTGATACTTAATTACTTGAATATCCGTGAGGCTGAAACGCGGCTGCGTTTCAGCCTCCTTTCGTTGTTTTGATCAGTTGGTCTTAGCTGCCGAATATGTATCGGCAATAAACTTTTCAAACTTCGGGAGCACAAGTCTGTGCCCGGTGGCATTGAGATGGCTGACGTCGGTCGCTGTCATCGAATATTTTGCGCGGAACGCCGCATCTGTCATATCAACACCGGACAGTGCGGGATCGTCGGCGCTGAAGCACGGAACGTTTTTCAGCTTGCATATCTCACGCATTGCATCTGCATAATCGGATACCGTCTTTCCTATACCGTTCGTTCCCGACACCTTCCAAGGTGTCACGCAAATAAGGACGGCATTAGGATATTTTGCACGCAGACCGTCTATCATAACGTTGAGAGCGCCCTTGAATGTCTTTGTGCCGGTATCGTCATTGTTACCGATAGGTGTTTTCTTGTTATAATCGTTTTTGCCACCTTCAAAAACAACGATGTCGGGATTGTTGTCAGCCATCTGCTTGTAGCGCACGACCATGGGATTGTTTGTCGTCACATAATCGGAGACAGTAGAGCCGTTCTTGCCGTAGTTTGTGTATTTCATCTCGTATATCTTACCGAGAAGCGAAGGCCAGACATAATTCTGGTCAAGCCCGTTGCCCGCAAAATAGCTGTCTCCGAGGAAGTTGACGGTCAGCCCTTTGAGCGCCGGGTACTTGATCGCGGCTTTTTCGGCTTCGATATATTTATCGAACTCTTCTTTTTCCTTCTGGGATACACTCACGGTACCCTTTTCACCTGTGAACTCAACATATACCGTGGGGAACTGCTCGGGTGTAAAGGATGACGACTGACCGGATCTGAAGCAAAGGCGGATGTTTTCGTCATCCTTCGACGTCACATACGTGTAGACCACGCCTTTACCGTCCGCCGTGGGAGCCGCAATATCGCTTTTGCCATTTCCGGAGCCGACATAGTTTGCTCCAGTCGTGTCAACGACCCACTCACCGTTTTCCATCTTCCACGACGATACAACATATGCAGCTGCCGACGCGAATCCCGTATCACCGCCGGAATTCGTGTTGTCATCGGTGAAGCTGATCTTTGTTCCCGCCTTGGCGATGTTGATAACATCGGTATACGAGTACGAGCCGCCCTTGGGCTTGATCTTGTTCACGTAGCCCTGAGTATTTTTGTCAGAGCCCACATACCCGAAATTCCACTTGACCTCAACAGTCGCGCGTTCGGGTGTGCCCGCCGTCGTTTCGTCAGCAGCGGTGGTCACCGGCGCCGTTGTTTCCGCAGGAGCCGTTGCTTCGGTAGTCCCCGCATTATCCGCGGTCGTTCCGGGAGCGGTCGTTTGAACAGTGTCATCCGATCCGTCCGCCGTGCTGCTGTCGGCGATGCCGCCGTTGCCTCCGCTGCATGACGCCAGTGACATCAGCATAACAGCCGATACAGCCGCAGCAAGTATTTTGAATGCCTTCATTTTGTTTTTCCTCCGTCGATCTATCAGAATGCCTCGCGTTTTTCGCGGTAAACATCGGCTATTGCCTTGACAGTGCCCTCTATGCCGAGAAATGAGCTATCTATCAGCATATTGTAGTTATCGGGATTTCCCCATTTGCGCCCGGTGTAGTAGTTGTAATAATTGATCCTGCGCTTGTCTGTGCGCGAAATAAGATCGCGCGCTTCCTTTTCGGTCGATGCCGCGCCTCTTTCGATAACATGCTTTATTCTCGCTTCAAGCGGAGCATAAACAAATATCGAAAAACGCGCAGGGTTTGAGCGAAGCACATAATCCGAGCAGCGACCTATAATGATGCACGGTCCCTCGGTTGCAAGGTCGCGGATGATCTGAGACTGGGTAATGAACAGTTTGTCATTTATCGGAACATCCATTCCGACCGACGCCGCGCCGTAGTATGACGACCCGAGCGCGAGTGTATAAAGCAGACTGTTCGTTGCCTTTTCATCAACATGATGCAGGACCTCGGTGGACATTCCGCTTTTTTGCGCCGCCATCGTTATAAGCTCTCGGTCATAAGATTTTATGCCGAGCAGCTCAGCAAGTCGCTGACCGATCTCACGTCCGCCGCTTCCGTACTGACGCGCTATTGTGATAACAGGGTAGCTTTTTTCTGACATAAAACTGCACCTCCCGTATTTTTCCGCCCACGGCGCTTTTATGCTGCCGACAGTGCGGTAATATAATTTTCTACAAATACATTATACCACATAGAATACTTTTTTGCAATAGTGAATTGCTTTCGGGGCGCAACTTGCAAGACAATATTTTACTTGACCGCGGCGGGATTTAGTGGTATACTAAATACAATGAACCACATCGGGGGTATGATATGAAAACACTTCTCGCCGTAGACGGCAACAGCATTCTCAACCGCGCTTTTTACGGTATAAGACCGCTCACGACGCGCGACGGTTTTCCCACCAACGCGCTTTACGGCATGGCAAATATGCTGATGCGTCAGCTCTCCGACCTTTCCCCCGACAGATGCGCCGTGGCGTTCGACCTCAAGGCACCGACATTCCGTCACAAGAAATACGACGGCTATAAAGCCGGAAGAAAGCCTATGCCCGAAGAACTTGCAAAACAGCTGCCCGTCGCGCACGAGCTCTGCCGTGCACTCGGCTTCAGCGTGATAGAGACAGAGGGCTATGAGGCAGACGACATTCTCGGCACACTTTCCGCAATGGGTGAGGCTGACGGAGATACACGCGTCTTTATTTTCACGGGAGACCGCGATTCGCTTCAACTCATAAGCGGCAAAACATCGGTCGTGCTTGCTACGAACAAGGAAAATATACTTTTTGACGAGGCAAGATTTCTTGCAGAATACGGAGTACCGTCAAGTGTTTTTGTTGACGTTAAAGCGATAATGGGCGATTCGTCCGATAACATACCCGGCGTTCCCGGCATCGGCGAAAAGGGTGCTGTCAAGCTGATAGCACAGTTCGGCTCTCTCGACGGTGTTTACGGCGGGTATTCAACTGCCGGCAGCGGAGTTACCCCGTCGGTCGCGGCAAAGCTTGAAGCCGGAAGAGATTCGGCATACCTCTCGCTTGAACTTGCGCGCATCTGCCGCAATGTTCCGGGACTTCCGGCGCTCGACGAGCTCGACGGCGGCAAACCGCACGCAGAAGAAATACGCGCACTCCTCACCAGTCTTGAGTTCACCAAACTTCTCGCGCGTCTCGACATTCCGGAGGCAACTCCCGCTTCCATACCGAAATGTGATGCTCCTCAAGCCGTCTCGGGCAGCCGCGATGACTTTTTTGAGACTCTGCGCTCATCCGATAAAAAGGCAGTGGCACTTTCGTTTGACGGCACCGACTTCCGCACATTTGACGGGACACTTCTCTGCACCGTCCCCGCAGACAGCGAAACAGCAGCCGCCGCAAACGCCGCGCGCGGATATATCTGCTACGATTGCAAATCAATATACGAGCGACTTGACCGCATCTCGGACCCGAACACCAATAACTCGCGCGGTGCGGGATTCGACGTAATGCTTGCGGCATACGTGCTGGATCCACAGGGCAATTTTGACCTTCAGTCACTCGCTGCGCAGTATCTCGGTGACAACACGACCGGCAGCGACGTCGAGCTCGCCTTCCGCATGAAACCCGTTCTTGAGGAAAAGCTGCGCGCGTCGGATTCCGAGAGGCTGTTTTCCGGCATCGAAATGCCGCTTGCCGCGGTGCTCGCCGACATGGAGGAAGCGGGCTTTCTCATCGACCGCGCGGGGATCGCCGGATACGGTGACCTGATCTCCGAAAAATCGACCGCACTTGCAGCGGAAATTTGCGATGAAGCCGGCGTTGAATTCAATATAAACTCGCCAAAGCAACTCGGAGAGGTGCTTTTCGAACGCCTCTCACTGCCATACGGAAAGAAAACCAAAACCGGCTATTCCACAAATGCGGATATACTCGAAAAACTCGCCCCCGACTACAAGATCGTGCGCGACGTGCTCGAATACCGCAAGCTGACCAAGCTTTACAGCACTTATGTCGTCGGTCTCCTCAAGGTGGCTGATGAAAACGGCCGCATACACACCCAGTTCAAGCAGACCGGAACGGCAACGGGCAGACTTTCCTCCGCCGAGCCGAACCTTCAGAATATCCCGATACGCACCGATGAAGGGCGTGAGCTGCGCAAATACTTCATTGCCGCACCGGGGCGCGTGCTGATCGACGCCGACTATTCGCAGATCGAGCTGCGCCTGCTCGCGCACATATCCGGCGACGCCGCAATGATCTCGGCATTCACGCACGGAGCCGACATTCACACCTCGACCGCAGCAGCGGTCTTCGGTGTCGCCCCCGAGGATGTAACGCCGAAGCTGCGCAAGCGTGCAAAAGCTGTCAACTTCGGCATCGTCTACGGCATCGGAGATTTCTCCCTTGCGGGAGACCTGGGCATACCTGTCAAACAGGCGCGCGCATATATCCAGAGCTACCTTGCATCATATCCGGATGTTGCCGCATATCTTAAGGACATAGTTGCCGAGGCTCACGCCAAGGGATACGTTACAACGCTGTTCGGCAGACGCAGATATATACCTGAGATCTCCGGGCACAACGCCATGCAGCGCAAATTCGGTGAGCGTGTGGCAATGAACAGCCCGATACAGGGCAGCGCTGCCGACATAGTGAAGATCGCTATGCTCGGAGTCAGCCGCCGCCTAGCCGCCGAGGAGCTTGATGCAAAGCTGATACTTCAGGTACACGACGAGCTTATCGTCGAGGCGTCAAAAAAGGATGCCGACAGAGCCGCTGCGATCCTTCGGGAAGAAATGGAGGGCGCCGTAAAGCTCTCGGTGCCGCTCACGGTCGATCTCAGCATCGGCGAGAGATGGTACGGAATGTAAATGTAATAGAATCAGGGGCTGCCGCATTTAAGATGCGGCAGCCCCTTGCATATCAGAACGCCCAGTTGCCGTTTTTGAATATCGGCACCTTGCGTCCGTCGCGCGTGAGAGCAGTGATATCAAGATCGGGAGAGCCGATCATGAAGTCAACGTGTATCATCGAATCGTTAATGCCCTTGGCACGGCACTCTTCGATGGTGTATTTATGATAATCTCTTACGCAGTCAACAAATCCCATGCCGAGAGCAAGGTGGCAGCAGGCATTTTCATCAAACAGTGTGTTGTAAAAGACAAGACCGGAGTTCTGAATGGGCGAATCATAAGGCACGAGTGCACACTCACCGAGATATGCGGCGCCCTCGTCCATTGCGATCATATGACGAAGCAGTTCTTCGTTCTTTTCGGCGTGTACCTCGACTGCCTTGCCGTTTTCAAAGCGTATCGAGAAATTTTCAATGAGCTGTCCCTGATAGGAGAGCGGGCGTGTCGCAACGACGGTTCCCTCCGCCTTGCCGCGCATCGGAGAGGTAAATACCTCCTCCGTCGGCATATTCGGATTATAATAAACTCCCTCAAGAGAAGTCTCTCCGCCACCGAGAAAATCAACATCAGGAATGAGCCCCACACGGAGGTCGGTCCCGTTCGACGAATGATATATAAGCTCCTCGATGCCGAGATCGTTAAGATACTTGCTTCTTTCGGCAAGGTCGGCATTGTGCGTCTTCCAGTCTGCGATCGGATCTTCGCCGTCGGCGCGTGCGGTATAGAGTATCGCTTCCCAAAGTTTTTCGACCGCACGGTTGCGCGAGAGCTCCGGGAACATCTTCTTTGCCCACTTTTCGCCCGGTACGGCGGCAATTACCCACTGATATCTGTTTTCCATCTTATCGCGGTATGGCTTTATAAAGGGATATCTTGCCTGTCTCGCCTTTGCCATCTTCTGCTGATTCACCCCAGCAAGTCCGTCCGGATCGTCGGACTCAAGGTATATCATTGCCGGCAGTGCCTCAACACGGTGTTCAAGGCGTTCGAGCTCCCATTTTTCAATGGCAGAGAGCGTTTTGAGCGAACGATAGCGGTAATCGATCTTTTCGAGCGGCTGATAGCTCCACTCCACAATGACCTTCTTCGCACCCGCGCGGTAGCATTCCTCCGCCACCATACGCACAAATTCCGCAACCTCGACCGAGGCATGGATCATCACTTCCTGACCCTTCTGCACGTTCGCGCCTGTTACGGCAATGAGCTGTGCATACTTTTTCATTACGGTTTTTTTCATAAACAACTGCCTTTCACGGCGTTTTGCGCCGAATAATTGATTTCATCGGTTATTATATAAAGTAGTGAGACAACAATCTCAAGCAGCAGACTATCAGTTTTTAAGGCTGTGTATCGGCGCGGGGATCCTTCCGCCGCGTGCAATAAATTTTGCCGGTGAGCGGTCGTTTACGGGCATTACGGGCGCCGTTCCGAGCAGACCGCCGAAGGAGACCTCGTCACCCACCTTCTTTCCTACCGCGGGGATGACCCTGACCGCAGTGGTTTTTGTATTTGCAACGCCGATAGATATCTCGTCGGCAATGATCCCGCAGATAACATCCGCACTCGTGTCGCCCGGAACAGCTATCATGTCAAGACCTACCGAGCAAACGGCGGTCATGGCTTCGAGCTTTTCAAGGCTCAGAGCACCCGAACGCGCCGCCGCTATCATCCCCGCATCCTCTGAAACGGGAATAAACGCACCGGAGAGTCCGCCTACATGCGATGATGCCATAACGCCGCCCTTCTTCACCGCATCGTTGAGAAGCGCAAGCGCTGCGGTAGTACCCGGGCCTCCGCACTGTTCGAGCCCCATTTCCTCAAGTATATACGCAACGGAGTCACCAACAGCCGGCGTAGGAGCCAGCGACAGGTCAACTATTCCGAACGGCACATCAAGTCTTTTCGACGCCTCGGCCGCCACGAGCTGCCCCACGCGCGTTATTTTGAACGCGGTGCGTTTCACCGTCTCGGCAAGCGTCGAAAGGTCACAGTCGCCCGCGCGGGCTATCGCAGATGCAACAGCACCGGGACCGGATACACCTACATTTATCACAGCCTCGGGCTCGCTGACACCGTGAAACGCACCTGCCATAAAGGGGTTGTCCTCGGGCACATTGGCAAACACGACCAGTTTGGCACAGCCTATCGAGTCGCGATCGGCGGTAAGTTCAGCTGTTTTTTTGATTATTTCGCCCGTTTTGCGCACGGCTTCCATATTGATGCCGGCTTTGGTGGAGGCAACATTCACCGACGAGCAGACCTTGCCCGTCTCCGAAAGCGCATAAGGTATCGACTCGATAAGCCGTCTTTCGCCCTCGGTGCTTCCCTTCTGCACCAGCGCACCGTAGCCTCCGATAAAGTTTATGCCGAGCGCGTCGGCGGCACGGTCAAGCGTTTTTGCGATCTTTACATAATCCTCTGACGAAAAACGTCCGCCGAGAAGAGATATTGGCGTGACCGAAACACGGCGGTTGACTATCGGAATGCCGTATTCCTTTTCAATATCGTCTCCGACGCGGCAGAGCCTGCCCGCACGCGTAGTGATCTTGTCATACACGCGCTCACAGACACGGTCAATATCGTCTCCGGCGCAGTCGATGAGGGATATCCCCATAGTTATGGTCCTGATATCGAGGTTCTCCTCGTGTATCATGTTTATAGTTTCAATGATATCGGTTACGTTCAGCATTTTGCAAGCTCCGGAATGTCAGATGTGGTGCATCGTGTTGAAAATATCTTCGTGCATTGCGGATATCTGCAATCCTGCAGAATCGCCGAGAGCTCTCATTTTATCGACAAATTCTCCGAATGGGATCTTTATGCCGTCGATATCAACAAGCATTATCATCGCAAAGTATTCACGCAGAACGCTCTGCGAGATATCAATGATATTAACGCCGTCAGCGGCGCATTCCTGCGCAACTCGTGCAATAATGCCGACGCTGTCGCGTCCGGTTACGGTAATTACAGCTTTCATTTTTTTGATTCCTTTACGGTTCAGATGATTAATTATATAATCAAATCTGCAAGTTGTCAAGGTCATTTCTGCAAAGCGCGATAAATTTCATTTTTTATTGCAATAAATATTGCAAAAGCGTTTTCCGTATGATATAATAAAATGAAAATGAGGTCAAATACGCAAAATGTCTGTCGGAGCATAAGCATTTCTCCGACGTGACGGAAAGGCAGAGAAATGTCGGTCAAACAGTTATCAGTATTCATCGAAAACCGCCGCGGTACGCTTCTTGAGATCACAGAGGTACTCGCAGACCAAAAAATAGACATACGGGCGCTCTCACTCACCGAGACCCCCGAATACGGTATCCTGCGCCTTATCGTAAGCGACACGGAGCGGGCGTTCACCGCTATACGCTCGACCGGCAAAACGGTATCGGCAAACGACGTGCTCTGCATTGAGATCCCCGATGATCCGGGCGGACTCATGAAAGCACTTTGCGTACTCAACAACAACAATATCAACGTTGAGTATATGTACACATTTGTCGGCTGTGGCGATTCCAGAGCAAATGTCGCCATTCGCGTTGCCGACAACGACCGTGCGGCATCGCTTCTCGCCGACGCGGGCTACACGCTAGTCTCGGACTGATTTTGTCCGTAAAAATTATAAAGTACTGCGGCTGACACGCTTTAAGCGCGTCAGCCGCGTTTCTTCACGTCTCAGATGCTCACATCGGCATAGACCATGCAATGATCCGAGGCTTCAAGCACTTCGCGCCGCGTTTCAATGCTGTGCACCCATACATCGACACCTGTGGACACAAAAATATGGTCTATCGGCGTGCGTTTGTTGTCCGGCAGCGCGCCTATGACAGCGTGATATGTGAACTGTCCGAGGGACGCGCCGACCTTTGCGACATATTTTGAATTTCGCATTCCGCTTTCTGTTATAACACGGTAAAACTCCTCTTCTTCGCCGCCGTTGAAATCACCGGTAAAGAAGAAAGGGATATCACCGTATTTTTCGTTTATCGCGCGCTTTTCCTCAAGCATCTGCCGTGCGTTGTCGGCACGCCACACCGCCCCGTCGACTCTGTCACTCATTCCGTCAAGACCATAGGATCTGAGTATCAGCGCCGCGTGCGTATTTATATGGCCTATAAGTCTGCCGCTCGTTTTATCGCGCAGCACCGCTGCCGTCATGCCCTTTGTCTGCGTGTATGTCGAGGTATACATGAGAAACAACGACTCGACCTCTTCAAAACGGTCGGCGCGGTATGCTATCGGAAAATAATTGAGTGTGGGATACTTTTTTGAAAGTGAGCGCAGCTCACTTTCACGCCGATGTTCGGGATCCGGCTGTGCCGTCACGAACTTATACCCCATAGCCTCAAATTTCGGAATAAAGCTATCGCGGTAAAACCTGCTTATTTCCTGAAATCCGATGATATCCGGCTGATAGTATGCAAGATTCTCAAGTATCTTGCTTTCGCGTTCTGGTGCTGTCGCATCAAAAAGAAGATTCGCCGTCATTACCCGCAGGTCGGCTTTTTCGAACTTCGGAAGGTGCTGCATGACATTTCCTTTCTTGATAGAGATCAGAGATTGAAGGCAACTTCTATTTCCTTTATTTCTGCTTCGCTTATCGGAACGATGGTTCCCTTCATTGCCGCGATATCGCAGAGAGACTCCGCACCGAATTCAAGGACCTCAAGGCGGTCATAGGCGTTGAGCGGAGATGTACCGGCAACGAGCACACAGTCGTTGTCGATTATTACGATAGGAGTTTTCATGCAAATGTCGCCGATGACCTTCTCGGGCGAGTTCTCAAGCGTTCCGTAAGGAAAGCGCAGCGTGTTGCGCAGGCAGATATAGCCCTCGGGTATCATGTGTGAATTGAACTCGGCGCCGGTTACGGCAAAGCCCATAATGTAAGGGCTTCTGGCAGCGCAGAGACTGCATATCTCGGGATGCTCATCGAATATGCGCGATACGGTCAGTGCCCATACCGATGGTTTTTTGCCCTTTTCGCACTTGTCTCCCTCAATATACACGAGTGCCTCGGGCGTGAGCAGACCGCGGTCCTCGTCGTCGGGAGTAATGAGGAACCCCTTGCCGGCACGTGCCGCATACATGCCGTTTGCAGCGGTAAAGAGTTTGTTTTTGTAGCAGCGGCGGCATTTGTCGGCTACATCCGCTCGAAGTTCCGAATAATCGGCAGGTTCAAGCTCTGCCGCATAACTCTTTCTGTAAGCATGATCGATCTTGGCGGCAAGTTCTTCGTGAGTAAGCACTCTTCCCTCCTTGCCGAGCATTGATGCGGCAACTCCGGTGCGCGCGGCAAAATCAAGTGCTTCAAACATCATATAGGCACGCTCAAGGCTGTCGGCGCCGAGCACAACACCGTGGTTTTCGAGCAGAACGGTATCGCAACCCTTTGTGAATTCCGACGATATGTATCCGCCGAGCTTTTGGCTGCCGGGCAGCGCGTATTTTGCAATAGCGATCTTACCGCACAGAGCGGAAACGCCGGGCATAAGGTCCATTTCCGGCAGCCTGCGCTCAAGGCTGTACGCGACGAGTGCCGCGGGATGCGCGTGAAGCACCGCATGCAGATCTGGACGCGAACGCAGAGTCGCAAGGTGGAAGGGGTACTCGGTGGACGGTTTATGTTTGCCGTGGACCCCCCCGTCGGGAGTGACCCACATAATATCCTCCGGCGTCAGATGAGCCTTGTCAATACCGGAAGGCGATATCCACAGGGTACCGTCCTTGTCCATTATCGACAGGTTACCGCCCGAGGTAGTAGTGAGCTTGTTATCGTAAAGTCTCGTCATAAAAAAAGCGATCTTTTCGGCAGGTGTCATGTCAAGAAGTTTCATCTTTTATCTCCATACCGCATCTGCGGTCAAAAAAATATAGTAATATTATACCTTCAAAGAGCCGAAACGTCAAGTGTTTTAAAGAAAATATACCCGATGTTATTTCAGGTTGCGCAACTCAAGATAACATCGGGTATGATTCAGACGCCGACGCTCAGTCCTTTTGAATACTGCGGACCGAGGGAGGCTATGATCTCCTTCAGCGAATCAGCGGAACGCCGCAGCCTTCCTTCCTCTTCTCCGTTGAGCGGGATCTCGAGCACGCGTTCTATGCCGTTCCTACCGACAATGCACGGAAGACCCAAGCATACTCCGTCGATACCGTAATGTCCGTCGGCAACCGTCGAGACCGGCAAAATGGTATGCTCGTCACGCACTATCGCCTCGGCGATCCTGCGCACTGCTTCCGCGATCGCATAATATGTCGCACCCTTGGCGTCGATAATGCGATACGCGGCATCACGCACATCTTCAAACAGGCCGGAGAGATCCGAGGTATCGCAATCGTCGCAGCACTCCCGGCAGAAAAGCGACAGATCAACACCGGAAACATTGGCGCTGCTGAATACAGCCACCTCGCTGTCGCCGTGCTCACCGATTATAAACGTGTGAACGTTCCGGCTGTCGACCCCGAGACGTTCTCCGACGAGCTGCTTCAGTCTTGCCGTGTCAAGTACCGTCCCGGAACCTATAACGCGGTTTTGCGGAAATCCGGATCGTACCAGAGTAACGTATGTCAACACGTCAACGGGGTTTGTAACGACCAGAAGTATTCCCGAGGCACGGACGGCGGTTATGCTGTCGACGATCGAAGCAAAAATACGTTCGTTTCTATGGACAAGCTCCGTTCTGCTCTCGCCAGGACGTTGGGCGGCACCGGCTGTGATGATTATGAGTGCAGCGTCTGCAATGTCTCGGTATTCGCCCTGATATATCTTCATCGGCGTGTGAAACGGCAGACCGTGCGCTATATCCTCAGCCTCACCTTCTGCACGCTTGCTGTCAACGTCTATCAGCACCATCTCGCTGAAAAGCCCGCTTTGCATAAGCGTATAAGCCGTTGTGGCTCCGACGTTACCGCAGCCGATAATTGCACATTTTCTTATATTCATTTCTGTTCCTCGCAAATAATAATACCGGAGGCAAAGCTCCGGTATTATTATTTTTCGGAAACGTACTTTTATACCGCGCATTATGCGCCGATAAGCAAAAGCAACTGTCCTATCGGATAAAGAGTCCATATCCACAGATCGGAATTTTTTATCTTTCTGCCGAGTATCTTATCCGCCGCAATAAAGAGATCGGATATCAAAAACGACGTTACTCCGACAGCGGAAACCCAGAAGATCCCACCGTGCGACGCTGCGCACGAGTAAACCGTTATATAGTTCAGTGCTATGAAAAACAAATATAAAAGACCGAGAAAAAGCATTCTGTTTTCACCGCGCCCATGCGGAAATATGAGCGGCATACATACCGAAATAAGCACAAACAGCGCAATGCCGCATATTGCACCGACATTAAAATATCTGCCCTTGACCGAAAAGAGGAACGCCGCAAAATATATGACATGCGCCGCGGCGAATGCGACGGCTCCAGCAATAAAGCCCTTGACGGGAAGATGCTTTGTTATCGGTTTGTAGTTCATGAGAATAATGTCGCCGAGCGATGAGAGAAGCATCGCCGGAATGCAGATGATGCGTGTCGGTGTCGGATCGATGACAGCAAGAACGATCGCTGTAAGACTGATAAGAGCTGTAAGTACAAGCTTTCCCGGCAAGCCGAACCATGCGAAGAATCTGTGCATTCGTGTCACCTTCTCTCTGATCTTTGATTCATTTTGTAAGAACACGTCCCACGGCACGCCGCCAACCCGCAAGATGCGCAGCACGCTCTTCGGCGTCGATATGCGGTTCAAAGAAGTGGTCGGGCTTCCACGATGCCGCAATGTCGGCAGTGGAAGAAAATGCGCCAGTGGCAAGCCCGGCAAGATTTGCCGCACCGAGAGCGGTCGTTTCGATGCACCGCGGTCTGATTATCGGTTTTCCGAGCAGATCGGCCTGTATCTCCAGCAGCAGGTTGTTTGCCGATGCACCGCCGTCGACCTTGAGCGACGTCACACCCGCCTTTGCCTCGCACTCCATAAGTTCAAGCACATCGGCAGTCTGATATGCCATTGATTCAATTACGGCTCTCACAATATGCGCACGTGTCGTGCCGCGCGTAATGCCGAGCAGTGCACCGCGCGCATACGGATCCCAATACGGTGCGCCGAGTCCGACAAAAGCCGGAATGAACCATACTCCGCCGCTGTCGGCGACCGTGCGGGCGACCGCCTCAGTCTCCGATGCCTTCGATACGATGCCGAGACCGTCGCGCAGCCACTGAACGGCGGCCCCGCATATAAATACCGAGCCTTCGAGCGCATATGTCACCGGTGAATCACCAAGCCCCCACGCTATAGTGGTCAGAAGTCCGTTCTGCGACATGACAGGGCGATCGCCTGTATTCATCAGCATGAAACCACCCGTGCCGTATGTATTTTTGACACCGCCAGCTTCAAAACAGCACTGACCGAACAGCGCCGCCTGCTGATCTCCCGCCACACCGGCAACGGGGATCGGCGCTCCGAACAGCCCGGGCACCGTTTCTCCGAATATCCCGGAGGAAGGACGCACCTCGGGAAGCATCGCGCGCGGAATGTCGAAGAGACGGAGCAGCGTATCATCCCATTCGAGCGTGTTGATATTGAAAAGCATGGTGCGTGACGCGTTTGAATAATCTGTCGCGTGTACCTTACCGCCGGTGAGATTGAATATCAGCCAACTGTCGACCGTCCCGAAGCAAAGCTCGCCGCGTTCGGCTTTGTCGCGTGTTCCCTGAACATTGTCAAGTATCCATTTCAACTTTGTCGCCGAAAAATATGCATCGATAAGCAATCCCGTGCGCTGCCTTATATCCTCACACAGCTCACCGCTCTTTATGTAATCACAGTATTCGGCGGTGCGGCGGCACTGCCATACGATAGCATTGTATACCGGTTTACCGGTGACGCGGTCCCACACTATCGTTGTTTCGCGCTGATTGGTTATTCCTATGCCGTAAAAGTCGGCAGCTTCGGCTCCCGCTTTTTTCATAGCCTCGCGCGCAACGGCAAGCTGCGTGTTCCATATATCCTCGGGATCGTGTTCGACCCATCCGTCCCGCGGGAATATCTGCGGGAACTCATTCTGGACGGACGCGACTATTCTGCCGGAAAGATCAAAAACTATTGACCGTGAGCTTGTTGTTCCCTGATCAAGAGCCATAAGATATTTGTGCATTTGCAACACCTCCGAACGTGAAAATTCGATTTATCTACGCTTATTATACAACATAACCGGGTGCAAATCAATATTCATCGGCAGATCCGGTGAATATTTTGCACCCGGTTATGTTTAACTTTGATCAGCGACGGTCAAATCCCGCCGCGGATATTGCGCTGACTGCGTTTGAAAGAGCCGCCGCAGCACGCTGCGGCGATATCATTCTTGACGCATCTGCAGACGCGCCGCCTTCATCGTCAATATGCAGTGCCGACGCTGCCACCGGAATGGCTGCTGAAACAGATGACATCGACGTTGAAAGCGCGCGTATCACCCTGAGTATCTCCGCGGCAAGCTTCTCCGCAGCCGCTGCGCGGCTGCGCGTTTCATCCGAAAGCGTCTGCCGTTCCGATTCAAGCGTGAAGTTGCCGAGAATGCGCGCGGCGATCGCAGCATATCTGAGCTCGGCGGCAAGAAGCGACGCATCGGCGGCACAGCCGCGCAGCATGGATGCAGCCTCTCCCGCTCTGCCCGAAAGCGCGGACATTTCCGACATGATACCACGCAGCCTCTGACAGGCATCCGAAAAGGAATTTACTACATATCGCCTTTCCTCCGCCGAAAACGCAAAAGCAAAATCGCGGAGCACGGCGTGCGAATTCCAATCGTCGAGCAATCCTCTCAGCGTCCGCTCCGCCTCTTTGGCGGTCGCGGACGCATCGCGGTAGACCTCCTCTGCGGCGTCGGCAGCGTTGTCGATCGAAGAATCAAGCTTTGCGAGCTCTTCATCAGCATCCGGCAATTCCGCAGCGTCGCCATTGATGTATTTTTCAATGGCATCAATGGCTGCGCCGTCATCGGGACGCATACTTATTTGATTTTTTTCAAGCAGAAGAAATATTTCGTCCCGTGTCATGTATGCTGATACCTCGGTGAAATTTCCGCCGTGCGGAATTGATCATTTGATCTCGACGGTCACCTTTTTGCCGGATCCGGCCGATGCCGCCTTGACCACGGTGCGTATAGCCTTGGCTATCTTACCGTGCTTACCGATAACCATTCCCGTTTCATCGGGCGCGACGGTGAGCAAAAGCTCAATGCTTCCGTCGTTTTCATTATCGATACGGGTCACCTTGACCTCATCCAGCGTATCGACAATGGCTTTCGCCATGTCGGCTACGATCTTTTCGAGTTCCATTTACGATCACCGCGGATCAGTCAACGATACCGGCCTTTTTAAGCAGGACCTTGACGGTTTCGGTGGGCTGTGCGCCGTTCTTTATCCATTCCTTTGCCTTGTCCGCGTCGATCTTGATGGTCGCAGGCTCGGTAAGGGGATTGTAATAGCCAAGCTCCTCGATAAATCTGCCGTTGCGGGGCGAACGCTCGTCAGCGACGATAACGCGATAGAAGGGCTGCTTCTTTGCACCCATTCTTCTGAGTCTCATTTTAACCATTGTTTTTTCCTCCGAAAATGTTTGTATTATTTATTTTTGAAATCCTAAAACGGGAATTTCATACCTTTTTTCATGCGTCCGCCTTTGAACTTGCCTGCGGACGAAAACTGCTTCATCAGTTTTTTGGTTTGCTCGAACTGCTTCAGAAGGCGGTTGACCTCTTCGATCGTTGTCCCGCTGCCTGCCGCAATGCGCCTGCGGCGCGAATAATTGAGTATTTCGGGTTTTGCACGTTCGCGCGGCGTCATTGACTTTATTATCGCCTCTGTGCGCGCCACCACCTTTTCATCTATCTTCGCATCCTTGAGCGCCGACGCGTTGACGCCAGGCATCATACCGAGTATCTGCTCCATAGATCCCATATTCTTTATCTGGGCAAACTGGTCAAGATAGTCGTCGAGGGTGAAGCTCTGCTCGCGGATCTTCTTTTCAAGCTCCGCCGCCTGTTTTTCGTCATAAGCCGCCTGCGCCTTGTCTATGAGCGTCAGCACATCTCCCATACCGAGTATGCGGCTTGCCATACGGTCGGGGTAAAACGGCTCGATTGCATCTATCTTTTCGCCGACACCGATGAACTTTATCGGCTTTCCGGTCACATACCTTACCGAAAGTGCCGCGCCGCCGCGCGTATCGCCGTCAAGCTTTGTGAGGATGACACCGGTGATGTCAAGCATTTCGTTGAACCTCTCGGCGACGTTGACCGCATCCTGACCTATCATCGCATCAACGGTGAGCAGTATCTCGGTCGGGGATGTCTCTGCTTTTATCGACTGGAGCTCGCCCATGAGTGCTTCATCTATGTGCAGACGCCCTGCGGTATCGATGAACACCATGTCGCAAAAATTCTTTTTCGCATATGCAAGACCGTTTTTGGCTATCGTCACAGGCGACACATCCGTACCTTCCGAATACACGGGAACATCTATCTGTTCTCCGAGTATCTGAAGCTGCTTTATCGCCGCCGGACGGTACACGTCGCAAGCCACAAGGAGCGGACGCTTGCCCTGCTTCTTGTACATCGCGGCAAGCTTTGCCGCATGCGTGGTCTTACCGGCGCCCTGAAGTCCCACCATCATTATGACCGTCGGCGGATTCGACGATATCGTCAGCTTTGACTGCGTCCCGCCCATGAGCGCGGTGAGTTCCTCGTTTACTATCTTTATTATCTGCTGCGCGGGCAGAAGCGACTCAAGCACTTCTTCGCCGACCGCGCGTTCGGTGACTTTTTTGGTAAATTCCTTAACGACCTTAAAGTTCACGTCCGCTTCAAGCAGAGCCATCTTGACCTCGCGCATACCCGCGCGGACGTCCGCCTCGGTCAGTTTGCCTTTGCTTTTGAACTTTTTAAAAGCTTGCGAAAGCTTTTCACTCAGGCTCGCAAACACCAATCATTACCTCCTTCTGTGACCCGGAACTTCAACTTACCGTTCCGATTATCTTCTCTATGGCGGCAGCAAGCCGCTCGTCCTCTCCCTTGCCTATCAGCGCACGCGCCTCATCCGCATAAGCCTCGACCTCACGGAAACGTCTCGCGAGCCACAGCTTTTCCTCATAGAACGTGAGCTCGTCACCCGCCTTTTTTATCAGATCGCGCACGCCCTGCCGTGTGATCCCGAGGACCTCGGCTATCTCGGCAAGAGACATATCGTCATTGTAATAGTAATTCATCGCCTCGCGGCGGTGATCGCTCAGAAGCTCACCGTAAAAATCAAGCAGATATCCAAGCTCCAGATTCTTTTCGAACATTGCAAAGACCCTTTCACGTCTGCCCAACGGCGGTGTAAAGCAAATCACTTTACATAGTATACCACGAACCTCCCACACTGTCAACAGGAATTTTTATTTTTATTTCGTTTTTTTACGCAATACGGCATGCGGCATTGACAAACAGCACCACCGAATGCTATAATTGGATAGAAAAAAGCAAATCGGACAAAGGAGGCAGATCGATTGAAGTATATAGACAGCTTCAGCGTAGCATCGTTCAAGCAGGAGGAGGATTACATCCTCGAGCGCAAGCCCACAAAGGCGGACATGCAGTGCTATTCGAACAGCATCTACCCGTTCAATATATTCCCTCAGAAAAAGCTGCGCACGATCCGGTTTGAAAACATAACGATCATATGCGGCGGCAACGGCTGCGGCAAATCGACACTGCTCAATATAATGGCGGAAAAGCTCGGAGTCACCCGGCGTGCACCGTTCAATTACACCCCGTACTATGAGGATTATCTCAAACTGTGCTCTGCCGAGCTGACTTTCGGTATGCGTCTTCCCTCCGGCAGTCGTATAATCACGAGCGACGACGTGTTTGATTTTCTTCTTGACATCCGCGCGATAAATACAGGAGTGGACCGCAGGCGCGAGGAGCTTTTTGACGAATACCGCGACGGAAATGAATTCAGTCTCGGCTACCGTCTTTCCTCGCTTGATGACTACGACGAGCTTAAACGCCGCAACGACGCGCGCAAAATGACAAAATCGCAGTATGTCAGCCGCTCGCTGCCGAAAAATCTCACCACACATTCAAACGGGGAAAGCGGATTTTCATATTTCACACAGGAAATACGCGAGAACGCGCTTTATCTGCTTGACGAGCCCGAGAACAGCCTTTCTGCCGTGCTTCAGAAAAAGCTTGCGGACTTTATAACCGACTCGGCGCGGTTTTACAACTGTCAGTTCATAATTTCGACCCACTCGCCGTTCCTGCTCGCAATGAAGGATGCCCTCGTGTACGATCTCGATATGTACCCGGCAGGCGTATGCCGTTGGACGGATGTGAGCAGTGTGAGACTGTGGTACGACTTTTTCCGCGAACACGAAGCGGAATTCAATTACTGAAAAAGCCGCTTTTGCGGCATGAAAGGAAACACGACAATGAAGAATTATATTTTTAGATTGACGGCGCTGATTCTCGCACTTGCGGCAGCAGCACTCATGCCCGGCTGCATCGTAATAAACAATAACGGCGGCAGCGACGATTACGATTACTCCGAAAAATACGAAAACGCTTCGAAATACAAGACAGCGGACGGTACCGTGACAGTGGACGGCAGCATAAAAAAGCTGTTTATCTCATGGGTCGCGGGAAGCGTTGAATTTTCCGACAGCACGACAGGCAGCGCGGAGCTTTCCGAGACATCCGATGCAGAGCTTACCGACGATACCCGTATGCACTACTATTTTGACGGCGAAACACTCTTCATCCGCTATGCGGCATCAGGGCGCTTTCGCCTTGACCGCAGCGGCAAAAAGCTGACGGTAAAACTTCCCGCAGGCGCACACTTCGATGAAATAAAGATCTCGACAGTTTCGTCCAATGTCGATGCATACAAGCTCGACGCCGAAAAGTTTGTTTACAAAACGGTATCCGGAAGTCTCTCCTGCCCCGGCATAACCTGCAAGATATTCTCTGCGAATACTGTCTCGGGCAGTCTCTCCTGCGGACTTCCGGACAAAACAGATAAGATCGATATCGACTCCGTCTCCGGCACGGTCGGTCTGACTGCCGAGGATGCGACCGAGATCGACATAAACACGACAAGCGGCAATGCAAACGTCGGCTGCGCAAATGCCCCCGAGAAGCTCGAATTTGATTCGATATCCGCCTCATTGAAGCTCGATCTTCCGTACGATGTCGGGTTTGACGCTCGGCTCAAAACGGTCAGCGGAAGCCTTTCTACCGATTTTGCCGTAAAAGTCACCGATTCGCACTACGTCTGCGGAGACGGAGCGCTGAAAATAGAGGCAAAAACGACCTCCGGCAGCGTAAATATTACCTCCGCATGCAAGAACGACGTCCGGTAACATAAAAAACATCCGAGCCGTAATTTCGTCACACACATCCGCCGTACGGCAGAGTAAACAATATACAGCGACAAAAAGCGGATAAACTCTTGACACGGCGCGAATATTTGAATATAATTTAAACGTTGAAATCCTTATAATTTACTTTGGAGGTCCACATGGCAAAGAAAGAAAAGAAAAAATCCACCTTTTGGTCGGATTTTCGCAAATTCATCATGCGCGGCAACGTGCTTGACCTTGCGGTCGCCGTTGTAGTCGGCGGCGCGTTCAACAAGATTGTTTCCGGTCTTGTCTCCTACATCATCAACCCGTTTATCGGCATATTCATGAAAGAAGGCAGCCTTGACACGATCAAGACGGTCATATCTCCCGCGGTCATGGCTGATGACGGCGTTACAGTCCTGACCCCCGAGGTCGCGATCCTTTGGGGAACATGGCTACAAACGATCATTGATTTTCTCATCATCGCAATGGTCATCTTCCTTATCGTCCGCTCCATATCCACTGCCGAAAACGCGCTGCACGCACGTCAGATAGCCGAAAAGGAAACTGCGGACAAAGCGGCAGCCGAAAAGGCAGAGGCCGCAAAACGCGAAAAACGCCGCATAGAAGAAGAAAAACGGCTCGAAAAACTCAAAGAAGAGGCTGAAAAGAAAGCCGCCGACGAAGCTGCGGCAGCCCTCGAAGCCGAAAACAAGAAGCTCCGCGAGTCGCTGCTCAATCAGGAAAAGCTGCTTGAGGACATTCTTGCCGCAATGAAGAAATAAATCCGTATACATAAGCACCGCCGCGCTAA
>CAJLZE010000023.1 GCA_905210995.1 uncultured Anaerotruncus sp.
TTAATCAGTCGATTGTCAGATATTCGTCGCGTCCGGCGCCGACCGATACATACTTGATGTTGGAATCGGTAGCCTTTGCGATATAGCGGATATAATCCTTGGCAGCCTCGGGCAGCTCGTCAAAGCTGCGGCAGCCGGGGATATCGCACTTCCAGCCGGGCAGATACTCATACACCGGCTTTGCGATGTCAAGCTCCTCGCCGGTCGGGAAATCGGTGGTGAGGGTGCCGTTCACATCGTACTTGACGCACACGGGGATGCGGTCAAGGAAGGAAAGCACATCGAGCTTGGTGAGAGCGATCTCGGTCGCGCCCTGCATCATGATGCCGTATCTCGATGCAACAACGTCAAAGCCGCCGACACGGCGGGGACGTCCGGTCGCTGCGCCGTATTCGTTTCCGGCGCGGCGGAGAGCCTCGCCCTCATCGCCGAACAGCTCGCAGGTGAAGGGACCCGCGCCGACACATGTGGAGTATGCCTTCATGATTCCGACAACGCTGTCAAGCTTCTGTGCGGGAATGCCAGCGCCGATGGGAGCGTATGCAGCAATGGTGGAGGAGGAAGAGGTGTACGGGAAGATACCGAAGTCGATATCGCGGAGCGCGCCGAGCTGAGCCTCGAACATGATCGACTTGCCCGCCTTTACCGCGCTGTTGAGATATACCGTGGTGTCGGTGATATGATCGACAAAGGGACCGCCGAACTTCATCAGCCACTCATATATAGCCTCGGGATCGATGGGATCGGCGCCGTAGCCGTTGTGAACGAGCAGGTTCTTCCACTCGCAAAGACCGACAAGTCTCTTCTTCAGCGCCTCGGGGTGTCTGAGGTCGCCCATGCGGACGGTCTTTTTCATATACTTGTCGCCGTATACGGGACCGATGCCGCGGCGGGTCGAGCCGAACTTGGCGTCGCCGAGTCTGTCCTCTTCAAGGATGTCGAGCTGCTTGTGATAAGGCAGGCAGATCGTAGCGCGATCGCTGATCTTGAGATTTTCGGGGGTGATGGATATTCCCGCCTCGCGGAGACGTCCGACCTCACCGAAGAGGTGCTCAAGGTCTATGACCATACCGTTGCCCATGACATTGACAGTGCCCTCGCGAAGAATGCCCGAGGGGAGGAGGTTGAGAATAAACTTTCCCTTGTCGTTCACCACAGTGTGTCCGGCGTTGTTGCCGCCCTGATAACGGACGACCACGTCATAGTCGGCGGAGAGCAGATCGACCATACGGCCCTTGCCCTCGTCGCCCCAGTTGATGCCTACGATTGCTGTTAACATTGTTTTATACCTTCCCTGAATTAAATTTTGAACGGTTTTATTTTCTTCCGTCGCGGTGCTTTACAGCGTCGCCCACAAAGCCGAGGAAAAGCGGATGAGGACGGTTGGGACGGCTCTTGAATTCCGGATGGAACTGCACGCCTACACGGAAGTACTCGCCCGGGACCTCGACCGTTTCGACGAGCCTGCCGTCGGGTGAGGTGCCGGATATCCTGAGTCCCGCCGCCTCAAGCTCGGCGCGGTACTCGTTGTTGAACTCATATCTGTGACGGTGACGCTCGCGGATAAGCCCTGTGCCGTAGCACTTTTCCATTTCGGTGCCCGCGACTATGTGGCAGGGATAGCTGCCGAGACGAAGCGTGCCGCCCTTGTCGATCTCGTCGTTCTGACCGGGCATAAAGTCGATAACACGGTGAGAGGAATTCTCGTTGAATTCACGCGAATCGGCGTCGCTCCAGCCTAGCACATCGCGCGCATATTCGATAACGGCGATCTGCATACCGAGGCAGATGCCGAAATACGGAACATTCTTCTCGCGCGCATAGCGTGCCGCAAGTATCATGCCCTCAATGCCGCGGCTGCCGAAACCGCCCGGCACCAGAATGCCGTCGGCAGAGCCGAGAACGCTGTCGATATTGTCGGCGGTAAGCGTTTCGGAGTCGATCCAATCTATCTTCACTTTGTTGCCGTAGCTGTACCCCGCATGGTGCAGCGCCTCGGCGACCGAGAGATATGCGTCGTGAAGCTGAACGTATTTGCCGACAAGCGCGATCTTTACCGTATCGCTGCAGCCGCGTATGCGCTCGACAAGCTCCGCCCACTCCGAGAGGTCGGGCTTTTTCGCCTCTATGCCGAGCTTACGGCATACGATATCCGAAATATTTGACTTTTCAAGCATCAGTGGCGCCTCGTAAAGCACCGGCAGCGTTACGTTTTCAATAACGCACTCGGGGCTCACGTTGCAGAACAGCGCTATCTTTGAGAACATACCCTCGTCCTCGATAGGCTCGTCGCAACGGAGGACGATTATGTCGGGCGAAATGCCCATTCCCTGAAGCTCCTGCACCGAATGCTGCGTCGGCTTTGACTTATGCTCGCCCGACGCGTGCAGATACGGCACGAGCGTGACATGGATGTAGATCGAATTTTCGCGTCCGACCTCGCGCCCCACCTGTCTTATCGCCTCAAGAAAAGGACGGCTCTCAATGTCGCCGGTCGTGCCGCCGACCTCGGTGATGACCACATCCGCATTGGTTTTTTTACCGACGCGGTAGATGAAATCCTTTATCTCATTCGTAATGTGAGGTATGACCTGCACCGTGCTGCCGAGGTATTCGCCGTGGCGCTCCTTGTGCAGAACGTTCGAATAGACCTTGCCCGTCGTCAGGTTCGAATACTTGTTGAGGTCCTCGTCGATGAATCTTTCATAGTGACCGAGGTCAAGGTCGGTCTCGGCGCCGTCCTCGGTGACATAGACCTCACCGTGCTGGTAAGGGCTCATCGTACCGGGGTCGACGTTTATATAAGGATCGAGCTTCTGAGCCGCTACCTTGAGACCGCGCTCCTTCAGAAGGCGCCCGAGCGACGCCGCCGTAATTCCTTTTCCGAGTCCGGAGACGACTCCTCCGGTAACAAAAATGTACTTAGTCAAAAGCTCACATCCCTTCAAATATGCAATTTATTTATCGCCGTGTTTCATTTTCGTCGCTCCGCACGTCTTTTCGACGCAGCGCAGCGCAAAAACCACACAACTGAATATTTTATCATAAAAACCGTCAGAGTACAAGTCAAATCCGAAAAAAATCGGCTTTTTTATGCAAAAATCCACGGCGTCGCAAGCGCATATTTTCGGTCACAATGCACAGCCTTATCCGAGAGTGTACTTTCCGCCCCCGCAAAAGACGAGGCTTCTGCCGAAAAACTCCGCGAGCGCGCGGCAGAGAAAGTCGGTATCGAGTGCGCCCGCAGTTTCAAACGACGAATGCATCGCAAGCTGTGCAAGACCGATATCAACGGTATTCAGCGACACCTGAGTGTTTGCGATATTGCCGAGCGTCGAGCCGCCGGGCATGTCGGCACGGTTGGCATAGTACTGCACCGGCACATCCGCAGCCTCACAGACAAGGCGGAAGAGCGCTGCCGACACAGCGTCGGAGGTATAGCGCTGATTTGCGTTGTACTTTATCACAATGCCGCGGTTCATGTACACCGAATGGTTGCGGTCGGCAAATTCGGGATGGTTGGGATGCACGGCGTGAGCGTTGTCGCACGAAACAAGGAAGCTGTTTGCGATGTGTCTGCGATGCCCCGCGGGGTCAAGCCCCGCCGCGGCGCTCACGCGCTCAAGCACGTCGGAAAGGAAGGTGGATGCCGCGCCCTGCTTTGTCTGGCTGCCGACTTCCTCGTTGTCAAAGAGGCAGTACACCGGCACGGAGGCAGCGGTCATCCCCTCTCCGCACGCGGAGATGAAGGCGCAAAGCGACGCATACGCGCACTGGAGGTCGTCGAGTCTCGGCGCGGAGATAAGCGTGCCCCACTCAACTCCCGCCTGCGTGTTGTAGACCGAGATGTCGGTAGTGAGTATATCCTTTTCGTCAACGCCGGCAGCAGCAGCCACACGCGCCCGGAGCGTTTCCGTTCCGTCGCCGCCGAGGCAGTAAAGCGGCAGCATATCCACCGCAGCGTTGAAGGACGCGCCGTCATTTGCGTTGCGGTTCATGTGTATCGCAACATTCGGTATTATCGCCACAGGCTCGCGCAGATCTACGTTCTTTATCTCAATGCCGTCGGCAGTGCGCACAGTTATGCGGCCCGCGACCGACAGCGGGCGATCCATCCAGCTCGAGCAGAGCATTCCGCCGTATTTTTCGGTCGAAAAGCGGACATAATCCTTACCGTCCAGCAGCGCGTTCTCTTTGATCCTGAACGCGGGGCTGTCGCCGTGCGCGGCTGTCATCATATATCCGTTGAAGTCGCCCTCGGGAAACCGGAACGCTATCAGCGACGATCCGTTGCGGGTCACATAATAGCCCTCCCCCGCAGAGAGCTGCCATTCGCCGCTCTCGCAAAGCTCGGAAAAGCCCGCAGCCTCAAGCATTTTTGCGGCGTTTGCCACGGAATGAAACGCCGTTGGCGATGCGCCGATGAAATCAAAGAGCCCCTTGTTTATATTATTGTTGTTCATGAGCCGTCTCCTATAAAAAGTACTCCGAAACGGCTGCTTTTCAGCCGTTTTTTCGGTGAAATATAACGATTTACTTCCGGTGCCGCGTGTGCTATAATAGTGTCAAATACTCACCGGATAATATTTAAAATGAAGAAAACAAAAACTGAGATCAAACGCATCTTCCGCGAGGGAATGCGCGACGGTATGCCCATCGGGCTCGGATATTTTGCCGTTGCGTTTTCTCTCGGCATCGCCGCGCGCGCCGCGGGACTCAGCGTCACCGCCGCAACGCTCGCCAGTCTTCTCTGCAACGCCTCTGCCGGCGAATATGCGGGCTTTACCGTTATCGCCGCAAACGCGTCGTATATCGAGATGGCGGCTATCACTCTTGTCGCAAACGCGCGCTACATACTTATGAGCTGCGCCATGAGCCAGCGCTTTTCGCCCGACACGCGCACCGTTCACCGCCTCATAATGGGTTTTGACACGACCGACGAGCTTTTCGGCATCGCCATGGCGCGTCCCGGCGCACTTGAACCCGCCTATACATACGGCGCAATGCTCGTATCGGTGCCGCTTTGGGCTGCGGGGACCGCACTCGGCACAGCCGCGGGGAGCATACTGCCCGACGCGGTCGTGACCGCGCTCGGCGTTGCGCTTTACGGAATGTTCCTTGCGATAATCATTCCTCCGGCAAGGCGCGACCGCGTTATCTGCGGCACGGTGGCAGTGTCCTTTGCCGCATCGTTTGCCATGTCGCGGCTGCCCCTGGTGTCAGCAATATCCGAGGGAACGCGCACCGTCATCCTCACGCTCATAATAGCGTCGGCGGCTGCGCTGCTCTTCCCGCGCTCCGAAAGCGAGGACGAGAAACAATGAAACACAATGTTTATGTATACATTCTCGTAATGGCGGCAGTGACGTTTGCCGTGCGCGTGCTGCCGATGACACTTATCCGCAAAAAGATCACAAACCACTTTCTGCGCTCGTTTCTTTACTACGTCCCGTATGTGACGCTTGCGGTCATGACCTTTCCGGCGATCGTTGATGCCGCGGGGAACCCGATAGCGGGCGTTATCGCCCTCATCGTCGGCGTCGTCGCCGCATGGTTCGGCGCGGGGCTCTTCCCCGTCGCCGTGTCATGCTGCGCCGTGGTGCTCATCTCAGAGATCATCACGCACTTCGTCCGCTGAGAGTCATTCAAGCGTTATATCAAACTCAAATCCCGCGCTTTCGCCGGGCATGAGGTGATACATACCCTCACGGCGCGTCAGATCGTCATACACCGTGTCGTCTCCGTCGCGCGACGGGATGCCCTGCCACGGTTCAAGGCAGAGGAATGGCGCGCTGTCGCTGTAACGCGTCTGCCAGAAGCCGTAATAGTTTGCGTCGGGGCTCGTTACCGTAACGCTTCTCGGCGATACCGTAGAACCGAGAGTTGCGGATTTCACACCGCAGAGCACAACGGCGTCGTCATCGAACAGGTGATGGGTGAGCTTGAATCTGCCCTCACCGTCAAGCGGGAACGGCTGCCTTTCGGAGGTGACAAAGCAGGTGTCCGAGAAGATCATTCTCTCGGGCGCCTTTTTGTCGTTAACGCGCACATAAAGGCTGTCAAAATCGGTAACGCCGCCGTCCGCATCGGGCAGCACAAAGCCCGGATGACCGCCGAAGGCGCACCATAGCTCGTCCTTTGCGACAGCTTTTATCTTTATGTGCAGAGTATTGCCGTCAAGAGTAAGCGTCTGGGTAAAGCGGAAGCCGAAGGGATACTGCGCCAGAGACTCCGGGCTTTCCTCAAGCACCGTCTCGGCACTGCTCTCCGACGTTTTCGTGATCTTATGCTCAAGGCGCGGCGCAAAACCGTGGCAGCGCATCTCATATTTCTTGCCCTTGTAGGTATAAGCGCCGCCGCGAAGCCTGCCGACTATCGGAAAGAGCAGCGGCGAACGCCCGCTCCAGTATTCGGGCAGTCCCTGCCAGAAGTATTCGATAAATTTGCCGTCCTCTATCCTGCCGAGAGACTGTATCTCGCCGCCGACGGGCGATATCTCCGCGCGCAGCGTGCCGTTTTCGATAACTGTGTTTTTCATATTGCAACTCACCTTTCCCGGATATGTCCGGTATTATATCCGCCATTCATTTTACCATTTCGCAAGGTATAAATCAATACGAAAAGGTAAAAAATATAGCCGTAATGAAAAAGTTCCGCCGTTTTTGCTTCGGCGGACGGCAAAGGCGGTATGACATGAGCAGAAAAAAAGGCGGCACGGTAAAAACCCTCGGCGCGGCGATACTTGCGGCGTCAAGCGCGGTCGGCAAAAAAGAAAAAGAGGGGCCGCTCGGCGATCTTTTTGATTTTTCGGATCCGACCGACCGTTTCGGTCAGAAAACGTGGGAAAGATCCGAAAGCGAGATGCAGCGCATAGTCTTTTCGGGCGCTGCGGGCAAGCTGGGCATCGGCGAGGAGGACATTGACGCGGTCTTTGCGGGCGACCTGCTCAATCAGTGCGTCGGCTCGGCTTACGGGCTGCTTCAGTTCGACATCCCGTATTTCGGGCTTTACGGCGCGTGCTCGACCTGCGCAGAGGGGCTCACCCTCGCCGCAATGACGGTCAGCGCGGGGCTTTACCGCCGCGCAGCCTCGGTCACATCGTCTCACAACGCCTCGGCCGAGCGGCAATACCGCAATCCCCTCGAATACGGCGGCCAGCGCCCGCCTACGGCACAGTGGACCGTCACCGGCGCGGGTGCGTTCATCGTCGGAAAGGCGTGCGGCGATGCCTCGGCTCTTATTGCCGACGTCATGCCGGGCGTTGTGGTCGAAAAAGGAATAAAAGACGCCGCCAACATGGGTGCGGCAATGGCTCCCGCGGCGGCGGACACCGTGCTGCGGTATCTTGACGAAAACGGCAAAAAGCCCGCCGATTTTGACCTCATCGTGACCGGCGACCTCGGCTTCGAGGGCAACTCGATACTGCACGACCTGCTTGCCGTCGCCGGTGCGGAAACGGCGCGCACGGGGCTTCTCACCGACTGCGGCATGATGATATTCGACCGCGAGCGGCAGGATGTACACTCCGGCGGCTCGGGCTGCGGCTGCTCGGCGGCAGTGCTTGCGGCATATCTGCTGCCCCGTCTCAAAAGCGGAATGCTGAAGAACATTCTTTTTATCGGCACGGGCGCGATGATGAGCCCCTCGAGCACCAAGCAAGGCGAGGCGATACCCGCCGTGGCGCATCTCGTGCACCTGACGTCGCCGTCGGGAGGCTCAAGATAATGAAATTTGCAATGGATATATTCCGCGCTTTCGTTGTCGGCGGCATTTTCTGCGTGATAGCGCAGGTGCTCATCGACAAAACAAAGCTGACTCCGGCGCGCATACTTGTCGCATACGTCGTTGCGGGCGTGCTGCTGGGAGCCGTGGGGCTTTATGCTCCGCTTGCCGAATTTGCGGGCGCCGGCGCAACGACTCCCCTCACGGGCTTCGGCTTTCTCATCGCCAAGGGGATAAAAAAAGCCGTAGGTGAGCGCGGTCTGCTCGGCGTGCTTACAGGCGCACTTACCGCAGCGTCGGGCGGCACCGCCGCCGCGCTGATATTCGGCTTTATCGCCGCCTGCATCACGGGCAGCAAGCCGAAATCCTAAAGATAACGGATAAAAAACATCTCCGGACTTTTGTCCGGAGATACTTTATTGAAGCGCCGCGCCTATAACGGTGCCGTATTGCGAAAGTTCGGGAATGATGAAATTCACTCCGAAGGGCTGGCAAAGTCCCTCAAATGTCCTGCGCACGGGCGCGATAGTGGTGAGGTTTCCGGTGAGAACGATGTCTTTGAGCCCGAAATTGCGCGCGGCGAATATCGCCATCATCGCAACTGTCTCGGACACCATATTGACGATGCCGAGCGCGATATCGCTCTTTGAGGCAAGGTCGCTGAGCTTGCCGAAGTTCGAGGCGGTGAGGTTGTCGTTAAGCCCGGTAAACTGCCCCTCGCGCGATATATCCCTTACGCGAAGATCGACGTTCGAAAGGCCGTCGCCCTCGCAAAGCTGCTCTATGTGCGTAATGTTGTCGATATTCAACAGCCGTCTTGAAAGCCCCACGAGCGTGCCGCCGCCGACTCCGGTACCGCCGAGATAATCGGTCAGCGCGCCGTTGCCGTCACGCTTTGCGTGTATCAGCGCCGTGCCGGTGCCCATGCTGACAACGATCGCCTCGGGAAGCCCCGAAAGATACAGCCCGCCGAGCCCGATGCTTTTGAATTCGGTAACACTGCGGCATCTGAGCGAGTATATCGGAGTATCCACAAACCCCGAGCCCGCGCCCGTCATCATCACGCGGTCGATATCCTCGAGCCCGAGCCCGTTTTCGGACGTGAATCTGCCGAGCGCACCGTAAACGGAGGTAACGGGATCTGTCGCGCGGACGAATATCGGGGAAATGAGCCCGCCGTCCGGCGCAAAGCCGACGATCTTTGTCGTGCTGCCGCCGACGTCAATGCCGAGTATCGTTTTGCCCGTGATGTTATTTATCTTTTTTTTCGAATTATCAGACATTTTTTCAGCTCCGATGCGTGTATTGCAAACAATATTGTATCATCATCTTGCAAAAAAGTCAAGGCGGTGGTATAATTATAATGTAATAATATGCGCAGGAAAGGTACAAACCAAAATGGACTTCAAAAACCCCGATACTTCGGTACTTAACGAAAAAGAACTCTACATATTCGATATGGACGGCACCATTTACCTCGGCTATAACGTCTTCCCCTTCGCCATACGCTTTATCGATAATCTCCGCGCCCACGGCAAAAGAGTGCTGTTTTTCACAAACAACGCCTCTCACACGACCGATTTCTATGTCGGCAAGCTGACCCGCCTCGGCTTCTCTCCCACGCGCGAGGAGATAATGACCTCGGGCGATGTGACGATAGAATTTCTTCTCCGCCACCGTCCCGGCAAGAGCGTTTATCTTGTCGGCACCGACGAGCTTGTCGAGAACTTCCGCGCCGCGGGCATAAAAATGCTTGACGGCAGCGAGGAGAAAGCCGACATCGTTGTCACGAGCTTTGACACCTCGCTCACATACGCGAAGCTCGACAACGCCTGCCGCTTCATACGCGGCGGTGCGGAATATCTCTCCACTCACCCCGACTTCAACTGCCCCACAGAAACCGGCTTCATCCCCGACAGCGGCGCCATTGCCGCGTTCGTGACCGCATCGACAGGCAAGACTCCGACATATTTCGGCAAGCCCTACCGCGAGACGGTCGAGATGATAAGCGAGGCGACCGGCATCGCACGCGAGAAAATGTGCATATTCGGCGACCGCCTCTATACCGACATCGCCCTCGGCAAAAAGCACGGAGTGACCGCAGTGCTCGTTCTCTCGGGCGAGACCACACCCGCCGACGTTGACGCCGCCTCGGTCGCGGAAAAACCCGACTTTGTGTTCCCCTCCCTTGACGAGGTGGATCACGTCATGTTCGGCTGATAAAAAAGCAAAGGATCATTTGATATGGCATATGATGCCGGAATGCTCGCCGCAGTTATCGACGAGCTTAACCGCTGCTCGGCAGGCGCGAGGGTCGACAAGGTATATCAACCGCAGAACGACACCGTGATACTCGGTCTGCGCACACGCGACGGCGCTCGCCGCCTGTTTATGCGCTGCGGCGCAAACGACCCGCGCATGGCGTATACCTCCGAGCCCGCCGACAATCCCGCCGTCCCGCCGACGCTCTGTATGCTGATGCGCAAGCATTTTGTCGGCTCGGTGTTCGTCGGCGCGACGCAGCCGGGCTTTGAACGCGTGGCGCGCCTTGAATTCGACGGGCGCGACGAAATGGGCTACGACAGCAAAAAATTCATATACGCCGAGGTGATGGGCAAAAACTCGAACCTCATTTTTACCGACGGCAGCGGCAAAATACTCGGCGCCATGCGGCAGGTGGACTTCACCACGTCCCGTCTGCGTCAGGTCCTGCCCGGAATGCAGTACGAGCTGCCGCCGGCACAGGACAAGCGCGACCCGCTCACCGAAACGCGCGACGGATTTCTCGCTCTGCTCGGCGAGTGCATTCCCGAGCGCTCGGCTGCAAAGCACATAAACGCGACATACCTCGGCATCTCACCGACCGTGGCGCGCGAAATCGCCTTCCGCGCAGCCGGGAGCACCGACGCGACCGTCGGCGGGTGCTCGGGTTATCTGCTCTGGCGCGAATTCTCCGCCGTTATCGGGTTGATAAAGGAAAAGCGCTTTACCCCCGTTATGGCATATTCGGGCGGCGCGCCCGCCGAATATTCTTTTCTTCCGCTTTTGCAATACGGCGAGAGCGAATTGCGCACATACGGCAGCTTCGGCGAGCTGCTTGACACCTTTTACGGCGAGCGTGACCGGCGCGCACTGATAAAATCGCGTGCCGACGATCTTTTGCGCACCATGAAGGCTGCCGAGAGCCGCCTTTGCCGCAAGCTGGACGTGCAGAGGAGCGAGCTTGCCGACTGCGAGCATGGCGATGATTACCGCCGCGACGCAGACCTGATCACGGCAAATATTTATCTCATAAAGCGCGGTGACACCGACGCACGGCTGACCGACTATTCGGAAATGAAGGATGACGGCAGCTTTGCCGTGCGGACGGTAAAGCTTGACGGCAGGCTGTCGCCCTCCGCAAACGCGCAGCGCCTTTACAAAAAATACGCAAAGTCGAAAACCGCAAAGCGCGAGCTTACAAAGCAGATAAATCTCGGCGAGATAGAGCTTGAATATGTGCGTTCGGCGCTCGACGCACTCTCGCGCGCCGAAACAGGTGCCGAGCTTGCCGAAATACGCGACGAGCTGTGGCGCTCGGGTTACGCCGGCAAGCAAAAAACTCCGCCGCCCAAAAAGCTGAAAAGCGTACCCGCCGAGTTTGTCACCTCGGGCGGCTACACGGTGCTTTGCGGGAGGAACAACCTTCAGAACGACGAGCTGACCTTCCGCCGTGCCGACCGCTCGGATATATGGTTCCACGCCAAGGGCGTGCCGGGATCGCACGTGGTGCTCGTCTGCGGCGGTGAAGCGCCGGACCGCGACATGACCGAAGCTGCCGAAATAGCGGCATATCATTCGGGCGCCGCGGGCGGCGACAACATTGCCGTTGACTACACTGCCGTGCGGAACATCAAAAAGCCCGCCGGTGCACGTCCGGGATATGTGATATATCACACGAACCAGACGGCTTATGTCACGCCCGACCCCGAAAAGATCAAAAAAATGCGAAAGCAATAATAAAAATGCGGCAGGCGGCAGTTTTGAAAAGCTCATTTTGAGTTCTTCAACACTGACGCCTGCCGTTTTCGTGCTTTATCTCCCGAATTTCGCCATGACCTCATCGACATCCGCCGATGAAGTGTCTACCGGGAGCCTTATGCTCTCATTATCAAAAACAAGATAACTCTGCGTCACAGGTCCGAGGCGTGTTTCAACGGTCTCAGCCTCGATCCTCGGCTTTTCCGCCACCGGCACGGTATATCTGCTCTCGGCAACCGTTGCTTTTGCGATATCGACCGTGTGCGTTACGATGCGGCACGATCCGCCGCCGAAGCCAAACTCCGCCATAAAATATATGTCGCTGCGCAGCGCCCTGTCGATGCCTCGCGCGATCCGGCTGTCCTTCATGACATACGACGTCAGCATGAGCGCGCCGGGCTTGGCGGTCTTTTCTATCCTGTTGTCAACCAGGATATGATCGAGCAGCCCCTGATAGTCGTCGTCGGACACACGCTGTGAGCGCGCAAGGATGAACCCTGCCGCACCGACGAACACCGCGGGAATGCTGAAATAATAGCCCCATCCCCAGCCTACGAGAAACAGGATAACGCCGACGGCGACTAACGCGCCGAATATTATGTCCCATTTTGCGGTCACGGTCTGCGTGAGGTATTTTTCTGCGGTCTTGTTTTTCTCCATTGATCTTCCTCCGTTTTTATAAGGTGTTATACTTATGACACGCACCGGTGCCCATAGGTTGGGGAAATATTTAAAAAATATTCCCGTGGTTTATTAATAGTATAACATAAAAACGGACGTATGTCAATAAACCGCGGGTTGAGTCACGCTCCTTTTACGCTGCACAGCCGGTGGGCATCAAAAAAGGCGGCGCACCGCTTAAGACAGCAAAACGGGCTGTTGAAAACTCATTTTGAGTTTTCAACAGCCCGTTACTTCGACTGTCAGAAAGCGCCGAACATCCAGAGCACCAACAATGCAAGGACGATAAGCACCGCAAGACACGGCAGCACGATCACCAGAAAAGCCGACAGACACATTGCAAGCTTATCTTTGAAGGTGATCTCTTCCCTTTCAAGATTGTCTCTGAATTCCTGCTCCTGCTCCGGAGTAGACTTTTTTAATCTTTTCCAAATCATTTCAGTACCCGTTTGCAGCGCAGGCAGCGCCTCCATGACACTCAGTCAAGGTCCTTGACCGATTTTTTCTCCATGCTCGGCAGCTTGAAAAGATAATTTCCTTCGCTGTCGATCTTCTTCTCGGGGAAGTGGCACGCAATAAAGTGACCCGGCTCGATCTCACGAAGCTCGGGCGGCACGCGCTTGCACTTGTCGCACGCCATATAGCATCTCGTGTGGAACTTGCATCCGGACGGCGGCTTGATGGGGCTGGGGATATTGCCCTCCAGAAGTATGCGTTCCTTTTTGAGGCTCTCGATATCTGTGGTGGGGATGGAGGACAGCAGCGCAACGGTGTAGGGGTGACGAGGGTCGTCGAATATCGTTGCGGCATCGCCGAGCTCGACCACATTGCCGAGGTACATGACGCATATACGGTCGGATATATATCTGACGACCGAAAGGTCATGGGATATGAACATATACGTGAGGTGCTCTTTTTCCTTAAGCTCCTGAAGCAGGTTGATGATCTGCGACTGGATCGACACGTCAAGCGCCGACACGCATTCGTCGCAGACAACGAACTTCGGGTGCACCGCAAGTGCACGCGCGATAGAGATACGCTGTCTCTGACCGCCCGAGAACTGGTGCGGGTAACGGTGGAGCATATAATCCTGAAGGCCGCACTGGCGCATTACGTTGAGAATGTGCTCTTTCATCAGCGGAGAGCCGTGCTTGTACATCTTATGTGCCACAAGACCTTCCTCGATGATCTGACCGACGGTCATACGCGGGTTGAGCGAGGAGTACGGATCCTGGAAGACTATCTGCAGATCCTTGCGCAGGTGGCGCATCTCGGAATATTTGAGACGTGCAAGGTCGATACCGTCGTCGAGCATCGCCTCATAGCGCATAAACTCAGGGTCGTTCGCGTGCGGCTTTTTGAGCTCTGCGATCTTACTGTCAAGCTCTGCGATCTCGCCGTTCTTCACGTCACGCTCACCTGCGAGCTTATAGCGCTTCGAAACGAGACTTGCGCGCTTCTTTGCAGCCTTTGCCGCATTTTTTTCGTCATTTGCGGCGTCGATGTCGGAAATCTCAAGGTCGATGTCGCGGATCTTATCCGACAGTGCCGCTGCCGCATCCTCAATAAGAGCCTTCTTGTAGAGGAGCGCAGCGCCCGCATCGGTATCGGCAACCACAAAGCCGCCGAGGATCTTGGATATATGAGCCTGTACCGTCTGATACTCGGCTATGGCAAGGTTCTTTTTCTGAAGATCGAAGAAGCTCGCGTTTTCGCCCAGCTCATCAGCCTTTTTGGTGAGTGCGTCGGCATGAGCCTGCGCCGCATGAAGCTTGGATATATACTTGTCGACGTGCTTGAGCGTGTGAAGCACATATTTGGGCGCGACCTCGGCGCGCGGAACACCGTAATAGACCGTTGTTCCGGCAGTCTGATCGTAAAGCTGAAGCAAGACTCTGCCGAGCGTGGATTTTCCGCAGCCCGACTCGCCGACGATACCTATCGTCTCTCCCTCATAGATGTCAAGGGAAATATCCTCGTTCGCTCTGACGTAAAGCTGTTCTTTCTGGAATATGCTCGACTTTGCGATCGGGAAATATTTTTTAAGATTCGTGATTGATAAGAGCTTTTTGGTGTTCGGCACTTGTTCTCACCTCCTTTTCAGGATAGAAGCAGCGTATCTTCTGACCGGGCATTACCTCGACCAGAGAAGGTTCCTCTTCAAAGCATTTCTTCGTCGCGTACTTGCATCTGGGTGCGAATTTGCAGCCCTTGGGCAGAGCAAGCGGGTGAGGAACAACACCGGGGATAGGCTCAAGCTTGTGCGTGATATTGTCGATACGCGGGATACTCATCATAAGCCCCTCGGTATACGGGTGGCTCATCTTGCAGTCGGTGAATATGACACGCGCCGACGCCTGCTCGACGACCTGACCGCAGTACATAACGACAACGTCGTCTGCCATTTCGTTTATAACTCCGAGGTCATGCGTGATGAAGATGATGGACGTGCCGTTTTCCCTTTGCAGATCGTTCATCAGACGAAGTATCTGCGCCTGGATAGTAACGTCAAGAGCCGTTGTGGGCTCGTCGGCGATCAGGATCTTCGGGCGGCAGGCAAGCGCCATAGCGATCATAACGCGCTGGCGCATACCGCCGGAAAGCTGGTGCGGATATTGCTTTATGACGGCTTCCGGGTTAGGGATCTGCACGTCGTAAAGCATTTTGAGCGCCTGCTTTGCGGCTTCCTTTTTGGACATATGCTGATGGATGATGAACGGCTCGCTGAGCTGACGCTCGACCGTGAAAACGGGGTTGAGCGAGGTCATCGGCTCCTGGAATATAACGGATATCTTGTTGCCGCGGATATCGTACATCTGCTGCTCGGTGAGCTTTGTGAGGTCGGTGCCCTCAAAAAGGACCTCGCCGCCGGCGATATATCCGTTGCCGTCAAGCAGCTTGAGTATGCTCATTGCCGACACGCTCTTGCCCGAGCCGGACTCGCCGACGATGCCGACGGTCTTCTTCTCGTCAAGCGTATAGGAAACGTCGTTTACCGCTTTGACTATGCCTTTTCTCGTTTTGAAATAGGTGTGAAGGTTCTTAACTTCCAATAATGACATTCTGACTCACCCCCGTCTTACTTTTCCTGACTGCTCTTGGGGTCAAGAACGTCACGAAGCGTATCGCCTATAATGTTGATGCAGATCGTTGCAATGGAAAGGAATATCGCCGGGAAGAGCCACTGCCACCAGTAGTTCTGGATAACAACGGAGTTGTTCGCACCGTTGAGCATGTTGCCCCATGTGGGACGCGGCTGCTGAACGCCGAAGCCGAGGTAGGAGAGCGACGACTCGGTAAGCAGGCAGCCCGCAAAGTCAAGAGTCATGCTGACAAGAATAACGGAAATCACGTTCGGAAGTATGTGCTTGAACGCAATGCGCTTCTCCTTGATGCCCATTGCCTTGGCTGCGATAACGAATTCTTTTTCACGCTCCGCAAGCACCTGACCGCGGATCATACGTGCCAGACCCGTCCACGAAAGCAGACCGAGGATTATCATTATGATGAATATCCTCATCGTCTCGCTGATAGGTCTCGATGTCAGAACATACGAAAGCATCATTGCGAAGGGCAGGAACGGGATCGCCGAGAATATCTCGGTGATACGCATAAGGACCATATCCACCCAACCGCCGAAGTAACCGGAGAGGCATCCGACGATGATCGCGATGACCGAGGAAACGATAACGGCGACAGCGCCTATCGTCATGGTCATTTTACCGCCGTGGACTATACGGGTAAATGTGTCGCGGCCGTTGCTGTCGGTGCCGAAGAGGTAGCCGCTCATGCCGGAGCTGGCAAGCAGCTTGCCGTTCTCGTCAACGACATATGACTGATATGCGCCCGCGTATACGGCGGCGCCGGTCTTGCCCGCGACCTTGCACTGACCGTTGGAATCCGAGCCCCATGCGTAGACCGTGCCGGCATCGGAGATACCGACGATATGGTTCGCGCCGGCGCTTATGCTGACGAGCTTTTCGCCCGCGGGAAGCACGGGCACATCGGTCTCACCGTAGCGGGAAGCGCCCTGAACGAGCACCTCGCCGTCCTCGAGCAGGAAAATGAAGCAGTCTTTGGTCGCGGCAATGTCTGCGACCTTTTTGCCTTTAAGGTAGGAGAGCAGCTTGACCTTGTTCCCGTCGGAGGTGACCACGCGCTCGGCGTTAAGTATACCGCCGGGGCACGAGATCGTACCGTCGTCAAGCAGCAGAAGAGCGTAGTAGTTGGAAAGTGCGACTTTCTTTACATTATTGATATCGGCTTTATCGACATCGAGCATATTGAGGCACGCCTTTGTGTTGCCCCACATATAGACCTTACCGCCGATGGTAAGAGCCGTAGCCTGATATCCGCAAACGATATCCTGCACCTTGGAGACATCCTCGATCCTGCCGTTTATGAACTGCTCGGGCATTTCGATGATCGGGTCGTCTTCGTTGCCGGTGAACTTGCCGTACTGACCGCGGCTGTTTTCGCCCCAGCCGATCACGCGGCCGTCCTTTGTAACGGCGATGGCATGGTCTCTGCCGGAGGCGGCGACAAGGACATTACCTTCCTTGATATCCTCGGGGAAGACCGAATAATCGGCTTTGGTAAGTGCGTCCTTGGTATATCCCCAGATATAGAGGTTATTGTCGCGGCTGACACCGACGGTGAAGTTGGCATAGCCGTGGATGCTTGAAATATTGTCTTTAAGCCCTGCGGGAACGCTCTTCATCGACATAGTGGGAGCGATGTTTGCCTGGTTGGAATCCGTAAAGTTCAGATCCATCGGCAGGAAGAGCGGACCTATGAAAACGAGCAGGAACATTGAGATGAGGACCACGAGCGCGACTACGGCAAGCTTGCGTCTGAAAAACGCTTTTACGGCGAGCTTTGAAGGGCTCTCAAGCTTTTCGACCGCAAAAACATCATCATCGGTCAGCTCTTTGCTTGCACCGAAGAAAGCGCGCTTGAGCCAGCGCCACAGCGTACCGCCCGCCGAGGAGGTCTTTTTGCCGTTCTTTTTATCTGACATGATACAAATCCCTCCTTATTATTTGTTGACGCGGATACGCGGGTCAACGAATCCGTAAGCGATATCTATTATAAGGTTGCCGGCGAGGCCGAGAAGAATGTAGAACATCTGAAGAGCGAGAACGACCTCATTGTCACTGGTCGTGAGTGCCGAGAAGTACATTTTTCCGACGCCGTTGAGGGCAAATATATTTTCGATCATAAGAGAACCGGAGAAAATGCCGAGGAACCAACCGATAACGAGCGTTACGATAGGAATAAGGGCGTTTCTCCATGCGTGAGAGTAGATAACGGTCTTTTCACGCAGACCTTTGGCTCTTGCGGTGCGTATGCAGTCCATTGAAAGCGCTTCGATCATGGAAGCACGGACGTAACGGGTCATGCCGCCGAGCGAGCAGAAGGTCATGACTATAAGAGGAAGCGCAAAGTGATACATCTTGTCCCAGAACTGACGCATGGGAGACCAGTCAACGCTTCCGGCAGTAACCATTCCCGAGACCGGGAACCAACCGAGGATTATTGAGAACAGCCATATAAATACGATGGCTATAATGAACGTAGGCAGACTGTAACCGATAATGGTACCGACCTGCACAGCCACGTCGCGTCTCGAACCGCGTTTGACCGCGCAGAAGATACCGAGCGGGATCGTGATGCCGAGCGCAAGTATAGTGGCGAGAATGTTGATGAAAACGGTATTCTTCATCGGCTCGATGAGTATTTCGGTAACGGGCTTTCCGTACTGAGCGGAAGTGCCGAAGTTGCCCTCAAGCATGCCGTTGAAGCTGCCGTCACTGTAAGGATATATGCCTAGCCAACGGCCGTAGCGTTCAAGCATATTGCCGTTCGTACCGTATTTTTCCTGCCAGTATTGATACCGTTCTTCGTAATTGAGCTTGCCCTTGCTGGCTTTTACTTCTTCCTGTGCCGTGGATGCGGCTTTATCTACGGGAAGCATATTGTAGATCATAAAGAGCAGAAAAGACAGCACGAAGAACACAAGCAGGATATACAGAAGTCTTTTCAGTATATATTTTCCCATCGGATCTCCTCCCGGATTATTTTTCCTTCGGTGCATACAGTGCTTATATACACCAATCAGGCAGAGGCGGCAACTTGCATTGCCGCTTCTGCCGTGTTGTCCGGTAACCGGTCGGAAGCGGAGATCCCTTGCGGGATCATCCGTGAATCCGACGAGTGTCACCTTTTATTTGCTGTAGTTCTCCCAGAAATCAGCCTCATCCTTCACGTATGCAGCGCTGTAGTCGTCATACATATCGGGATTGATGGTCCAGTTGAACGCATAGTCGTAAGCGGCGCTGGTGAAGCCGGATGCGAAGTTGATGGCGTTCAGCTTGGGAGTGCCGTCGTAACCGTAGTTCTCCATGCGGCTGAGCTCACCATACAGACCGGGAGCAAACTCGGTGGAGGTGTAGGTGATGTACATACCGATCTTGGTGGTGGAGTCGGGGTTGGTCTGCCATGCGGTGATAAGCTGGTCGGTAACAGAGTTGGGCTGAGTGCCGTACCAGTTGATGGCGAGAGGCATGTAGTAAGCACCGTCGATCTTAACGGTCGAGTACTTGCCGTCGTTGGACTTGAAGTTGAGGTTATCCTTGGAGAGCTCATAACCTTCAAGCTTCTTGTAGCGGATATCATCCTTGGAAGCGTCGAACGCCTCGCCTCTTACGTTGTAGACCCAGCCGCCCTCTACAAGCTCATCGACAGCGCTGTCGGCACTGTAGGTGTACTTGTTGAGCACGATGGAATCCTTGACAGCCTTGAAAGCGGAGAAGCCTTCGTAGTAAGGACCGTCAACAACGCTGCCGTAGCCGCCGGTAAAGGTCTGAGCGAATGCAGGACGGTTGATGGTGTAGATGATAGCGCGGCGGACGGAAGCAAAGGCTGTGGGACCGAAGTCGCAGCGGAAGCCGAGCTTACCGTAACCGGCTCTGTCGTAGTGAGTTTCGGCGAACTTACCGTTGCTGCTCTTTACAGTCTCAAGAGCCGCCTTGGTGTCGTCACCGCCGGTGATGCCGGCAAGAACGTCGACCTCGCCCTTCTTGAGCATGTCAAGCTGGGTCTCGGAAACGATCTTAACGTAGGTGATGGTCTCGATGGAGGCAGTGCCGCGGACGTCGTCGCCGAGATACTGCTTGTTGAGCTTAAGGGTGGCGGTGTGAGAAGAAGCGTCGTAGTTTGCTACATAGTAAGGACCGGAGTAAGGGATCTTGGAGTTCCACTCAAGGTTCGCCACGATCTCGGCAGCGGTCTTGTAGGTCTCTTTGCCCTCAACGGTGGTCTTTGCATAGAAAGCGTCGTTAAGGCCGCACTGTTTGGTGGTGGGATCAACAACGATGTCGCCCGCGCTGCCGAGGTAGAGAGCCAGGGCGCTGGGAGATAACGAAGCGTTGATCATTGCGTAGTAGTAGCCGGCATAGTCGGAGGTGAAGGTGACTGCGAAGGTGTAGTCATCGATCAGCTGAACGCCGGAGAAGTACTTGGATGCCTTAGCGGTAACGGCTTCCTTGCCGTCCTTGGCTTCCTTGATAACAACATCCTTGCCGTCGTTGGTGCCGTCATAGATGTTGAATGCGGTATAACCGACAACAGTGTTACCGACTGTGCCGTTGCCGCCCGCAGCTACCGAAACGGCAGTGCTGTTGGCGAGGAGGTATGCGATGTAGTTCTTCGCGGTGATAGCGGAACCGTCGCTGAACTTAAGGTCGTTCTTGACCTTGATGGTGTAGGTAAGGGATCCGTCGTCGTTGACCTTGGAGGTAGGAACGGAGGCAAGAGCCTTCATGTTCCAGACGTAGGAACCGTCGGTGCCTGCCATAACGGTCTCGTGACCGGAGGTCAGGTTCTGGATGTCAAGGTCGGACGATCCGGGAGAGGATTTGCCCCAGCCTGCGTTGCGGAACGCACCGGAGAGGTCGGTGGTGCTGCCGAGGATGACCGAGTTGGTCTCGCCGGCTTTGACCTTGGAAGCTATGATAGCATCCGCGGGACCCCAGTAAGGAGTGGTCTTGAAGTTTTCGATCTTAGCGTTGTAGATATCGAAATACTGGTTGGAGTAAAGCGGAACTTCGGGAACGAGGAGGTTCCATCTCTGGATGTAGAGCTTCCACCACTCGTTGTAAACATCCTCGGCGGTCTTATACTTGGTGCTGCCGGCGGGAACGGTGGTGTTGTAGACCATAGCCATGGACAGGAAGTCCATGCCAAGCTCGTAGTCCTTACCTTCGTAGGTAACTTTTGCGGTTCCGTCATCATTCTCGGTGACCATGTCGATCGTGACCTTTGCACCGATCATATCATAAACGGAAGTGTAGTCTTTGTGCTCTACCGCATCTGCGGGATCAACGGGCTGGTAGACAACTTCTTTGGTGTTGTCACCGGTGCCGTCGCCATTGTCGTCTGTCTTTTTGCAGGCAACGACTGCGGGAAGAATAACCAGAAGCGCAAGCACAAGTGCCAAGATTCTGAATTTTCTCATTTCAGATTCCTCCATAAAAAATTTTCTTATATAATAGCACACACGAGATGTACCAGTATATCAAAGGTTATATGCATCGGATACCGCATATGCAATATCCGTTCCTCGGAAGTTTTATACATTATATCACACATGCGGACCGATGTCAACAGCGTATTAATAAATATAAGTACAAAATATGAGTTTCAAAAGCCGCGATTCTGAATAATATGCATAAAATATTCATTCAGCATACATTCGCACCGCATACGGCGCGCCGTCGGCTCCCATGCGTTCCATCCGTTTCCGCAATGCGGAAGTTTGCAACCCGTGCACCCGAAAACTTCAAAACGAACTCCGCTCCGATGCGAGGATTATATCATATTCTTTTTATTTTTTCAATAGATTTTTTTGCATTTTTGAAATTTCAACATTTGCACCAATGCCGTAAATAAAGGATGTTCGCAAATTGTGCAACAATGTGCCAACCGCATTTTACCTCGGCTTTCGCCGCTTCCGTGTGTTTCCGAATTATGCAGGAAAACGGCGTGCGGGTTTCGTTTGCACCTCAAAAGGCGCAGAAATTCACTTTTCGGCGTATATTTGCGGCATTTCCGTTATTCATTTTATTGGTGCATATACAGTATACGGCGTCGCGTCGGTGTGCGGCTGCCTTTTGCCGTGTTCCGGCAGGCGTTTTTTCGTCCTTCCCCACCGGGTTTTCAACCGGTGCAGTATTGAAAATTCCCCGCCGCAGTGCTATAATATATATATGAAAGTTTTGCCGGCGACGCATCGATAATAACGCGGCAGCGGCAGACAAAAGGAGGTTTTTCATGCCATTTTCAAAGTATCTGGACGGCAAACGCGGCGCCTGCCGTGCGCTTGTTGCCGAGCTCGGCAAGACATTTGCCTATGTCGGCATTCTCGGCACCGACGTGCACACGACCGTTTACCGCACCGACCGCCGCTCATCGGCAATACGCGACGGTGAAGGCGAATGCGGCTTTGTCGTAAGGCTGCATAACGGGCGCTCGTTTTTTGAATATTCGCTGAGCGATCTTGACGGCGACGCCGCGGCGCTTGCCGCAAAGATCACAGACGCGGTGAGAGTCGCCCCCTCACTTGAGGACAGGATGATATCCTGCCCCGTACCGTCGGACGAGCCACTCAAAAAGGATTTTTTGCGTGAGTCCGACTTCGAAAAATATTCGGACGGCGACATAATGTCGTTCTGCTCCGACATGCGCGACAAACTGCTCGCGCGTGACACGCGTTTTGTGAACGCAGTCGTATCCGTACAGCCGCACTCGGTGTCAAAGCTCTTTGTGTCAAAGAACCGCGAGCTTTCACAGCATTACGGCTGGGTGAACGGCACGCAGTTCATCATCTGCCGCGACGGCAGAATGGTGCAGGCGTGGGAGATGTCGTATTCCAATCTTATCTCCGAAATAATGAAGGATATGCCGCGCCGCGCCGACAGTGTTTGCGAAAAGGCGCTGAATCTCACACATGCGACTCCGATAGAGCCGGGCATTTACGACGTGATAACCGACAGCTCGATAACCGGGCTCATCGCGCACGAGGCGTTCGGTCACGGCGTTGAGATGGATCAGTTCGTGAAGGACCGCGCGCTTGCCAAGAACTGCGTCGGTCAGTATGTCGCCTCGCCGATAGCCAATATGCACGACGGCGCAGCCGCGGCGTTCAGCGTGGCTTCGTATTTCTTCGACGACGACGGCGTGCTTGCATCCGACACGCAGATAATAAAGGACGGCGTGCTCGTCGCGGGACTTTCGGACATCGCCTCCGCCGCGCAGCTCGGGACCGTGCCCACCGGCAACGGCAGACGCGAATCCTACAAGCGCAAGGCGTATTCACGCATGACGAACACCTTCTTCGAGCGCGGTCACGACAAGCTCGAGGATATGATAAAGTCGGTAAAGCACGGATATATGCTGTTTGAGACAGATAACGGCATGGAGGATCCGAAAAACTGGCAGATACAGTGCACCGCCGCATACGGCATCGAGATCGTTGACGGCAAGCTGACCGACCATTATGTCGCTCCGGTCGTGATGAGCGGCTTCGTGCCGGATCTGCTCAAGTCGATATCCATGGTATCCGACGGCTTTGAGGTCATAGGCTCTGGTCATTGCGGCAAGGGCTATAAGGAATTCATCCGCGTCTCGGACGGCGGACCGAATCTGAAAGTGAGGGTTAAACTCGGATGAAAAACGTTCTTGTTGATATGCTGAGAGCGGAGCGCAATATATCCGGCTACCGCATAACCGATTCGAAGACCGAATCGTATGAGCTGTTCTTTGTTCACCGCAGCCTTGAGACCGTGCGCGCGACCGACACGGGAGAGACGAGCGTTACCGTTTACGTCGAGCACGACGGCAAGCTCGGCGACGCGACGTTCACCGTATACGGCTCGATGAGCGACGAAGAGATAAAGGAAAAGATCGCCGCCGCGGCAGAGCGCGCAAAGCTCGTTTTCAACGAGCCATACGAGCTGCCCGCTGACGGCTGCGGGAATTACGAACTTGAATCCAACCTCGGCGGCGACGAACCGCGCGTGCTTGCAGCAAAGATCGCAGACGCGGTGTTTGACGCCGACTGCGTTGAGGGCGGCTCGATAAACGCAACGGAGATATTCCTTTACCGCGACACCGTGCGCGTGATGAACAGCCGCGGCATAGATAAGACTCAGGTGAAATACCGCGCGATGATAGAGGCGATACCGACATTTACGGACAGCAACGAGTCGGTCGAGCTTTACGAGGCATATCGCTTTACCGAATTCGATGCTGCCGCCGTGACCGCCGAGATATCCGAAAAAATGCGCGAGGTCGCGCTGCGCCGCAAGGCGGTAAAGCCCGCGACTCCCATTGAAGCGGACGTCGTGCTGCGCGGACAGGAGATCGACGACCTTATGTCGGCTCTTGCTTACGACCTCACCTATGCCGGCGTTTATGTGCACTCTAACCTGCACAAAAAAGGCGATGTGATACAGACCTCCGGCAGCGGCGACAGGCTGAGTCTTTCTATGACGGCAAGGCTGCGCGGCAGCTCAAGATCCGCCTTCTTTGACGGAGACGGCGTAAAGCTCGCCGACACCGCCCTCATTGAGGACGGCAGGGTGGTCGGATATTTCGGATCGCACCGCTTCGCCTCCTACCTCGGCGAGCCCGAAACGGGTGAGCTGCGCTGCATGACAGTCGCTTCCGGCACGTTGACCGATGCCGAGCTTGACGCCATGCCGCACATCGAATGCGTGTCGCTTTCCGGGCTCCAGGTAGACCTCTACAACGACTACATCGGCGGCGAGATCAGGCTTGCCTACCGTCACGCCGACGGAAAAGCCGAGCCGATAACCGGCATTACGATGAGCGCAAAGCTCTCGGAGGTGCTTGACACGATGCGCCTTTCGGAGAGGATCGAGGTGCGCGAGCGCTGCGCGGGTCCGGCACGCCTGCTCCTTCGCGGTGTAAAGATAATGTAATATAATATGAAACGCGGGGCTGTTAAAAACTTAATGTTTTTAACAGCCCCTCATAAATGCCGGTCGGGATCCCGGCGTTATTTTATTTCCGTTTGCTTTCTTTATATTTTTCGGTGCCGTTTTTCAGCCTCATAAGCCCCTCTCGGAGCGTTGACGCCGGGCACGCAATATTCATGCGGACAAATTTTCTTCCCGTCTCGCCGTATTCCGCGCCGTCGGAAATGTACAGCCCCGCTTCGGTGCGCAGAAATTCGGTAAACTCAACGCTGTCGTCAGTCACGGCGGAGCAGTCGATCCAGAGAAGATATGTCGCCTCCGCGCGTATGAGCCGCAGCTCGGGCAGGCTGCTCGCGATGAATGCGGCGACGGTCTGCCTGTTTTGGCTTATATATCCGCGCAGAGCGTCGAGCCATTCCCCGCCTTGCGTGAAGGCGGCAACAGCCGCATCGACCGCAAATGCATTCGGCTCGGCTATCTCATCGGTGTTGAGCGCCCGCCACACCTTGTGGCGCAAAAACGGATCCGGCACCGCGACCGCCGCCGTCTGCATCCCCGCGATGTTGAACGCCTTTGTCGGCGCAATGCAGGTTATGCTGTTTTTGCGGCAGCTTTCCGAGACCGATGCAAACGGGACGTATTCCTTTCCCGGCTCGGTCAGGTCGCAGTGTATCTCGTCCGATATCACCGTCACGTGATATTTTTCGCAAAGTCTGCCGATCTCCGCAAGCGTCTCTCTGTCCCATATTTTGCCCACGGGATTGTGCGGATTGCAGAGTATCATAAGCGTCGTCTGCGGATCGGCAAGCTTTTTTTCAAGGTCGGCAAAGTCGATGCCGTATTTTTTCCCGTCATACGTGAGCGGGCTCTCAAGCACTCTTACGCCGTTGTTGACTATCGAATTGAAAAAAATGTTGTAAACGGGAGTGCAGATAAGCACGTTTTCGTTCGGCGTCGTCAGCTTGCGCACAATGCTCGATATCGCGGGAACGACTCCGGTACAGAATATGAGCCAGTCCTTTTCGATGGCAAAACCGTGACGGCTCCGCCACCAACCGATATAAGCGTCGTGCCACTCGTCGGGTATCACGGTGTAGCCGAATATCCCGTGCGCGGCACGTTTTTCGACCGCCGCACGTATTGCCGGCGCAGCCTCAAAATCCATATCGGCGACCCACATGGGCAGCACGCCGTCGCCGACGTCCCATTTGAGGGAGTTGGTATTCTTTCTGTCCGTTACTCTGTCAAAATCAAATTTCATGCCGTCGCCCCTCCGCGGCAGATTATTTTCGTCTTTGAGGGATCGACCCTGTCCGGCATAACCGTCAGCTCGCCTATCTCGTCGGCGGTTATCGTTCCGCCCGACGGGTTGAGCACGCTGTCGACCTTACCCGTAATGTCGGCATCGACAGTGGAATATTCAAAGGCAAGCGTCGTGTTGAGCAGCTTGCAGTTTTTCATAACAAGGTTTTCGATATAACACATACCCTGAAGGCTCTCGACGGTGCAGTTTACGAGCGTGAGATTTTTTGCGTTCCAACCGAGGTATTCGCCGGATATGAACGAGTCGTAAACGGTCACATTGTCGCTGTTCCAAAAGGCATCCTTTGAGAGCAGTCGCGAATTTCTTATCTCGACGTTGCGCGCCCCGTCAAAGGAATAGTTCCCGTAAAGCGTAAGCCCGTCGATCTTCATATTTTCGCTGTTCATCGCAAAATAATCGCCCTTTGCGGTCACTCTTGTCATTGTGACATCGCTGCAGCTCCAGAGCGTTTCGGCTGCATTGGCGAACGAAACGTCTGTCAGGCTGAGACCGCGGCAGCGGCGGAAGTTTTTGGGCGCTTCGATCGCCGAATTTTCAACGGATATATTTTCGGTATACCACACGCCCGCTCTCGCCATGTCAAACCATGTGCAGTCATGCACGGATATGTTTTTGGAGTACCAAAGCGGGTATTTCCATTTGAACATACTGCCGAAAAGCTCGATATCGCGACTCTCCTTGAGCGGCGACTCGCCGTCCGCAAATATCGTGTCCCTTATACACAGGTCGTGCGCACCGAACAGCGCGCGCTCACCGACAAGAAATTCTGCTTTTATTACCTTTTTTTCTTTCATCACCGAATGATCCTTCTTTTTTTACTTTCAATTCAATTATAGCAGAAACGAAGCCGACTTTCAAGTCGGTCATGATCCTGTTTTCACACAAAAACGAACTGAACAAGCACCATATATACGAGCGTCCCGCCGAGAACGCTGAGAAGAGTGCTTTTTCTCCACAGATGCAGCCCCGCCGTGACCGCGACCGCGGCAAGCTGCGGCAGATATCCCGCTGCCGACGTAAACGAGGTGTTTCTTAAGCAATATACCGCAAGCGTCGCCATTATCGCAACGGGAAGTACCCGCCCGAGGTATGCGACGACCGCCGGCACCCGCCCCTTGCGAAAGATCAGGAACGGCATAAGTCTCTCGGCAAACGTGCATACGGCGCATATCGCCATCACCGCCACCGAATATCCGAAGGATGCGCGCATTATCTCGCTCCCCCTCTCTCGGGTACCGTCCACTCTTTGTGCCCGAAGACGACGAGTATCGCGACCGTAGTGAGAAGCGACGGAAGCAGAAAGCTGTCCGCTCCGACCGCGAGTATCCAGCCGACAGAGGACACGGCGGCAATGACACCCGGCATTTTGCTTTTCGCCCCTCTCAGCCCGTCGATAAGTATCACCACGAACAGCGCCGTCAGCGCAAAGTCGATCCCATCGGTGTTGAAGGTGATGAGCGAGCCGACGAGCCCACCGAGGACCGAAAAGAATATCCAGTATATCCATATGAGCGCGGTGGAAAAGATGTGTACCCACTTTTCGTCGGCGCCGTCCTGCTCTTTGTAAGAGCAAAGCAGCGAGTAGCTCTCATCGGACATTCCGTATATAAGGAAGTATTTCCACGCACCGTAGCTTCTGAACTTGCCGATAAAGGAAATTCCGTAAAAAAGATGTCTGCTGCTTAAAAGCAGCGCCGTGACCGTCACCGTGAGCAGCGGAACGCCGTTCTCGAAAAATGTGACCATAAGCATCTGAAGCGACCCCGCATAAACGAAAAGCCCCGCCAGTGCCGACCACACGGCGCCGTATCCCGCGCTCGACATAAGAATGCCGTATGCCACTCCTACGGGAAAATACCCTACCATTATCGGAACGCTCCGCCTCAGCGCATAGCGGAAGCTGTTTTTTATCATTGCGCCAATAAAACCTCCGTGCCGCATTTTTGCCCCGACAGCGCGGCGCACCGCCTGTCGGAATAACTAATTAGTATAGCAGCTTTTTTGTCGGATATCAACACAAAAAAACACCGCGAACGCAAAATACGTCGCGGTGTTTTTTATATACTCATGCGGTCATTCTTCCGTGCTGTCGATGAGACCGTCCTTCATCCTCAGCACTATGTCCGCAGCATCGGCAACGGCGGGATCGTGCGTTACGATTATAACGCACCGCCCCTCCTCGTGCGCCAGCTTCTGAAGTATCTCGACGATGTTCCTGCTGTTGGCGCTGTCAAGGTTGCCTGTCGGCTCGTCGGCAAGAATTATCTCACTGCCCGCTGCCAGAGCGCGCGCGATCGCAACGCGCTGCTGCTCTCCGCCGGACAGCATATTCGGACGGCGGCGGAACTGATCCTCGCGTATCCCGACGCCGAGCAGCTTTTCTTTTGCCGCAGCCAGCGCCTCTCCCTTCGGCACCTTGCGCACATAAAGGGGATAGACCGTGTTTTCAAGCACCGTCAGATGCTGAAAAAGGTTGAAATTCTGATATATCACCGACACGTGGTCGAGGCGGTAGCTGTCGCGGTCGATATCCGACGTAGACTTGCCGCCGAAATCTATCTCTCCCTCCGTCGGCTTGTCAAGCCCGGCAAGGAGGGAAAGGAAAGTCGTTTTTCCGCTGCCGGAGCTGCCCACTATGGCATAGACCTTCCCCTGCTCGAACTCGCAGCTCACGCCGCCGACGGCCTTAACTGTCTGATATGAATTGCGGTACTCGTACTTTACATCTTTTGCGGTCAGAACGCTCATGATTCAATCCTCCACCTTCATTAATTTCATTACATTTACATTGCATATGCGCAAAACGGATATCGCCGCGCCCACAAGATAGACACCGAGAATGATAAATGCTTTCTCCACAGCCTCACGCGGCAGCGAACGTTCAAAGAGATACCCGCCCGCAAAGCCGACGGCGCCGCCGAGCGCCGCAAGAATGACGAACTCCTCAAAAACGAGCAGGAACACCTTTATGGGAGACATTCCGAGACACCGCATAACGGCAAACTCCTTTTCCCTTCCCCTTGTCGAGAGAAAGCTCGTAAAAAATCCGATAAAGCAGCAAAGAACTATCAGCACCGGCAGCATCATTCCGAGTAGCTGTATATTGCTCTCTATTTTTTCAAGCGTGCTGCGGTACAGCTCGTCGCGGATCATTACGCCGTAATCGGAATTGGTTTTGATCGCGCTGAGCGAGGGGACCACAAAATATTGGTATATCGCCTCTTTCGTCTCATCGAACAGGCGGTTGTCGCGTATGCTGAACGAGCAGCTATCGACCGGAAACGCCAGATACCAATCCCCATCCACAGGCGTATAAAACGGGCACCACACGATGTTCTTTCCCGCGCCGCTCACCGTACCTATCACCGTAAGCTCGACCGTTTCCATCCCCTCACGCCGCACCTTTACGATCCCGTCGTCGTTCACCTTCATTTCGTTGGGAACAAGGCACACGCGCGCATCGGTGCGGAACACGGATTCGTCGTAGCCGTCGTAAAACGTCACGCCGCTGCCTTCGAGAGACGAAAGCGCTTCTTCGGAGGCAATATCGAGTATTTTGCGCAGCGATACCCCCATAGGCTCGGCAAGCTCGACCGTGCCCGCAGCGTGGATGTTGCATATGTAGTCTGCCACCGTCTCACCGTGTTTGCCGAACAGCTTGTCCACCCACAGCGAGTACATTTCGAGGTTGCCGCTGTTCATGCCGCGCGTGTCGGTGACGATGCAGGTTATTTCGGTCGTGTCGATCATTTTTTCAAGCGCGACCTCCTGCCGCTTTGTAAGCTGATGAAGAACTATCGAGGCGAACACACCCAGCGCTATCATCAGAATGATCGAAAGGCTCGCCCAGCGGCGGCGCACCATTGCCCGCAGCGTGAGCGCGTGCAGCGGCAAAAATTTTGATCTCATATAAAAGCCTCCTTATCAATGTAGGGGATGGTGGGCTCGGGCAAAACCCGAGACCGCTACTCCGGTGAAACGAGTACAGATTTCACTCCCGGGAGGGGCAAGCCCATCCCATACGGCAGTACCCATGTAGTAGGTTTAAGCTCGAAGTCTTGCCGAGGCTCCCTCTTGAGGGAGCTGTCGCCGGAGGCGACTGAGGGCGTAAAAAGAGGCTCCCACTTCGGCGGATAAGCGAGTATAAAGGCAAAACCTACCTCAGCCCTTACTCATCCCTCTTCACTTTTTCCTCTTCACCCGTCCCGAGTTCATAAGGTTCGGAGATGCAGC
>CAJLZE010000024.1 GCA_905210995.1 uncultured Anaerotruncus sp.
CTCATCCCTCCCACTTTGTCAATACCTTTTCTCAACTTTTTTTAGCTTTTTTTCGAGTTTTACACGATTTATTTTTTTGTTAATTACCATATATAATCATTCGAGGCATTGTTGAGGGCAAAAGTGCCCGTGGTGGTTTGAAAATTCCTATTGATTTTTTTTGCAAGGCGCGATATAATTATATCGTATAAGGTCGGTATGCACCTTCAGCAAGCCACAAAAAGCAATAAATGTAAAAAGGTATGGTGTTAGAACGATGAAAAAAAGAATTCTGACTGTAAGCAGCGCCAACATGGATTTTGTTATGAAAGTCGCGCGCGTGCCGGAAGCGGGTCAGACTCTGCTTGACGACGGGAGTTTTCGCTTTGTCCCAGGAGGTAAGGGAGCGAACGCCGCGGTCGCAATACAGCGTCTGGGCGGCGACTCGGTCTTCTGCACCCGTCTCGGCAACGACCGCAACGGCGACGAGCTGCGGCGCATATACGCACGCGAGGGCGTGGACTGCCGCTTTATAGTCACCGACCCCGAGCGCGCGACGGGCCTTGCCTCGATAATGGTAGAGCCCTCCGGCCAGAACCGGATAATAGTTTTTCCCGGCGCAAATGCCGCGATATGCAGCGATGACGTTGAGAGCGCCATGCTCTGCCGCCCGGATGCGCTATTCATGCAGCTTGAGATCGCTGCCGATGCCATCATATACGCCGCGCGCTATGCGGCGGAGCGGAATATTCCTATATTTATAGATGCGGGACCTGCGCTGCCCGATTTTCCGTTTGCAAAGCTGCCGCGCCTTGAGGTCTTCTCCCCCAACGAGACAGAGACCGAGGCGTACACCGGGATCGTCCCCTCATCGCCCGAAGCCTGCCTGCGTGCGGCGACCGCACTCTCGCGCATGGTGGACGCTCACTACTATGTCATAAAGCTCGGCGGACGCGGAGCCTACATATACGACGGCAAATATTATTTCTGCCTGCCCGCATTTGACGTAAAGGCAGTCGATACCACCGCCGCAGGCGATGCATTCACATCGGCTCTTACGCTTGAATACCTCCGCTGCGGCGACATCGAACGCGCCGGAAGATACGCCAACCTCGTCGGCGCCATGACCGTGGGACGCGCGGGCGCGCTGCCCTCGCTGCCGACGGAAGCGGAACTCAAAAAGTTTGTAAAGACATACGGAATAAAGATCTGAGGCGGTCTGCTGCCTCTTCGGAGGGATCCGAAAACAACTTATATATTTAATGTAGACTTTCCGCTCATGCGGATGATCTTCTCACCATATCATCAAAAAAACACGGAGGACTAAGATATTGAAGCACATCCTGATCCTTATGACCGACCAGCTTCGCCCCGATGCGCTCGGCGCATACGGCAATCCCTATGTCCAGACTCCCGCGCTTGATGCCATTGCGGCGGAATCGGTGATCTTTGACCGCGCCGTGACACCATCTCCGGTCTGCGTGCCCGCGCGCCTCTCGCTGCTCTCGGGGCAGTATGCCAACCGTCACGGCAACAGCAACAACAACCCCGGGCTCTCATACAGCGGGCGCGGCTTTTACTCGATGCTGACCGAAGCGGGCTTTGACTCCTGCTGCGTCGGCAAGATGCACCACGTGTGGGACCGATACGGCTCACTCGGCTTTTCGCGCCGCGACACGCAGGAGGAGATGTCTCACCCGAAGGACGACTACACGAAATATATTGAAGAAAATTATCCCTACGTTTTCGACTACAACGGTCAGCGCAGCGAGATGTACTACGTACCGCAGGTATCGCAGCTCCCCGCCGAAGCGCACCCGACGCAGTGGATAGGCGACCGCACGGTCGAGTTCATTGAAAACTGCGACCCGGAAAAGCCGGTCTTTCTCATGTCCTCGTTCATACACCCGCACCCGCCGTTCTGCCCGCCCGCGCCGTGGAACAAGCTCTACCGCTCGGACGAGTTGCCCGCTCCCTTTGTACCGGACGACACCCGCGAGCTCAAGCCGCTGCTGCACAAAACCTTTGACGCGGACCGCCTCGGCATATCCGACCTCGACGCGTTGAAGCTTAAAAACTTCTATTACGCCTGCGTTTCGTTCGTTGACTACCAGATCTCCCGCATAACCGACGCGCTGCGCCGCCGCGGTATGTATGACGACACGGCGATCCTCTTTATATCGGATCACGGCGAATGCCTCGGCGACTATCGCAATATGGGCAAGCGCACCATGCTCTCGTCGGCGTCGGCGATCCCGTTCATGCTGCGCGTTCCCGGAATGCCCGCCGGCAGGCGCTCTGATCCGGTTTCTCTCGTCGATGTTGCGCCTACGCTCCTCTCGCTCGCAGGCGTTCACTACGACCCCGCCGAGTTTGACGGCATCGACCTGTTCACCGGAAAGCATGATATAGTCTATTCGCAGTACAACTGCCATGAAAAGGGCGTTTACATGGCTGCGGGCGAGACCGACAAACTGATATGGCACGGCCCGCGGCGTCAGTACTACTATTTTGAGAGCTCACCCGAGACGCACGACCTCTACCCCTCGCTTTGCGACAGCGCGCGTGTGCGTTTTCTTAAGGAGAAGCTCGACGCATACGTCGCAGCCGACACCGGCAAGCCCGACGCGCCCGTTTCCGGTGAATCCTCCGGCTGGCGCCCGCCCTTCGGCGTATCGCGTATGGACCACACCGCAAGGCGTGCGGAGGAAGCAGCGCGCATCCCGGAGGGATACCGCATAGACCTGCGCCGCCCGAGCGACAAGGAAATATTCTGATGATCCCGGCGGCTGCCTCCCGAAAAACGGAAAATTTCCGTTTTTTGACGGCAGCCGCCCGATTTTTGACCGTATAAGTCAAAATTCAAATAGTTTGGCGGATAAATATTGCCCAAATGTCGCTGCACCTATTGAATTTATCAGAAAAAATTGATATAATATTAAATGAAGAAAAAGCCGATCCGGGCATACGGATGAGCAAAGGAATTCTGAACCGATGATGTACGATCTACAAAAGGCAAGCATTTGGAAGAGGGCATCAGCATTTTTGTTTGATGTTATCCTGCTCTCCGTGGCAGCGGTAGGCTTTGCTTTTATTATTTCGGCTGTGACCGGATATGACGGTTACACGAAAGAGCTTGACGGCATTTATGCCGCAGCCGAGGAAAAGTACGGTGTAAAACTGAATATGACCGAGGATGAGTACCGTGCTCTCGACGAAGCGGAAAGAGAAAGCTACGATGCCGCGGCAAAGGAACTGAATGAGGACAAGGAAGCGGCGAGAATATACGGCACTGTCGTAAATCTTACCGTTATTATTATCTCATTCGGTTTTTTGCTGTCATACATGCTGCTTGAATTTGCCGTTCCTCTTATCATAGGAAACGGACAGACTCTCGGCAAAAAGATATTCGGCATATGCCTTGTGCGCACCGACTGCGTGAGGATAACTCCCGTCATGCTGCTGATACGCACTCTGCTCGGTAAATACACCATAGAGACCATGGTGCCCGCGCTCATCATCCTGATGATATTCTTCGGAATGACGGGCATCGTCGGCACCGCGGTGCTGGGGCTTCTTCTTCTGACCGAGATCATTCTCATTGCGGCGACGCCTGCACACACGCCTATACATGACCTGCTTGCGGGCACGGCGGCGGCGGATATGGCGAGCCAGAAGATATTCCGCGACAGAGACGAGCTGATAGACTGCCGCAAAAAACTCGCGGCGGAGGAAGCCGCAAAAAGCGAATATTAATATCCACAAGATACAAAAACGGCGTGAAAACGGAGCATTCCGAATACCATATTTCACGCCCGCCTGTATGTAATGGCATAAATGAAAGGTAAGGCGGACAATGAAAATCGTTTTGCAGAATGTAACGAAGATCTTCCCGAGCCGGAACAAAAAGACGAACGAACAGGTCGTTGCGGTCAATGACTTCTCGATAGAAGTGCCGGACGGCAAGCTTATAGGTCTTCTCGGCCCCTCCGGATGCGGAAAGAGCACAACTCTTTACATGATCTCCGGGCTTCAGACCCCGACGCAGGGAAAGATATTTTTCGGCGACGACGATGTGACTAAGCTTTCTCCCGAAAACCGCGGCGTCGGACTGGTCTTTCAGAACTACGCGCTCTACCCGCATCTGACGGTGCAGCAGAACATCCTCTTCCCCCTCCAGAATCTCAAGGGAGCCGACAAGCTGACAAAAGACGAAATGCTTGCGCGCACACTTGAGGCGGCAAAGCTCGTTCAGATAGACGAGCTGCTCGACCGCAAGCCGAACGAGCTTTCCGGCGGTCAGCAGCAGCGTGTCGCCATTGCGCGCGCGCTGGTCAAAATGCCCCGCGTGCTTCTGCTCGACGAGCCGCTCTCGAACCTCGATGCGCGCCTGAGACTTCAGACACGCGAGGAGATACGCCGCATACAGCGCGAAACAAAGATAACCACCGTTTTTGTAACGCACGACCAGGAGGAGGCAATGAGCATCTCCGACATGATCGTGGTCATGAAGAAGGGTGTGGTGCAGCAGGTCGGCGAGCCGCAGAAGGTGTATGACGACCCCGTGAACCTCTTTGTCGCAAAGTTCCTCGGCACGCCTCCCATCAACGTTTTCACCGGCAGAGTCGAAGGCGAAAAGCTTATGATCGGCGACGAGGCGGTGCTTGACGTAAAGGGCGCTCCCGACGGCGAGGTTTACGCCGCCGTGCGTCCCGAGGGCTTTATACTCGACGAGAACGGCCCTCTCACCTGCAAGCTTTCGGGCGTTGAGGTCATGGGACGCGACGTCAGCATAGTATCGCGCCACAAAGCCTCGGTAAATCCGATCATACGCGCCATAATCGGGTCGGACAACAAGGTCGATACCGCATCGGCGACGGTGAGGTTCTCCCTCAAGCCCCATAAGACCTTCATCTTCGGAAAGGACTCTGAAGAAAGGATCCGTTTCGGAGAATAAAGTCATGGAAAAGAAAAATCAGCTCAAGGCGTGGCTTTATCTGTCCCCCGCGATAGTGCTTTTGCTGGTGTTTACGGTCTGGCCGATAATAAACACCGTGAGAATGGCGTTTCTCGAAGGATACAGCGGACTTGAGGCTATCGGCGGCGGATCGTTCAGCTTCGGCGTCGGCAACTTCGTCAAGGTCGTGCAGTATCAGCGCTTTCTCTCCTGCCTTAAAAACACCATATTGCTCTGCGTATGGACAGTTCCCCTCTCCACACTGCTCGCACTGCTCATCGCCGTCGGTCTCAACTCGATAAAGCGGTTCCAGAAGATACTTCAGACCATCTTCTTTCTGCCCTATGTGACGAACTCCATCGCCATCGGCATGGTATTTGCCGCGATGTTCAATATCGTCGGCAGCTTTTTCGGCACCGAGAATGAGATAATCATCACCGCGGGCATCATCAACAACGTGATAGAATTCTTCGGCGGCAGCCCCGTCAACTGGATAAACACCGGTTCGTCGTATGCGGCAAACATGACGGTCATGATAATATACATAGTCTGGAATGCGCTGCCCTTCAAGATCCTCGTGCTTCTCGGCGGTCTTCAAAGCATCAACCGCCAGTATTATGACGCCGCGCGCATCGACGGCACCTCGCGCCGCCGCATATTCGCACGCATCACCGTTCCGCTGCTCTCCCCCATGCTTGCCTATGTCATTATCACGGGCTTTATCGGCGGATTCAAGGAATACACCAGCATAGTCGGTATATTCGGCGAAAAGATGGGTCCCCCCGACGATGCGGGAAGACTCAACACGATGGGGGGCTTCATTTACGACTCTCTTTCATCCAACAAGCAGGGACGCGCCAGCGCCGCGGCACTGATCCTGTTCGCAATAATTCTTGCCGTCACGCTCGTAAACCTGTGGGTGAGCAAGAAGAAAGTCCATTATTGAGAGGTGCAACATGGCTGATAAAAATACGGTTATAATGCACGAAAGAGATCTGCAGAAGACCTCGGTAAAGCAGAGGATAGGAAAGACCGCCGTTCTTGTGGGTACATACCTGTTTCTCGCCGTTGTCGCGCTGTGCGTTCTCTTCCCCTTCTACTGGATGATAAACTCATCTCTCAAATCCCTTACCGAGTACCGCGAGCCGGTGCCGACGTTTTGGCCCCGCAAGGTCATGTTCGGCAACTACGCCGAGGCATTCACCACCGCCAACCTCGGCAGGCTCTTTCTCAACACCGCATATGTCGGCATAGTTTCGACAATTCTGTCGCTCATCATCACCGTGCTTTCGGCATTCGCCTTCGCACGCCTTGAATTCAAGGGCAAAAACCTTATGTTCTCGGCAATGCTGGCGACGATGATGATACCCGGCGAGCTGTTTACGATAACGAACTACGAGACCGTGACCGCATTCGGCTGGCGCAACACATATACGGTGCTGATAGTTCCCTTCCTCGTCAGCATATTCTACATCTATCTTCTGAGGCAGAACTTCCTTCAGATACCGAACGAGCTTTACCTCGCCGCGAAGGTAGACGGCACGAGCGACCTCAAATATCTGTGGAAGGTCATGATCCCGCTGTCGCTGCCGACACTGATATCGATCACCATCCTCAAGATGATGGGCGCGTGGAACTCCTACATCTGGCCGCGACTCGTCGCAAACGACGAAGCTCACCGGCTGATAACGAACGGTCTGCGCAACGCCTTCAAGGACGCGAGCGACCAGACGAACTACCCCGTCCAGATGGCGGCTGTCGCGCTCGTGTCGCTCCCACTCTTCCTTGTGTTCCTGTTCCTGCGCAAATACATCATGCAGGGCGTGAGCAGAAGCGGGATAAAGGGGTAACCGGCGGGGAATTTCGTATAGTACAGATTTTTAAGTTGGTTTACCCCGCCCCGCTAAGCCGCAAAGCGGCTTAGCCTGAAAAGGCGGAGAGTATAACCGGGAATTTAGTTCCGTGCAGACTTTTAAGTTGATTTACCCCGCCCCGCTAAGCCGCAAAGCGGCTTAGCCTGAAAAGGCGGAAGGCGTAACAGTTTCTCCGTAGGGGAGGGGCTTGCCCCTCCCGTGATTGAGATCTGTACTGACTCTGCCCCTCCCGTACAAAAGGCACTGCAATTTATCTCCGATTTACAAGCTTTAACTCATTTCACTCATCAGGTATTACGGCCGATGTCGGTCTGTATACATACAAAACATTCATTTTCAGGAGGAAAAACAGTCAAATGAAAAGAATTCAGGCGTTATTGATGGCACTGCTCATGCTCGTATCGGTAGCTGCACTGTCATCATGCGGCAACAAGAAGGCAATTCCCAACTTTGACATTCCGGAAGGCGGCTATGACGGAAGCGAAGTCACCATCACCTTCTACCACACGATGGGCTCGAACCTCTCGGATGTCCTCAATCTCTACATCGAGGAGTTCAACAAGCTCTATCCCAACATCCACATCCAGCACGAGCAGGTCGGCTCGTATGACGATGTGAGAGACCAGATCGGTACCGAGCTTTCCACTCACTCCGAACCCAACATTGCATACTGCTACCCCGATCACGTTGCAATGTATAACCTCACAGGCGCCGTTGCCACACTTGACAACCTCATCGACAGCAAGCTGAGCGTTACCCGCGCAGACGGCTCGACCGAGATCCTCGGCCTCACCGAAGAGCAGAAAAGCGACTTCATCGAAGCCTACTACAACGAAGGCCGTCAGTTCGGCGACGGTCTGATGTACACCATGCCCTTCTCAAAATCCACCGAGGTCCTTTACTACAACAAGACCTTCTTTGACGCAAACAACCTCACTCTCCCCAAAACATGGGATGAGCTCAAGGATCTCTGCGCGAAGATCAAGCAGATCGACCCCGATTCCATTCCTCTCGGCTATGACAGCGAGGGCAACTGGTTCATCACCATGTGCGAGCAGTACGGCTCACCCTACACCAGCGCAAAGGGCGACAACTACCTCTTCAACAACGAAAAGAACCGCGAATTCGTCAAGGAGTTCAGAGACTGGTATCAGAACGGTTATATAACCACCCAGACTCTTCTCGGCTCCTACACCTCCAGCCTCTTCACCTCAACGAACGGAACGAGAAGCTATATGTCGATAGGCTCCTCCGCCGGTGCGACTCACCAGCGTCCCGCTGCCGACACCGAGGGCAACTATCCCTTTGAGGTCGGTATCGCCACCATCCCGCAGGTGAACGCCGACAAGCCGAAGGTCATCTCCCAGGGACCGAGCGTCTGCATCTTCAAGAAGGACAATCCCCAGGAAGTTCTCGCCTCCTGGCTCTTCATCAAGTACCTCACCACGAACGTTTCCTTCCAGGCTGAGTTCTCTATGGCATCCGGTTACGTTCCCGTTCTGAAGTCTGTTGCAGAGAACCCCGAGTATGCGAAGTTCATCGCCAACGCCGACGGCGGCAAGTACATCTCCGCCCTCAGTGCAAAGGTCTGCCTTGAGCAGGAAAGCGCATACTACACCTCTCCCGCATTCAACGGCTCCTCCAAGGCCCGCAGCCAGGTCGGCACGCTGCTTACCAAGTGCCTCACCATCGACAAGGACGCCGACGTTGACGCCGAGATAAAGAAGGCGTTTGAGGACGCCATAGCAGAGTGCGAATATTGATCCGCATCCCCTGCAAGGACAAAATGACACAGTAATGAAAAAAATATACCGCGTGCTCGCGGCAATCGCCGCTCTCTCGGTCCTCGTTTCCCTTCTTTCCGCCTGCGGAAAGAAGGGGGACGGGGGTGACGGCACCTCCGGCTCCGGCACACCCGCCGAGACCCATGACTATGCCGTTGCCGTGATGCCCGACGCGTCGGGCTCCACACTGAAGCAGGAGGTCACGGTAAAGACCTATATCGACGGCGACACAACACATTTCAATGTTCCCGAAAGCATAGCGGCGGGCGGAGTGCTGAAGGCAAGGTATCTTGCGGTCAACACGCCCGAATCGACCGGAAAGATAGAGGAATACGGCAAGGCGGCGTCACGCTTCACAAAGGAAAAGCTCTCCGGGGCTTCTTCGATTATGATCGAATCGGACGACGGAAGCTGGAACCTCGACTCGACCGGCGGACGCTATCTCGTGTGGGTCTGGTACCGTCCCGAGGGCAGCGACACATACCGCAACCTCAACATTGAGCTTCTTCAGAACGGTCTGGCGATAGCATCGTCATCCGCAAACAACCGTTACGGCGACACCTGCATGGCGGCGATCGCGCAGGCAAAGCGCGAAAAGCTGGGCGTTCACTCCGGCAAGAAGGATCCCGATTTTTACTACGGTGACGCCGTTGAGCTGACACTGCGCGAGCTGCGCTGCAATCTTGCGAAGTATAACGGCTCAAAGGTCGCGTTTGAGGGTGTTATCACCAAAAACAGCAATTCGGGCGTTTATATCGAAAACTACGACGCCGAGACCGACCGCTACTACGGGATATATATATACTACGGATACGGTCTTACAGGCGAGGGGCTTGACATTCTTTCTGTCGGCAACCGTGCGCGCATAGTGGGCTCGGTACAGTTCTATGAGGCGGGCGGGACATACCAGATATCCGGCCTTACCTACAGAGCTATGAAGCCCGACGACCCGAACAACATAAAGAAGCTCGGCGACGGCGCCGAGGGCGCCTACCGCAAGATCGACCCCGCCGATTTTGCCGCCGGAAAGCTGACGCTTGCCGACGCAGACGGCAATGCGACCGAGTTCATGTCAGCCGCGCTCATGATGGACACCACCGTTACGGCTGAAGACCTCAAGGTCACGAAGATATACACAACGACATCCGAATCAAGCTCCCAGAAGGGCGCTATGACGATGAGCTGCACGGCTCCCGACGGAACGGAAATTACCGTGCGCACCGCGGTGCTTACCGACGGGAACGGGAAAACCGTCACAGCCGACGTCTATGAGGGAAAAACGATAACCGTAAAGGGTATCGTCGATCTCTACGACGGCAGCTATCAGATCAGGGTTTTCTCTGCAAATGACATCGTAACAGTTAAATATTAAAGAGAAAGGTACAGTATGACCATGAAAAAGATTCTTTCCTGCGTTATCCTGCTTGCTCTGTGCGTCACAGCCTTTGCCGCGTGCAAAACGTCGGATTCAAAGGACACTCTGACGCTGGCAAAGGATTACCTCTGGACCCTGTACAGAGACAAGGCAGAGGCGACTCCCTCCGATTTCGAGCGTATCGGCACCGTCAGCATCGACGGCACCGACCTCAGCGTCGAATGGACAGCCGAGATCACCTCGGGCCCCGCAGAGGGCGTTAAGATAGTCGCATCCGAGGACGGCAAGACCGTCACCGTCGATGTTGACGAAAAGACAACCGAGGAGATCGTTTACACGCTGAAGGCGACTCTCAAGGACGCCGACGGCAAGACCGCAGAGGTCAGCTTCAAGCACAAGGTCCCCGCCTTCAAGGAGCTTTCATGGGCTGATTACGTTGCCGCGGCCGACGACTCCACCGTCGTCGTCAAGGGCGTTGTGACCGGTATCATGGCAAAATCCAAGGGCAACAGCACCAACTGCCTCTATCTCCAGGACAACGACGGCGGTTATTACGTCTACAAGATGGACACCGACCCCGTGACCGACGATAAGGTCGAGGTAGGTATGACCGTTCGCGTCTCCGGCACGAGAGCCACATACAGCGGCACATACGAGATCACGAATGCAAAGGTCGAGATCGTCGATCAGAACAAGACCGCCGTCACCGCTGTTGACTTCACCGAGAAGTTCAAGAACGCCTCCGACCTCAAGGATGCTGCCATCACCGCGCAGCAGGGCATGCTCGTAACGCTGAAGGGCATTGAGATAACCGGCGAGGACACCTCGGGCGGTTACTACAAGTTCAAGCTCGGCAACTACGAGAGCTACGTGAGGATCTCCTCCTCCGTCTGCCCGATAGGTAAGGACGACCAGAAGAAGCTCACCGAAGGTCATGCTTCTCACACCGGCTGGACCGCAAACGTGACCGGCGTCATCTGCGTATACGACGGCGCCTTCTACCTCACCCCCGTATCCGCCGATGCGTTTGAGTACGTAAGCCTGCCCGCCAAGGACGATGCGGGTATGATATCCTTTGAAAAGGACGGTCTGTCGGTCATCTCCACCGTTACCGGCGACACCGAGATCACTCTCCCCGTAAAGGGCAAGAGCTATGACAAGGTCGAGATAAGCTGGGCATCCGACAACGCTGCCGCTGTCATCGGCGCCGACGGCAAGCTCACGATAAAGCTGCCCGACACCGACACGACAGTAAAGCTCACCGCAACGCTCAAGTGCGGAAGCGCCACCGACACCCGCGTGTTTGAGATCAAGCTCGTTGCCACCGAAATGAGCTATACCGAGATCGTTGAGGCTGCTTACAAGCTTGAAAAGGGCGCGTCTCTCAGCGGTACCTACCGTCTCTTCGGTAAGATCACCAAGATAAACACCGCATGGAGCGATCAGTACAAGAACATCACCGTGACTATCGAGGTCGCGGGACTTGCCGACAAGCCGATCATGTGCTTCCGCATGGCGGGCGACGGAGCCGAGTCTCTTGCAGTCGGTGACGAGATCACCGTTGAAGGCACCATAAAGAACTACGACGGCACAGTCGAATTCGACGCAAAGTGCAAACTCATAGGCAAGGGCGAACACCTTGACCAGTCCAAGACGGTCAACGCCGCCTACGGGCTCGCCGAGGGTGAGTCGATGTCCTCCTCCTCGATCCTCAAGGGCGTTATCTCCAAGATAGACGACGCATGGAGCGATCAGTACAAGAACATCACCGTCACCATCATCGTTGACGGCATGACCGACAAGCCGATCAAGTGCTTCCGCCTCAAGGGCGACGGCGCCGATAAGCTTACCGATGGTCAGACCATAACCGTGTACGGCACGATCAAGAACTACAATGGCACGGTCGAGTTCGACTCCGGCTGCATACTTCTTGCCGATGCCGACGTTGACGCCGCAAAGACGCTCATCGCAGCCTACAAGCTTGCCGAAAACACCGCTCTTGACGGCGAGAGAACTCTCACCGGTGTCATCACCAAGATAGACGACGCGTGGAGCGATCAGTACAAGTACATCACCGTCACCATCACGGTCGCAGGTATCTCCGATAAGCAGATCAAGTGCTTCCGCATGACGGGCAACGGCGCCGACAAGCTCGCCGAGGGCGACAAGATAACCGTCACCGGCACCATAAAGAATTATAAGGGCACGGTCGAATTCGACGCAAAGTGCACCTTCACAAAGTAATAAAGGTCTGAATATCCGGGTGTTAAAAAACTCATTTTGAGTTTTTTAACACCCTCTTTTTCGGAACAGCATAACTGCAATAAAACAAAAAAACGAGCGGACCACTTATCCGGTGATCCGCTCTGTGTATTTATGCTGCTGTTTGGTCAAAAGCTCCGATCGAATTTCCGGTCGTGCTCTTTCTCACCAATCACGGTCCTCGTAAGGCGTATCTTCGACGCCATCGGACTTCAATCTTGCTACCATGCGGTCGAGTTTTTTCTTCCACATTTTCTTAAACCCATCGGTATGTCCGAACCATTTTACGAGAGTCGGGCTGACCGCGTAGTAGATCCCGATAAATGCTCTGCCGTACCACGTTTTTGAAAGGGTGCAGTCCCGATAGCGGCGCAGCGTCCAAACCTGCGGGCAATCGTAAGAACCGTAAACGGCGGTAGCCACATAGCAGCCTCCGACAGACACTTGTTTAGAGTTCTTACTTATCAATTCGTCCAGATATGTAAGATCCGCGTGAGCCTCTTTTATCTGTTTCAGTTCGGTCAAAAAAGCCGCACGAACAGAGTTTTCCAACCTGATCGTATACGAGCGGTCTGCCTGCGTAGGTTGATTCGTTTCGGTGCCGTAAACGAAAGTGACACTGTACATTTTTTCAATCGCGTCACTTATTTTGCGGAGCACCTCTTCTTTATTCTCATCGCTCACTTCAAAATAGTCGTTGATGACCGAGATCGACCTATTCAGGACTCCGAATTTTTGCTCTCTTTTAAAGTATTCATTGTCGGTCAGAGAAAGCATTGCCTTACCGAAGGAACTGAAGAAAACAGCCTCCATATTGTTGGGAGAGTTCTGCTCGACCATATTGTAGTACTTTTCGACTTCTTCCCAATCTTCCTTAGAATAAGCACGTCTTGCGTTCTCAAGATATTTTTGCACAAAAGCCGAGTTATCGATCTTGACCGTACCTTGTACATCGACCGTGCCGTCTATCATCATTTTTCTGGCTTCTTCAACAGAGTATTTAGTACCGCAATATTGACATACAAATACGCCATCCTGCTTGATGAGGTCGGTCCCTCCGCACATTTCACAAGTCAAACGCTTCATTTTCTCTTTCCTGCAAACTCCTTCCGAGAGTTGTCCGAGTGCACCGCGATCATTGAAAAATGCGGCAGCGTTTTTAATTTTTCACTTTTTCTGTTTATTGAACACAAGCAGCTTGCTGAGGATATAATTCAGCACGGTAACGACGACTATCGAGATCAGAGTTGCGATCTTATCGGCGTCGATATCGATAATGAACCGGAAAGGCGTAAATCCGCAAGCGATGAGCAGCATGGGAATCAGCACACCTATGCCCCATTCCACAAAGAAGGTGCCGAGGCGGGATGCCACAAACTTGCCGAACTGCTTTGCAACTGCTCCTTTTCCGCTCACGGTATCGCGAAAGACCCATTTTTTATTCGTAAAATAAGCAAATATCACACCGGCGACCCAACCGAGGCTTATTGCCGCCGTTCTCAGAACGGTCACGCGGTAGTCGCCGTTCGCGCTGAGATCGAGCGACAGCACGGCGGCTATCGGATAAAGCACGGCAAACCGCACGCCGTAAGCCACTATCGTTGTTAGGAGCCCGACAATGATATACACGATCAGCTCACGGTATTTTTCCCAGAGTTTTTTCATTATCTTACTTTTTTATTTTACTGTCTGTGCCATGTCGGACCTGCGGGAGTATCGACTATCACTATCCCGCGTGCCGAAAGCTCGTTGCGTATGCGGTCAGCCTCGGCAAAGTTTTTTGCCTTCTTTGCGGCGGTCCTGGCATCAACGAGCGCCTGTATCTCCTGCGCCTCGGGATCTCCCGCGTGTGCGGCAGCGGCAGCGGCTGCAGCGTCGGCTGCTTTTTTCTTTTCCTCTTCTATCTGTGCGCGCGCCGCATCGGTCAGCGAGAGCGACAGTACGCGGTCAAAATCGTCAAATGCCGCAAGCTTTGTCGCCGCGTTCGTCTGTGCCTTGAGCACGTCATAGAGCGCCGTAACGGCAAGCGACGTATTAAGATCGTTGTCGAGCGCATCAGTGAAGCGCTTTTTCAGCGCCGCAAGAGCCTCCGCATCGACCTCGGCGGGCTTTTTTTCGTTCTCCGCAATGAGGGCAGCGACCTTTGCGGTCAGCTTTTTATATGCGGTGGCGGCGTTATCAAGATTTTCGTATGTGAACACGAGCGATTTGCGGTAATGCGACTGCAGGCAGAAGAAGCGGTATGCGAGCGAATCGTATCCCTTTTCCTCAAGCAGAGAAACGGTGAGAAATTCGCCGCTCGACTTGCTCATTTTGCCCGATTTTGTGTTGAGATGCAGCACATGGAACCAATAATTGCACCATTTATGCCCGAGATATGCCTCGCTCTGCGCGATCTCGTTCGTGTGGTGCGGGAAGGCGTTGTCTATGCCGCCGCAGTGGATATCGAGCCGCTCGCCGAGATATTTGAGCGCTATTGCCGAGCATTCGATATGCCAGCCGGGATAACCGACGCCCCACGGGCTTTCCCATTTCAGCTCCTGCGAGTCGAACTTCGATTTTGTGAACCAGAGCACGAAATCAGCCTTATTGCGCTTATTTCCGTCCGCCTCGACGCCCTCGCGGACGCCCACGGCAAGGTCTTCCTCTTCAAAATCGTGAAAAACGTAGTATTTTTCAAGCTTTGAGGTATCAAAATAGATGTTTCCGCCCGCCTCGTAAGCGTATCCCTTATCCATAAGGGTCTTTATCATCTCAATGAACTCGGCAATGCATCCGGTCGCGGGCTGGACTATGCCGGGCTTTTTGATGTTGAGCTTGCGGCAGTCCTCAAAAAACGCGTCGGTATAGAATTTTGCGATCTCCATGACTGTCTTATGCTCGCGGCGCGCGCCCTTGAGCATTTTGTCGTCTCCGGTATCGCCGTCGCTCGTGAGGTGTCCCACGTCGGTGATGTTCATCACGCGCTTGACATCGTACCCCGAATATTCAAGATATTTCTGGAGCACGTCCTCCATGATGTACGAGCGCAGGTTTCCTATGTGTGCATAGTGATAGACAGTCGGTCCGCAGGTGTACATTTTGACCTTGCCCGGCTCATTCGGAACAAATTCTTCGCGTTCGTGTGAGAGTGTGTTATAAAGTATCATATTTTCTCCTTTTTCGGAATCGGGTGGCGTTTGATCCGATCTTGATATCCATACCCCGATGGCATGAACTTTTCGATTATTTCAACAGCTTTTCATCCGCATGGGATGGGCTCTGCTCCTCCCGCAAGGCTTGTGCGAATTTCATTCACTGGAGAGGCAACCTCGCTCTGTCCGTGACTCGGCCCGGATCTCCCTCATCTGCATAGATCGGCATTAACTAGTTTACGCTTGTTTCAGACATCCCCCACAAGGTCCGTTACGCTTATATATCCAGATTCTCCGCGTATTTTGCGTTCTGCTCTATAAATTCGCGGCGGGGCTCGACCTTATCGCCCATAAGCAGTGTGAACAGCTCGTCGCACATAACGGCATCCTCGACCGTCACCTTGAGCAGTGTACGCGTTTCGGGATCCATCGTTGTCTCCCACAGCTGAGTATGATCCATTTCACCGAGACCTTTATATCTGTCAGCCTCGACGCCGACGGTGCCGAGCTCCTCGATATACCTATCCCTTTCGGAGTCGGAATACGCATACTTTTCGCCGCCCTTGCCCGACTTCTTATAGACCTTGTAAAGCGGGGGCTGGGCAAGGAACACGTGTCCCTCGTCGATGAGCTGTCTCATGTGACGGAAGAAGAATGTCAGAAGCAGTATCTGAATATGCGCGCCGTCAACATCGGCATCGCTCATTATCACTATCTTGCCGTAGCGGAGCTTTGAAATATCAAAGTCCTCGCCGATACCGCAGCCCAGCGCCTGTATTATCGGTATCAGCGACTGATTCGAATAAACCTTGTCAAGGCGGCTCTTTTCAACGTTGAGCACTTTACCGCGCAGCGGGAGTATAGCCTGGAAGATCGGGTCGCGTCCCTGCTTTGCGGAACCTCCTGCGGAGTCTCCCTCGACGAGATACAGCTCTGTGAGAGACGCATCCCTCTCCTGGCAGTCCGCAAGCTTGCCGGGCAGCGTTGAGCCCTCAAGCAGTCCCTTGCGGCGCGTCAGCTCTCTTGCGCGGCGTGCCGCCTCGCGTGCGGATGCGGCTGCTATGGTCTTTTCGACTATCGCCTTTGCCGTTGCGGGATTTTCCTCAAAATATTCCGAAAGCCTTGCCGACACCGTGTTATCGACGAGTGTTCTTATCTCGGAGTTGCCGAGCTTTGCCTTTGTCTGGCTTTCAAACTGCGCGTTTTCAAGCTTTACGCTGACGATGGCGCATATGCCCTCACGCACGTCGTCGCCCGTCAGCTGCTTGTCCGCGCTCTTGAGCATTCCGTTTTTGCGCGCGTAGTCGTTTATAACGCGCGTGAGCGCGGTGCGGAAGCCCGTTTCGTGCGTTCCGCCCTCAATGGTATTCATATTGTTTGCAAACGTCAGCACGGTGGACTGATACGAGTCGTTGTACTGCAGCGCGACCTCGGCAAGTGAGGTGCCGCGCTCGCCGCGCATATAAATGACCTCGGGATGTATGAGCTGGTTATGTCTCTGCGCGTTGAGGTAGCTGACGAAGTTGCGTATACCGCCGTCGAATTTAAGATCGGATTCTACCGGCTCGCCGCCGTCCTTGCACCTTTCGTCTACAAGCACGATCCTCACGCCCGCGTTCAGGAACGCCTGCTCTCTCATGCGGTTGAGGAGTATCTCATAATCGAACACCGTCGTTTCGAATATAGTGTGGTCGGGCTTGAAGGTGACTTTGAGCCCGTGCGCCTTATCGGGCGCCGGTCCCTCGCATTTGAAGGGTCTTGCGACGTGCCCGCGCTCGAATCTTTCGGTATAGCGGATGCCCTCATATACGTTGTCCATCTCCAGCCACTCCGAGAGAGCGTTGACGACCGACGCACCCACGCCGTGAAGTCCGCCGGCGATCTTGTATCCGTCGCCGCCGAATTTTCCTCCCGCGTGCAGTATCGTATACACGACCTCCGGTGTCGGGATGCCCTGTGTCGGGTGCATACCGGCGGGAATGCCGCGTCCGTTATCCTCGACGGTGATGCTCTCACCGGGGTTTATCGTGACCTTTATGAGGTCGCAGTGGCCCGCAAGCGCCTCGTCGATAGAGTTATCGACTATTTCGTTTACAAGATGATGCAGACCTCTCACCGACGTTGTGCCGATATACATACCGGGGCGTTTGCGGACGGCCTCAAGCCCCTCGAGCACCTGTATCTGACTTTCGGTGTAAGCCTCGTCAGCCACAACGGTATCCAGAACCTCGTCCTCGGGATCGAGCGCCGCCTTTGCCGCTTCAACATCAAGCTCGCCGATGCTTTCGGTGCTTTCGTTTTCGGTGCCGACTGCCTCGGTCTCCTCGGTATTTGCTTCGGCAGTCATTTTCTTCTCGTCCTTCATTTTGTCCTATATATCCTTTCTTTTGTCGTGTGTCGTCTCTTAACTGTGCAGACCGCAAACAATGCGGACCGGCATGGCTTTTGTTTATTTATAAATCCTTGCATCCGTAGGGGAGGGGCTCTGCTCCTCCCGCAAAGCTTGTGCGAATTTCATTCACGGGAGGGGCGAACTCGGAATTTGTTCCGAGTTCACCCTCCCCCACCGGGGATTACATAGACTTTTTGCTTATTTAAGGCATCATATTTGCAGGATCGTTTTTTTATCTGACGTACAGGTCATCATAAAACCACTTCATCGGATTTTCATAAATATATCTTGCGTGTTTTTCATAATCATCTCTGTCTCTTATGACATGATCGTAAAATGAACGCTGAAAAACTTTTTCGATTCCGTATTCCTTTTTGCACATTTTCGATGTCAGCGATTTAAACGCGCACATAACTGCCGTTAAAGTTGTATTTTCCGGTTCGCTGTTTTGATTCGAATTATCTATGCACAAAATGATGTGTATATGATTAGGCATAACAACATAATGTTTTACCGAAACATTTTTAAAGCGTTTTTCAAGAAGCAGTAACTGGATTTCGGCAATTTTTCCGCACGGCAGCAAAACAACTTTTTGAAGAGGCATATGTCTTGCTTGAGGATCGCCTTCATTCAAATTACAGTTGCCGGTCACGTCAGACAGGATCTTTTGTTTTTTCTCTGTACAGACCGTGATAAAATATACTCCGGTCTTACCGTAATCTATTTTATCTGATCTGGTCGGTTTTCGCACCGGAAATACATTTTTCATGTTATTTTTAGCAGCAACTTGATTTTCGTATGCTGAAATCGACATGGATTTTTGCCTGATTCTGTAATCTTGCATCCGTAGGGGAGGGGCTCTGTTCCTCCCGCAAAGCTTGTGCAGATCTCATTCTCGGGAGGGGTAAACCCCTCCCCTACAAGGGAATCGCGTATACTTCCGCTTAATTCTACAGTCTTGCGTCCGTAAGGGCGGGGCTCTGCTCCCTGCTCACAGGCTTCTTTTCACCTTTTCCTGCTCTGCGGTGCCTTCCTCCGAGCGGTTGCGCAGCGACGCGGTCGAAAGCTGCGAAAAGCACACCCGACTGCCGGCGTTCCCGTTCTTTTCGGTCACGCGATAGAGCACGAACGACTTCGGTATCTCTATACCTGCCGCCTCGACCTCGCCGCGGCGCTCCGCCGTGCCAAGATACTTACGCGTGACAGCCGAGACGGTCGATGTATCCGTATCGAATATTCCGATTATATCTCTTGTGCGTATGTTTTTGCTGTTTCCGACGTGCAAATACATGATAAAACCTCTCTTACTGCCGTGAAAAGCAGCCGCCCTTCACCTTTATGACCTCGGCGCCGGTATAGGCGCTGCCCATATCTCCCTCATGCTCGGTACAGGTCGAAAGTATGATCTGTTTTTCCCTCATCTTTTCGGTGAGGTAGGCGCGTCTGCCCGCGTCGAGTTCGGAGAACACGTCGTCAAGCAGAAACACCGGCTCCTCGCCGCTGTCACGCCGCGATATCGCTCCCTCGGCAAGCTTGAGCGCCAGCGAGAGCGACCTCTGCTGCCCCTGTGAGGCGAACTGACGTGCCGGGCGGTCATTTATCCTTATTTCCATATCGTCCTTGTGAGTGCCCCACAGCGTCGCTCCGACGGCTATCTCACGATCGTGGTTCTCGGCGAGCCGGCCGGCGTATATCTCCTCGCACCGCGCGGCGTCTCTCATCTCATCGGCGCTCATGCGCACCGACGGCATATATTCTATCTCCGGCACCTCTCTGCCGCCCGTCATCTCGTCAAAGCATTCACCGACAACGGCTGAGGCAAGCTCAAGATACTTCACGCGCGACACGGTGATGAACGCTGCCTCGTGCGCCAGCTCGGACGACCAGAATTCGACCGTTTCGTCGAAATTCCGTCTGCCCTCCGGCTCTGCCGCCGCCTTTATCAGCTTGTTTCGCTGCTGAAGTATGCGGTTGTATCTTTGCAGCGACCGCATATAAAGCGGACGCAACTGCGATATCGCAACGTCGAGATACTGCCGCCGCATTGCGGGCCCCTCTTTTATGATATTGAGATGCTCCGGACAGAACAGCACCGCGCGCAGTTGCCCGACTATCTCGGACATACGGCTGATCTTTACGCCGTTCTGCGTCACGCTGCGGCTCTTGCTGCGTGAAAGCTCTATATCTATGCGCTGCTCGCGCAAAGAATCGCGGAACGCGACTCCTATCCGCGCGCTTTTCTGGTCGAAACGGATGAAATCCGCCTCGTGCGCGCCGCGGAACGACTTTCCTATCGCCGCAAAATAAACAGCCTCGATGAGATTCGTCTTTCCCTGTGCATTGTCGCCGAGCAGAATGTTCACGCCGGGTGAAAATTCGACGCGGCAGCTCTCGATATTTCTGAAATTCTCCGCGGAAACAGTGGTTACCGTCATTGACCGATAAGATCCTTTTTGATTTTTGACTGCTCCTCAGCTCTTCATTCTTACGGGAAGAAGGAAGAAGATATCGTCCGATGTCGCCTCTTCGCCCTCTCCGTACACCGGCAGTATGTTGACGCTCGTGAGCGGAGTGGACATCTGAAGCTCGACCTCATCGGTGGTGCAGGAACGGACCGAATCTATCAGATAGCGGTTGTTGAAGGCGATGACTATATCGTCGCCCTCATGCTCGACGGGTATCTCGTCATAGCTGCTGCCGAGTGAGGAATCCGCCGTGATCTTGAGAAGCTCCCCTTCAAGGCTGAGCTTGACGTGCGTTCTGCCCGCGCCGACTATCTTTTCCTCGGTGACGATGGCAGCCTTCTCGAGTGCAAGCATGAGGCTCTGCTTCGGGCATTTCACGTCGATGCGGTGATTCTTTATTATAATGCGGTCGTAATCTATATACTCGCCCTCGATGAGACGGGTGAAGAAGGTGAGCCCTTCAATAACGTACACCATGTGCTTTCTGCCCATGTAAACGGCAACGCCGGTGTCGTCGTCGTCCGGCAGCATACGGCAAAGCTCGTTTACCGTCTTTGCGGGAACGACATATGCGAAATGCAGTGCCGAATCGTCATCGTTTATGTGACCGAGATTTATACGTCTCTCACTCTTTGCAAGGCGGAAGCCGTCGCAGGCAACGCAGAGCAGCTCTCCGTCTGTCACCTTGAAATAGGTGCCGTTGAGTATCGTTCTCTGATCGTTGACGCCCATGGCGTAGCTGACCTTTGATATCATCTCGCGCAGCACCTTAGACTGCACGGTAAAACCGAGCTCGGTCTTGAGCGCGGGAAGCGACGGAAAATCGGTAGCGGGCAGCGCAGTCATGCGGTATGTGGATTTGCCGCTCGTTATGGTTACTGCAAGACGGTCGCTGACGGTGAGGGTTATCTCCTCTCCGCCCATGACCTTTACCGACTGAAGGAACTTCTGCGCGTTGATAACGCAGCTTCCTCCTTCGAGAACATCTGCCTCGACCGTTGTTCTCACGCCCTTTTCAAGGTCGTATGTAGTCATAACGACGGTGGACGGAGCCTCAGCCTCAAATAGGATGCCCTCGACGGCGGCAATGGACGAGCGCACCGACGAAGCGGCGCACATTATCGGTGTAACGCAGTTTATAACTTCCTGGCGGTTGAATACGATCTTCATGATAAAATATCCTTTCAAAAATTATGTGAGACACCGGGAAAGACGCGATCTCGGAATGTGAGAACAACATGGCGGCGGGGCTTCCCGCCCGCGCTCCCGGCTGTAAAAACCAAAAGAATGAATGTCCTAAATAACAGTAGTAGCAGCAGTAGGTGGTGTGGAAACTGTGGATAACTCTGTCGACCACCGGATATGTCCCGCATTCCGGCGTAAAATCGCCGTTTTTTCGCCTCATACTCGTAAAATCGCGGAAATTCCGGATGTCCCGCTTCGAGCCGTTTTGTATGTCCGGGAGGCGAAAATGCCGGATGTCGCTGTTGAAAACGTGTGGAAAGAGGAAAATGTTATCCACAGGGACATGAGCGGCGGTATGCCGTGCATATCCACGGAAAAGGGGATAAATGTGCAGGTAGAGGGCGCTCAGACGGAGATCTTCGTCCCGTCGCCGGCGACTTCCTTTATCATCGTGTTGAGGTCCATGGCGAGCGCCGCGTCGGTGCGCAGCTTTTTCTCGATGACGTCGCAGGACGACAGCGCGGTCGTGTGATCTCTGCCGAATATCTTTCCGATGTTCGGATATGACATCTCGGTGATCTTTTTTATGAGATATATCGAGACGTGCCGCGCCTGTGCGATCTCCTTCGTGCGCTTTTTGCCGAGAAGATCTTCTTTTGAGATGCCGTATTTGCGGTAGACCGCGGCAAATATCTTATCTACGGTCACGCTCACCGGCTCCTCGCCGCCGAGCAGCTCGGAAATGCAGCTCCTTGCCAGCTCCATGGATATCTCGCGCCCGTTGAGGAACGCCAGCGCGCCGAGCTTTTTGATCGCTCCCTCTATCTGACGGATGTTCGAACGCAGATTTTCGGCAAGGAAGTTCAGCACGTCGTCGGGGATGACGATATTGACCTGTTCGGCTTTCTTTTTGATTATCGCGATGCGCAGCTCAAGATCCGGCGGCTGTATATCGGCGATAAGGCCCCACTCAAAGCGGGTCTTCAGCCTGTCCTCGAGCGTTTTTATCTCGCGCGGAGGGCGATCGGAGGTGAGTATTATCTGCTTATGTTCCTCATAAAGGGCATTGAAGGTGTGGAAGAACTCCTCCTGTGTCGATACCTTTCCGGCGATGAACTGTATATCGTCGATGAGGAGCATATCGCATGAGCGGTATTTGTTGCGGAATTCGGCTGTCTTTTGACTCGCGAGCGCCTCGATGAGCTGATTGGTGAAATCTTCACCCTTTATGTATATGACCTCGGCGTTTGTTTTTTTCTTCTTTACCTCATTCGTGATGGCGTAGAGCAGATGTGTTTTGCCGAGCCCGGACGGACCGTAAATGAAAAGCGGGTTGTAGTTCATCGCGGGTGCCGCCGCGACCGCCGTTGCCGCAGCATGGGCAAAGCGGTTGGAATTTCCGACTATGAAATTGTCGAATGTATACTCGAAGTTGAAGGGCGGCATGGTCGAGCCGATGAGATTCGTCTTTTTTCCGTCGCTGCGCTGCTCGGGCTCGCCGTCGTGATTTTCAAGTATGAGCACGACGTCGATATCAAAGCCCAGTATCTTCGAAAAGCGCCTTCCGATCTCGTCTATATATTTGCTTTTTATGACATCGTATCTGAGGGATGACGGGACCGACATGGTAAGCTCGCGCCCCGTGAAGGAAACGATCTTTACCGAGCCGAACCACAGCTTTATGGTTTCGCTTGAGAGCTTGTCGTGAAAGGACTCACGCACGATATCCCATATCTCGCACATATCGTCGTAGTATGCCATTGAAGACCTCTGCCTTTATCATTGTGTTTATATTATTATATCATATAAATAAGAAATATGCAAGAAAAAACGCCGATTTCCTTTGACATCCGGGCGGAAATTTGATATAATATATAATATGACAGTGTACCCGCGCGAGGGTCGTGTCAACTGCTGATCCGGTGGTGATGCCTTTGTCGCAACAAAACAGCCGTGCGCCGTCGTTTGCGGTGCTCTCTCTCAACCCTGCCGTTGACAGGGTGATATATCTTCATTCCGCCCTCGCGTCCGGCGGGCTGAACCGCGCGATCGCAACGCGGCTCGATCCCGGCTCGAAGGGGCTGAACGTGGCAACGCTGCTCTCAAGGCTCGGCTGCGACGTGGAATATTACTCGTTTTCGGGCGGTATATACGGCGCCTTCTGTGAGGAACGCATATCCGGCGAAATGATAAGATCTTACTTTGTAAGGACATCGTGCGGATTGCGCGAAAACGTGAAGATCATCGACGGAGACGACGTTTGCACCGAACTCAACACACGCGGCGGACCGTATTCGGAGGCCGAATGCGAAAGCCTTATCTCGGCGCTTGCCGGGACGCGCGCCGGGGTTGTGTGTTTGTGCGGAAGTATTCCACAGGGTGTGGAAAAGGGTGTGTATAACTCACTCATAGCAAAGCTCCGCGAAAAAGGCAAAATATGCGTGCTTGACTGCGACGGAGAGGCGATGAAGCTCGGCATCGAGGCTTTTCCAGACATTATCAAGCCGAATCTGCGTGAAGCCGAGGAACTTTTTATTTCGTCGGGGCTCGAGATCTGCTCGGATTACCGGGTGATTCCTGTGGAAAACCCGTGGGAAAAGTACGGTAAAACCCGCCGGAAGGTCCCCGAGGCTGCCGAAAAAGCAGCGGCGATGTGTGGAGAGATCAGTGAATTCTTTTCGGTGCGTGTGCTCTGCACGCTCGGCGGTGACGGTGCGATATGCGCCGAACCGGGGAACGAAGACGTTCTTTTCTGCCCTGCGCCGCAAGTTGTGATGCGCGGATTTGCCGGAGCGGGCGACAGCTTTCTTGCGGCGTATCTATCCTCGTTTTTTTCGGAATCTTACAAAAACGACGGTGCGCGCGCGCTCGTTCGCGCCGTTGCCGCGGGGAGTGCCAAGGTCACTATAGACGGCAGCGGGATACCCGACGCGGAGGCGGTGGATAAAATGATGTCCGGCACCCCGAGCTGAGTGCCGGGACGGCGATGCCTCGCCGTCATACAGTGTATGATAATTAAAATTCGGAATATATTGAAAGGTACAGAATCGTGGAAACAAAAAAGGACCTGACATTCAAGGATCAGAAAATAGTCAACATCGACATGGAACACGAGCTAAAGCAGTCCTTCATCGAATATTCGATGTCGGTGATCACCTCACGCGCGCTGCCCGACGTCCGCGACGGCATGAAGCCCGGTCAGCGGCGTATACTCTGGGCTATGTATGAGGATCATCTTACGCACGACAAGCCCTTCCGCAAGTCGGCGACGACGGTCGGTAACGTGCTCGGCCGCTATCATCCTCACGGAGACAGCGCCGTGTACGGCACGATGGTGCGCATGGCGCAGGATTTCTCTCTCCGCTACCCGCTTATCGAGGGACACGGAAACTTCGGCTCAATAGACGGAGACGGAGCCGCCGCATACCGTTATACCGAGGCAAGAATGTCAAAGATCTCGGATGAGATGATGCGCGACATCGACAAGAACGTCGTTCCGATGATGCGCAACTTCGACAACAGGCTCGAAGAGCCGACCGTTCTTCCCTCGCGCTTCCCAAACCTGCTTGTGAACGGCACTGTCGGCATTGCCGTCGGTATGGCGACGAACATCCCGCCGCACAACCTCGGAGAGGTCATTGACGCTACGCTTTACCGCATGGACAACCCCGAATGCACGGTCGCAGACCTTATGCAGTATATAAAGGGGCCCGACTTCCCCACTGCGGCGACGATATACGGCGTTAACGGCATACGCGAGGCGTATCTGACCGGCAAGGGGCGCATAATGGTGCGCGCACGCGCGAATATCGAGGAAGAAAAGCACCGCATAGTGGTCACGGAGATCCCGTACGGCGTGAACAAGAGCCTGCTTTGCGAGTCGATAGCCAACCTTGTCAAGGAAAAGCGCGTTGAGGGCATCACCGAGCTGCGCGACGAGTCGGGCAGAAACGGGATGCGCATAATCATAGGCTACCGCCGCGACGCGAACGCACAGGTCATTCTCAATCAGCTCTACAAATATACTCAGCTTCAGGACACCTGCGCGGTGAATATGCTGGCGCTTCTTGACGGTGAGCCTAAGGTGCTGCCGCTGGCAAAGATACTTGACGCCTACATCGCGCATCAGGAATCGGTCATCATAAACCGCACGAAGTTCGACCTTGAAAAGGCACGTCAGCGCGCGCACATCTTTGAGGGCTACAAAATAGCGATCGACAATATCGACGAGATAGTGGCTCTTATGAAGTCGTCGCCTTCGATTCCCGAATCTAAGGTAAGGCTTATCGAAAGATATCAGCTCTCCGACGCGCAGGCGCAGGCGATAGTCGATATGACGCTCGGCAGACTTACCGGCATGGAGCGCGAAAAGATAGAGGCGGAGCTGAAGAGACTTTACGATCTTATAAGCGAGCTTGAAGGCATTCTCGGCGACATGGGCAAGGTCAAGGAGATCATCCGCAGCGAGATGACCGATATAAAGAACCGTTACTCCGACGCACGCCGCACCGAGATAGTCGAGGCTGCGGACGATATAGTGCTTGAGGATCTTATCGAAAAGCACGACTGCGTTATCACCATAACCCACACGGGATACATCAAGCGCCAGCCTGCCGACACCTACACCGCGCAGCGCCGCGGCGGTAAGGGCATTATCGGCATGGCGACGAAGGATGAGGATTTCATCGAGCGCGTGCTCGTTATGAACAGCCACTCCTTCCTCATGATGTTCACCAACACCGGCAAGGTGCATATGCGCAAGGCGTATATGATCCCCGAGGCGGGACGCACCGCCAAGGGCTCGAATATAGTGAACATCCTCGAGCTTGAGCCGGGCGAAAAGATCACCGCCGTTATAGGCATCGACGGCTTTGAGGGCAGCAACGGTAAGTATCTCACAATGGTGACGAAAAACGGCGTTATCAAGCGCACGCTGCTTTCGGAATACGAATATCAGCGTCGCGGCGGCAAGATCGCGATAGGTCTTGACGAGGGAGACGAGCTCGTGTCGGTAATGCTGACGCACGGCGAGAGCGATATCATCATTGCCACCGCCGACGGCTGTGCCGTCCGCTTCAGCGAAAGCGGCGCGAGAACGATGGGACGCACGGCGCGCGGCGTTATCGGAATACGCCTGCGCGATGGCGACTATGTTGCGGGTGTCGTTGCGGTCGATGATGCGAAAAAGCTCGTGACCGTTACCGAAAAGGGCTTCGGCAAGCGCACCGATTTTGAGGACTTCAGACTTATGAAGAACCGCGGCGGCTACGGCGTTGTGTGCCACAACGTTTCGGACCGCACCGGCAGGCTTGCGGGCATTGCGTCGGCATCCGATGAGGACGACCTGATGCTCATCACCGATTCCGGCACGATAATCCGCACACCGGTGAAGGACATCCCCGTTTATTCGCGCAGCGCGGCGGGCGTTATCGTCATGAGAATGGCTGAGGGACAGTCGCTCGTGAGCTGCACGACGCTGCCGACCGAGCCGGAGGAGAGCGAGCCGACCCCCTCGGGCGAGGTGGAGGGCGCTCCCGCCGCAGAGGATATAAAGGTCGAGGACGCGCACCTTGTCAACCCCGAAGAGGCGAATTGGAACGAGGAAGAATAAAAAACAGAAGAATGAGGACCGGGAGCCGCAGTACGGAGTGAGCCGGGACAGAGTGCGCTTGCATCTTTCGCAGGTCGTATCGGTGCTGTCCTTTGCGGGAGGAGCAGAGCCCCTCCCCTACGGGCTCAATACGGGCGAAGCGCGTGGCGAAGAGCCGTGACGGTCCCGTGTATGGGAGGGTGAGCGGGCTTGCTCTCCCATACTAATGAAAAACAGCAAGATCAAAAAAGAGGCTGTCAGATGGTAAAGAAAATATCCTTAATCACTGCGTTGCTGCTCACCGCGCTTATGCTCATGGCATCATGCGGGAACGGCGCGCCGGACATCTCTGAGGTGAAGGACGATTTTATCGCGCTTATCGACGCGTCGCGCGAGGTCAACGATATCTTTTTCGGCGAGGGGCTGCCGACGTATCCGCGCACGGGCACCGACGGAGTCATGAAGTATGATGAGGCAAGCGGTGTGTATTATATCTATTATGAAGACACCGATTCCGGAAAAATACTCAAATACTACGATAAAGACGAAAAGGTGAACAAATATCTCTCGGTGCGCGGGTTTGCCGACGGCGAAACCCCCGACGAGGGCTATGTTTACAAAAAGGGGAACGAATATTATTACCCCACCGAATACACCGAGCCCGAGGGCGTCGGGATATACGATTCGTCCTCTCCGATATATTACGACTATGTGCGCTACGACTGCAAATATCAGAGCGTTGACGACATAAAGGCGCTCGCCTCAAAGGTGTATTCAAAGGCGTATCTCGACTCGGTCTATTCGACCATGTTCGACGGCTTTGCCGAGGACGGCATCGGTCTTGTCCGCGCGAGATACATGAACGACGAGAGCGGGCAGAGCACCTTCTTTCTCAAATCGAACGAATTCAAGCCGCTGTTTGAAAAGCAGACCGAATACGACTATTCGACCATGAAGATAGTCGGCTCGGGCAAGCACGGCAGCGTGACCGTCGAAATGGAAGCCGACGGGAAATATATTGACTACGAAACGCTTGAGGTAAAGACCGGGCGGGTGAAGAAGCAGCTCAAATTCGTGCGCGAGAGCGGCGAATGGAGGCTTGACACTCCGACATACTGACCCGCGTGGGATCCCCGGCTTTCACGGAACGGACGGTGACGCCAGATGAAAGAAAAAAAGAATAAAAGTGCCGGCAGCCCGACGGTCATCGGCGAGAATGCGCCCGTGACCGTGTCGGCGGACGGTGCCGGTGCGCGCCGAAAGAACGCGGCGTCGAGGCGTATCCTTCGCCGCCTTACCGTAACGGCGGTATGCACCGCATTTGCGGTGGTGCTGAAGTGCTTTACCAACTTGGCGCTCAACCTTCCCGGGCTCGGGATAAAGATCGGTCTCGGTGGGATATTCAATTTCTTTCCGGCAGCGCTTTGCGGTCCGCTCTGGGGCGGCGCTGCAAGTGCGCTGACCGATCTTATCGGTCACTTCATAGCGCCGGACGGTGCGTACATCCCGTGGCTGACGGTCACGGCGTTTATGGGCGGCTGCATTGTGGGCGTTTTGTGGCGCATTTCGACGCGGCGCACCTCTCACACGCTTCGTGTGGCGATGTTTTCGGTGTTTCTTGTTCTGCTTTCCTTCGGCGTTTGCACTAACGGTGCGCTGCAAAGGGACGGCGTTACATCGGGTGTGATAGCAAAGCAGGCCGCGCTGCCTACGCGCGGTGAGCTTGACGGCATGCCGCTCTCGCCGCTCTCGCGCTTTGTCGTGGGGCTCTCACGCTATTCAAAGGATTCGAAAAATCTGACGCTCTGCGGCGTTCCGAAAGGCGCCGAGGCGATACCCGCGTCGGTCTCCGTAAACGGCGAGATGCGCAACGTCACGTCGGTCGCGTCGGGGGCGCTCGAGGGTGTCGGCGGCACGCTTATGATACCCGAAACGGTTAAGACCATAGCCGACGATGCGCTCGGCAGCTCGGGCGCGAGACCTGTGATAATCGGCAAGTCGGGCAGCGCGGCTGCTGCGTTTGCAAAGAGCGCGGGACTTGAGTTCCGCGAGTCGGACGGTGAGGCTGCCGGCGATGTGCTGTCGGTCGAAAATGCCGCGGAGCACGAGATGCTTAGCATCGACGGCTTTTCGTTCGGTCAGTCGGACACGTACCGCAAAAACCTTGCCTCAAACATAAACATCGTTGTGTTCGGCAGCATACTTGCGGGCTCGTGCGGCATGATATTCATTATTCTCAACCTTATCGTGACCGCGCTGCCTATCGGCAAGGGCGAGGACGGCGAGGAACGCGCGTTCTCCTTCCTCAAGATAGCGATCTGCGTTACGGTGTCGGGGCTTTTTGTCACGACGGTCAACACCTTCATCCTTCGCGCGTTTATTCCGGCGTGGGGCGACCGTGCGCTGCTTGTGCTGCTGATACCGCGCATTGCCGAGGAGGTAGTCGTGCGGCTCATTCAGGCGTACATAATTTCGCTTCTCTGGGGAGCCGTCGGTTCCGGCAGAGCAGGCAGCATCCTCAAAAAACTCTGATTTTTTAGGGCTCGGGTGACGTTGGTGCGGATTCTGAGCTTCATACCCTGACGGTAGGCGGGGAA
>CAJLZE010000025.1 GCA_905210995.1 uncultured Anaerotruncus sp.
GGCAAGCCGAACAGTCATAAGGCACACGAGGTGCTGCACACCTCATACATAAAGCGCGGTCTCTGATAAGTACGCGCAAATAAGCCAACACCCCTGCGCCGCGGCGCAGGGGTGTTGGCTTATTGTTTGTTTATTTTTTACCGAACAAAAACGATAACAGCAGCAGGTGAAGCGGGTAAAATGCGTAAAATGAATATTGATATATCTTTGCCGATATCTTATTGCGCAGTTCAATGCCGCGGCTGCCATTGTATACCAGTATAAACGGTATCGCTGCCGCCGCGAAAAGCTGCTGAAGCTCCCATGATCCGGCTTTTCGATGCTTTATGCTGAAAGCAAGAGAGCCGGGCAGGGAAGGCGAGAGCTTGCCGAGCAAAAGCGTTGCATAGTCGAGCAGCAAAAAGCGCGCGGCAAACAGAAGCCCCGAAATGATGAACATTGAAACGAAAAATCCGCGCCGCCCGCGTGCTTCCTCCGTGTGTCGGTAAACATTACGGCAAGAAGTCCCAGAGCAAGCGTGAACATTACGTTTTGTGCGAGCGTGTAGCTGCGCCCGAAAAAGCACAGATCGTATATCCGCTCCGAGATGAAGCCGAAGGCGATAAGGCGCGCGGCATATCTGAACGGGTCGGAAGTTTTACGGTATCCCGATGCCACGAGATAAACGAATATCGGCATTGATATGCGTCCGACGAGGCGCAGCCAGCCGATTCCCGTAAGGTAGCCCGTGTGGTCGGCAGCCATTGCAATGCAGGCTATCAGCTTCAGTATCAGTGCGCTCATCGGTCAGTCGTCAAGAATGACCATGTTTCCGTCGGAGTCAAGCCCGATCCTCACGAGCGAGTGAAGGTCGATATTCATTTCCCTTATGCGCTCGCCGCCGGGCTGGAACGCCTTTTCGATGCATATACCGGCGCCCACTACCTCGGCACCCGCCTGATGGGTTATGTCGATGAGCCCCTTCAGCGCCTCGCCGTCGGCAAGAAAATCGTCAATGAGAAGCACGCGGTCGTCGGCTGAGATATATTTCTTTTCAACGCGCACGTCGAACACGGTGCCGCGTGTGAAAGAGCGGACGAGCGACGAATATGTATCTCCCGAGAGGTTGCGGGACTGCGACTTTTTGGCAAACAGCACGTCAACTCCGAAATAGCGTGCCGCAAGGCAGGCAATGCCGATGCCCGATGCTTCGACGGTGAGTATGAGAGTAGGCTTTTTGTCAGCGAATATTCTATAAAACTCCTCGCCTATGCGGTCTATCAGCTCGGTGTTCATGCGGTGGTTCAGAAAGCCCGAAACGACCACAACACCGCCAGGACGAAGCTCGCCGTGTTCTTTTATCATCTGCTTCAGCAGTTCCATAAAGTACCTCCGGAATGATAATGATAAGATGAAATTCTGAATAATAAATATTATACATCAAAACGGCGTTGCGGTAAATAGTATTGCGGCGATTTTCGCTTCTTTTTTTGCTTTTTTGCGCGCCGATGGGTACATTTCGCTGCAATGGAGGTCCCCATGCGCCGGTGAGGAGTATTTCTGAGATTTTTCACGTGAAAAATCAAAAAAATAATTGATTAGTCAGCCGTTTTGTGCTAAAATGTAAAAGGAAAAAGAATGCGCTTTATTATTACTATTGAAAGGAATTACCGGGTATGAAAAAAGTACTGTTCCGCAGCGCGGTGTCGGGCTATAACAGGGATGATGTAAACGAATTTATTGCCGAGACCGATGCCCGTCACGCAGACGAGGCGGAGGCAGCCGCGAAACGGATAGCAGAGCTTGAAGCGGAGCTTGAGACCAACAAAAACATTTACGAGATGAAAATATCCGGGCTTAACGAGCTGCTTGAAAAATCGAGCGCCGAGGCAAAGCGCGCAGCTCTTGACTCGGAGAAAAAGCTTGCCGATATACAGGCGAGCTCCGCGCGCGAGCTTGCGGGTGCGCGTAATGATGCGGCATCGGCACGGCAGCGCAGCGAGGAGCTGAAAAAGAAGCTGTCGGACGCCGAGGCGCGCATCTCACGTCAGAATGACGAGGTGAAGAAGATACGCGAGATGAACGGCGTTCAGAAGAACGTCGGGATATCCGATGCCGAGCTTGCCGACCTTCGCCGCCGTGCAGCGGCATATGATAAGCTTATGGCGGGTGCGGGCTCTGTGCCGCAGTCGGGGGCGGCAGCCGAGGCGGACAATGTGATACGTTCCGCACGCGCGGAGGCTGCAAGCATACGCCGCGAGGCAATGCAGAGCAATTCGGAAACGCTTGAGGAGGCACGGCGCCGCCTTGACAGCGAGCTTGCGGAGATATATGATACGATAAGGCGCACGGCAAACGAGGGCGTGGAGGAGATCCTTGCCTGTATGCGTGCCGCAGAGGAGAATACCGGGAAGATCGGCGAGCAGCTTCGCGCACAGAGCCGCGACGCGGTGGCGCGTGTGGAAAATATGCGTGCAGAGCTTGATGCGTCGATAGCAAAAAAGCTTGAGAGCCCACGTCCGGCGTCGAATGCTGACGCTGCCGACGATACCGCAAAAACGCCGACAGGGATGTCTTTGAGCGCCAAGGATGAGCCCCGTCCGCAAGCCTCGACAGCAGAGAGCCGTTCTGTGAGGCGTCAGGGGCGCCCTGCGAATGTCAACGGGGCAAAAACGCGACGTGACCAGCACGGTGAAGGTCTCTTCCGCTTCGGGCGCAGAAAATGAATATAGGCGAAAGAATACGGGCGCTGCGCAATGCGAAAATGATGACGCAGACAGAGCTTGCGGGAAAGCAGATAACAAGAAATATGCTTTCGCGCATCGAAAACGGCTCGGCGCTGCCGTCCCTTTCAACGATAATGTACCTTGCGGCGCGGCTCGGTGTTCCGGCAGGCTTTCTGCTTGCCGAGGAGGGCGATGAGTTCTACTATAAAAAAATGAACGCGATGCCGAACATCAAGCGTGCCTATACCGCGGGGGATTTCAGGATATGTCGTGACATATGTATGTCCCTCGGCGGCAGTGACGATGAGATAAGCAGTCTTATCTGCCTTTGCTCGTTCAATATGGCAAAGGAGAAATTCTGCGAGGGGAAGCTTGCCGACGCAGTGGAGCTTTTTGAAGAAGTGTCGGCACAAAAGACCTCCACAATGTATCCGATGGTCGGCATTACCGAGACCGCGGCGGTATACCTTGCGTATATACGCGATATTTCACCGTCGCTGTATTCGGATTATCAGGATGATGCGCGTCCGGTATCTGCCGAGGCGATGATAGACCCGTTCTGCCGTTATTATTCGGTGCTGCGGGCGCTTGACGGCGAAAGCGGCAGCGTTCTGGCGAAACTGTATCTTGAACGTGCATCGGCTGAGGAAGGGCAGTACGCCGCTCACATCCGAGCGCGCGTTGCCATAGGAAAGCAGAACTATCAGGAGGCATACGGCGAGTTGCGGTCGCTCCTTACGGGCGAGGGCGAGGTCGCCGCGCCGATGATGTATTTTATTTTTTCGGATCTTGAGCGCTGTTGCAGCGCAATGTCCGATTATCGCGGCGCGTACGAGTATTCGAGCGACAAGATGGGTCTGCTTGAAAAATTCCTGCGTTTGCGTTCGTGACAAAAACGGAGTGTGATCTATGCGTATCAGGTCATGTGTATGCGCATTTGTCTGTTTTGCGCTCTGTTTTCTTGCCGCGTGTTCGCCGTACTCCGCGGGGCGACCGGATTTTGATGCCGGTGAAACTCTGACGCCGGAGGATATGGAGTCGATAATCGCGGCGGTATCCGAAAAGGAAGCCGAGACTACCGTGAAGTATGCTCCCGTAACCGACGAGAGCGGTGGGACGGTGGTATTCTGGACCGAATCGGGCAAGGTGTGGCATGTAAGCCGCGAATGTCCGTCTTTAAAAAAATCAACAAATATAAAATCAGGAAATCTGACCGATGCCGAGACGGCGGGAAAGAAAAAGAGCTGTTCGGTATGCGGTAAGGGGGCAACAAAGTGATAAACGAAAATATTGTTATCAGCAAGGCGACAAGGCGCGATACCGACGACATAATGGTCGTTATCGAGGAAGCGCGCGAAAGCATCGGACGGCTCGGGATAGACCAGTGGCAGTACGGATATCCCAACCGTGAGGTCGTGCTCAAGGATATTGACGCGGGTGTGTCCTTTATTGCCCGCGACAAGGATACCGGCGCGCTGTGCGGCACATTTGCAGCTATCGGCAGCGACCCGTCATACGAAAACATATTTGAGGGCGCATGGCTGACCGACGGGTCGTATATCGCTCTTCACCGCTTCTGCGTGGCGCGGGCTTACCGCGGCATGGGTGTCAGCGACACCATAATCGGATATCTGAAAGAATATTGCGCAGAGCACGGCATAGGCAGCCTCAGAGTTGATACTCATCACGGTAACTATCCGATGATACGGATGCTCGAACGCGCGGGATTCACCCGCTGCGGCGTTGTTTATCTCCGCAACGGCGAGCATCGTGTGGCATACGAGCTTCCGATAGCGGACTGATATGCTTAACCTGAAAAAAGGGGGCCGTGTTTGCTTTCTCGGTGATTCGATAACAGAAGGAGTCGGTGTCGGCGAAGGAGAAAGATATTTTGACTTTCTTTCCGCGATGCTTGAGATCGAGACGGTGGGCTTCGGCGTAAATGGCGCTCAGCTTTCGGGAGTTGAAAAGCAGGCTGCGCGTGTTTACGAAATGTTCGGAGACGATGTTGACGCGATATTCGTTTTTGCGGGCACAAATGATTTTTACGGCGGTGTTCCTATCGGCAGCACGTTCACCGAACACAGCGAGACGGTCATAGTCAAGCGCGACGACGGAGGAGAGCCTCTCGTCACCAATGAGCGACGTGTGCGTGAGTTCTGCATGGACTCAAAAACGGTATGCGGCAGGCTCAACCGCGTGCTTTCGTTCCTCAAGCATTGCTACCACGATAAGCTCATAGTGCTTATGACGCCGATACACCGCGCGTATGCGACTTTCGGCAACAGCAACATTCAGTACAGCGAGCTTTATGCAAACTCGGCGGGAGTGTTTTTTGAGGACTACATAAAGGCTGTAAGAGAAGCGGCAGACGTTTGGTCGGTGTCTCTTATCGACCTTTACCGCGAGAGCGGACTTTTTCCGCTGTTTGACGAAAGCGCTTCGGAATTTTTCGTGAATACCGAGACCGACCGCCTGCATCTCAACCGGCGCGGGCACCTCCGCATTGCAGAGGTGATCGCGGCTAATGTGTGCAGCCGATGACGGCGTAACAACAACACAATAACGGCGCGGTGCCGCAAGCACCGCGCCGTTATTGTGTTGTTGTATCGTCAGCGTGTTCTCAGGATCCTTGAGCTGTTGATAAGCACGGCAAATGCGCCGCAGTTGTGCAGGATCGATCCGGCAAGGGCGCTTATAACGCCGAATGCCGAAAGACCTATCATGCAGGCGCTGATACCGATGGAGAGCGCAAGGTTCTGGTATATCGTTTTGCGTGTACGGCGTGCGAGCCGCATTGCAAACGGTATGTTTTCGAGATTGTTGTTCATGAGGGCGATGTCTGAGGACTGGATCGCAAGGTCGGAGCCCATGGCGCCCATTGAGATACCGACGTCAGCCTCGCGCAGCGCGAGCGCGTCGTTTATGCCGTCACCGACGGCAAGCACGCGGTGATCCTTTTTCAACTCGCGCATATGGTCGTATTTGTCCTGCGGCAGAAGCTGTGCGTAAAGCGTGTCAATGCCGACAGCTTCGCATATTGCCCGTGCCGGTGCTTCACGGTCGCCTGTAAGCATAACGGTCTCGGTAATGCCAAGCGCATTCAGCTCCTTTATGCTATCGGCGGCGTTTTCGCGCACCGTATCGCCGAAGCTGAGGTATCCGAGCAGCCTGCCGTTCTTCTCGACATAGCTTACGCTGCCGCCGGCATTATCGCCGAAGCCGTCCCGGATGTCGCAGAATCCGCTTATCCACTCGCGTTTGCCGAATCTTACCGTTGCGCCGTCAGCCGAGCTGCCCTCCATACCCATGCCGGAGATCTCTTTTATGTCAAGATCGCGGTCAAAGTTGACAGCTCTTTCACCGGCGGCGGAGACAACGGCGCGCGACACAGGGTGTGTTGACGCGGCAGCTACCGCAGACGCGGCGGAGATGACTTCATCCTCGCTCACGCCGTCGGCGCAGCCTACCTCGGTGAGTGAAAGCTCGCCTTTTGTAACGGTGCCGGTCTTGTCGAACACCACGGCGTCGATCTCGGTAAGCTCTTCGATGAATTTTGAGTTTTTGATGAGTATACCGCGTTTTGTGGCTGCCGAGAGCGCTGCAATCATAGGAGCCGAGCTGACGAGCATCTGCCCGCAGGGGCAGGATACGACAAGTATCGCTATTGCTTTGGTTATGTCGCGCGTGATGAGAGCGACAGCCGCAGCGACAGACAGAACGAACGGGATGTAGTACCGCATGAAGCGGTCGATGAGCCTTGATTCGGGAATGGAGATATTTTCGGACTTTTCAAGCAGAGAAAGTATCTTTGAAAAGGATGTATCTACGAACTCGCGGCGCACCTCAACGATTATCCTGCCGTCGATATTGACCGTTCCCGCATATACGGGATCGCCTGACGCGGCATGAAAGGGAAGCGGCTCGCCTGTGAGCGATTTCTGGTCGATATTTGTCGTGCCCGAAACGATAACGCCGTCTATCGGGATGCCCGCGCCGGGCAGAACGACGATCTTCTGACCGACCTTCAGCGTTTTTACGTCAACGGTGCGTTCTACGCCGTTTTCAATGACGGTCGCGGTGCTCTGCTGCATTTTTTTGAGCCCGTCTATGACGTCGCGCCCGCCCATTATGCTGCGCTCCTCAAGAAAATGAGCCGCATTGAGTATCAGCGGTATCAGCACGGCAAGTATCAGGTCGCCGCTGAAAAAACAGGAGATTATCGCTATCGCAACGAGTATCTCCATTGCGTTTGTCAGATTTTTTGTGACTATTCCTTTTACCGATGCAAAAAATACCGGAATGCCCTCAATGAGAAAGCCTGCGGTGTAGAGCAGCGCGGGAACGGTAGTGCGGGTCGGAAAAATCGCGGAATAAATAAGACCGACAATGACGCAGGATATCGCTGCGGCTCCGCTGATTATTTCGCGCCGCAGCTTTTTTTTGCCGCTGTTTGTCAGGTTGTCGCGTGACAGCGCCTCAAGGCTGTTGCCTGCCATATTATCTATGTTTTCCATGCAATGACCTCAGTTTCCGGGGATGAATATCCGCGTTTCGCCATCCTGCACGACGCGGACGGTACCGATCTTTCCGATAGTCTCTGTCAGCTTGGTGTTGTAGATCCTTATCTTCACAAGCTCGGGACTTTGCTTGTATTCGTCGAGCACGCCCCAGAACTCGGAGAGCGAAGCGTTTGCCGACGCAACGGAGGCGGAATATTCCGAATTTGCATCTGCCTTGAGCTTGGCAGCCTGAGCCTCTGCCTGCGGGATCTGCGTTTCGCGGTATTGCTTTGCCTGCTCAAGCAGCGTTGCGGCGCGCACAGTTGCGGAGTTCACCGCGTCATATGTCGCACGCACCTCCGAGGGCATGCCTACATCTGTCAGCTCTACCGTGCCTATAGTAACGCCGATATTTGCGCGGTCGAGCTTGCTTTGCGCCTGCGAGAGCACAGCCCGCGCAAAATCGTCCTTGCCGGAGGTGAGAAGGTCGTCTACCGCCATGCCCGCTGCTTTGTTTACCATTGCCGAGCTTACCGATGCGTCTATGATCTTCGACACATCCGCGGCGTTAAGCGCGTATGCGACGGGGTCGGTTATAACGTATTTCACCGATGCGCTGACGACGGCGATATTGCGGTCGGCGGTTATGACATACCCGTTGTTGCGCAGGGTGGTCATGTCGCCTGAGGTATAATGCGTTTTCACCGTCTGCTCTATGACGCTGCCGGTCGGAACGGTTATCACCTCATCTATCAGGTAGGGAAAAGCGAGCAGCAGCCCCGGCTCATGGACCTGTTCTTCATATGTGCTGCCGACAAGCTTGCCGAAACGAAGCACCACAGCCACGTTGCCGCTGGCAATGACCCTGACGCCCGACAGGGCAATGAGAAGCAGCACCGCGGTGACGAGCACGAGAAAGTACTTTGTCACAGAGCCGAGTATTTCGGCAAAGAGCGAGGGCTTCTTCATGATCCGCTCACCCCCGCGCCCGCATTCGCAATAAGCTCGGAGACGGCTGCGATCAGCGCCGTGCGGTCTTTTTCGGGGAGCTTGGTGAGTATATACGAAAGATCCTTGATAACGGTCTCGTTGCCGTCGTCGCCGGAAATGTATTCGCCGTAGGATGTGAGCACGTTGAAGGGATAGGAATCCGCTTTGACGACAAGCACGGTGCTGTCACCGACCGACGACACAACGGTGTCAAGCTCGCGCAGGAATTTGTAAAGCTCTATGTTTGCAGCCTGAGCCTCGGCATATATGCGCGCGACCTCGGTTTCTGTCTGCGCTTTTATTTCGGCGGCGGATGTAGTACCGTCGGCGATTATCGCCGCGGCGTCTGCGTCAGCTTCCGAGATTATAGCGTTTGCGTCGCGCTGAGCGTTGGCGATGATGGTGTCGATGTCCTTCTGGCGGTCGGCGCGCATCTGCTCGAACACGCTCTCAAGGTTCGTATCGGGGAGCGAGAGACGGAGGATGCTGACATCGGTCACGTCGATGCCGTAGTTTTTGAGGCAGTTGTCGCGCACGCGTTCGAATATTTCGGTCTGTATCTTTTCGATCTTCAGCTCTTCGCTGTTGAGCGAAACAAGACCTGTCAGCTTATATCCGCCCATTACGCTGTTTGTCGCGCTGAAGACCTGGTCCTTTATATACGACCCGGCAACGCCGCGCGAGCCGACACTGTTGTGGTAGAGGATGGGATCGCGTATCTTCCACACCGCATATGATTGGATTATCACATTGCGTTTGTCCTCGGTAGTGGTCTCAAGGTGGTCGGATTCAAGGTACTGGAGCCTTGAGTCATATCTGACCGCGGTCTCAAACGGCCACGGGAGCTTGAAGTAAAGCCCCGCATCGGTTATTTCGCGTCTTACGGCACCAAGGCGGAGAATGACCGCACAGTCGCCTTCACGCACCTCGCAGGTGAAGCCGAAGTAGCCGAGAACTGCAACGAGCACGACCGCTATGACTATTTTCATTATACGAAAGCCTGCACCGGTGCCGTCGTTTTTATCTGTTGCGGTATTGTTTTTTTGCGCTTCTTTATCTTTTTTCATGGGATATTTCCTTTCCTGATCGTTCGGATCAAAGGAAGCGAATTTCATTTTGTGAGATTTATGTTGCCGAAATAGATCTTGGACGAATCTATGCCCTCGCCGACAATGACGAGTCGTGCTCCGCCGTATGCCTTTCCTATCGCGGTGAGGTACTTGTTGTACCTGTAGGAGCCGGGATAAGCTTTATCGGCTCCCACGGAGGCTATAAAACCCGCGACCTCCGCGCGCGCGGCGGCGACAGCGGTGCTTTTTGCGGCATTTGCGGAATTTATCGCCGTGTTGCGGCTGTCCTCGGCGGACGCGCGCGTGACGGCGGCTTTGGCTTCCGCTTCAAGCATATACTGCTCAGCCTTTATGCCGGCGCTGACTATTTCCTGATACACCGATGCAATCTCGACCGGCGGGTGGATGCTTTCGAGCACCACGCTGACTATCTCAAGCCCGAGATCGTAATTTTCAAGCCTTTCCGAAAGATCGTCGGCAAAGCTGCCCGCGAATGCGGTGCGGTCAACGGAAAGCATTGAGTCGAGATCGGTGTTTATCGTTCTTGCCGTCACCGCCTCGTATGCCAGTGCGCGCAGGATGCTTTCAGGCTCGGCGCTGCATTGCAGATAGCTTTTGAGATCGCTCACCTTGTACTCTATGCGGAGGTTGATCGACACAAGCTCGTTGCCGCCGCCGAGAAGCAGCTTGTATTCACTGCTGCCGTGGCCAGCGGTCCATATATTGTCGCTGTCCTCGGATGAGATATAGCCGACCGTCATGCGGTTGACGGTGCCGGTGCTGCATATCTTAACCTTGTCGAAGGGATAGGGAAGCACCAGGTGTATGCCGGGCTTCAGCGTTTCGCTTTGCAGCCTGCCGAAGCGGTATACGGCACCCTCCTCATAAGTCTCCACCTGGATGATACCGGTGCATACCCATAACAGCAGCACCGCAAGGATCGCAGTGTAGGGGATCAGCTTTTTTACAAGGCGCAGGCTCCAGAGAGAGCGCATTGTGATGCCGGTGTTTTTTTCGAGATACCCGAGCAGCCCGAGGTCGCACGATGCGCCGCCTGTGAAGGGAAGCGGTATCGAAAGATCCGGTGCGGTGCGAAGCTCTTTTCTTATCAGAACGACGGTCAGCGAGATGACGATGAAGAGCGTCATAGCAGAAGATCACCGCAAGCGCGATCCTCAGCCACTTCTGAACGTCGTAAAGCCCGAGCAGCTTCAGCATGGCGGCTGCCGCGCATAGCGCAAGCGAGAGCCTGCCCGCGGCAAATGCCGAGCGGAGATTGCCGAGCACGGCTGCGGAATATGCGTCCGAGTCGTGCGACAGGTGAGCGCACCATTTTTCAAGTGCGATGAACGAAACGAACATCACTGCCAGTGCGACGGGCGGGATAAATGTCAGCTTGTAAACCGACGTCATACGCCCGAAGGAGGTCCAGAATAATATCTGCGAGGCAGCCGCTGCGGAGATGATGAGCAGCGCCGCAAGCAGAGTGCGTATGCGGTTGAAGAAACGCGCTGCCGAGCGCCCGAAGACGTGCAGACCGTAAAGGATGCGGCGGAGTATCTTTATCGGCAGCTTGCCGCCCTCCGGCTGCTTGGGCGCCGTGTCGGATATGGGAATGTCGCTGCCGCCGAGGATCAGGATAAGATCTATGATTCCGGGCAGGGCGAGCTGGATCGCCGCAAGCAAGAACGCGATGTATTTTTCCGAGATATAAAGTGCTGTGAGTGCCGCGGCGGAGGCGATCATCCAAAGTGTCGAGAGGACAGCCGCGACTGTGCTTTTCTTATGACGCATTGCCGCCTCCAGAATAATCGTAATATCTTTCGGCTTCCGTCAGCATATAGTTGCTGGAGCTTATCGAAACATTTCCGAACTGCTCGGCGCTACCGGCGTAAAACACGAGCGAAACGCTGAAGCAATCCTTGAATGCGTTGTCGTCCACCGTTTCAAGATACTGCCCGAAGAACACGGTCTTAAGCCGAAGGTCGCCGGCGAAGGCGTATTCGCCGATGTACTTTACAGACGATCCGAATCTGACGGATGAGAGGTAAAAGCAGTCTCTGAAGGCATTGCTGCCGATATATGTAACGCTGTCGGGGATGCTCACCTCGGGGAGAAGCTCGCAGCCGTCAAAGGCATCGTCGCCGATGCGCATAAGACCGCTGCCGAACCTGATGAGCCGCAGCTCTCCGCAGAATGAGAACGCACTGTTTCCTATCGTGAGCACCGAATCGGGGATCTCAACACTTATAAGCTCGGCGTTCATTGAGAAAGCATCCGAAATGTGGCGTATGCCGTCGGGGATCTTTACCGCGCTTTCCGTGCCCTGATATTTTATGAGCACGCTGTCTCCGGTCACGACAAAATCGCCTGTCTGCGCCGCAAGCCACGGTGTGCCCTCGAATACAGAGATGCCTATCGACCAGAGCTTTTTGCCCACGGTGATCTTTGACAGTGATGTGCAGTTTATGAATGCGTAGTCGTCTATCTTTTCAAGTCCCGCGGGCAGCGTCACCTCGGTGAGCGTCGATTTTTCGGCAAATGCCGCGGGACCTATTGCCACGACGTCGGCGCCGTCGAGGGCGGACGGTATGATGAGCGTCGGCGCGTCGCCCGTCCATGCGGTTATAACGGCGGTGCCGTCGGTGTATTTCATGTATTCGTAGTTGCCGAAATGGAGCGTTTCGTTGTCAGTCTGCTCGCGGAACACCGGCTCGAAGCTGTTCTTTTGCGAACATCCCGCAAGCGGCAGCATGAGCGCGAGCAGCAGCACGGCAGCTTGAAAAAGTGCGATCTTTCTTTTCATCATGGGACCTCCTTTACGGCTTTTGGCCGTATTTTACGTCCGAAAGCGCGGTGTTGCCGCTCCCGACAGTGATCTTCTGCCAGGCGCTGCGTGAGCCTGCGTAATTTGTTTCCCTGAGGTTTTTGCAGCCCGAAAAGGCGTTTTTGCCGATCGAGGTAAGCGACTTCGGCAGGGAGAGCACCGAGAGCGTCTCGCAGCCGGTAAATGCGCCGGTGCCTATTTCCGTCGCTCCGCTTATCGTGACTCTGCCGAGCCCCGGGCAGCCCGAAAAGGCATATTCGCCTATCTTCTTTACATGCTTTCCGACCGTTACGCTGCGCACGACCGTATTGCCGCTGAAGGCATCGGCGACCTCTTTTACATTGCCCGGAACGGTCACGTTGGGGTCTGTTCCGTTGTAGCGTATGAGCACGCCCTTGCCGACGATAACGAAATCCTCGGTGTGCGCCGCAAGCCATGCCGTGCCCTCGAAAGCGCGGCAGCCGATGTCGCTTATGGCATCGGGAATCTGCAATGTCTTAAGTCTTGAGCAGTCGCGGAACGCCGAGGCTCCTATCGACGAGGTCTTTTTGTTCAGCTCGACCGAGATGAGAGACGTGCAGCCGTTGAAGGCGCTGTCGGGGATCTCGCGGAGACCGCCGAGAGCTGCATGGGCGATAGAGGTGCATTCGGCAAATGCCGCGCCGCCGAGGAACGTGAAAGAGGCGGGCAGCTTTACCTCATTTAGAAGCACGCAGCCGAAGAATGCCTGTCCGCCTATGCTTTGCAGCTTGTCGGCGAAGGGCATTTCGGTAAGAGACGCGCAGCCGAAAAACGCGGTGTCGGATATCGTTCTGAGCTCCGGCATGAGCGACACGTTGCAGAGCGCCTGGCAGTAGGCAAACGCAGACGCGCCGATCTCCGTCACAGATGCGCCGCCGTCAACTCGTATCAGCGTTGCGCAGCCGTCGAACGCCTCGTTACCTATGCGGCGCACATTGGCGCCGAGAGTGAGGTAATTGATCGTTGTGTTATCGCGGAACGCGCCGCGTCCCACCGACGTTACCGGGTGTGCGTCCACCGTGTCGGGAATGATAAGGCGGCACTCAGCCATTTTGATACCGGTTATTTCCGCCTCGCCGTTTTCGTACAGGTCATAGATGAATCCGTCGGACGAGACATTGCCCTCGGATGTTTTTGCATATACCGTGCTGTCGGAAAATAGCCCGCATCCGCCGCCGAGCGGAACGGCTGCAAGTATCAGCAGCACCGCGACCGCGCGGATGATCCGTTTTGAATACACTTTCATTGAGCCTCCGATAAACCTCCGCGAGCCTTGGCGCGGAAAAAATTGTCCGCCGCCTGTTCTGCCGGCGCGCGGATGCAGCGTATCTATATTTAGATAAATCTAATAATAATATATTAGCATAACGCCGGCGTTTTGTCAAGAGCGCCGACGCAAAAGGTCTGCCGCGCAAAAGCGCGGCAGACCGGGAAAGAGAAGATACGGTGATTTTATTCGACTGTGACCGATTTGGCGAGGTTGCGGGGGTGATCCACATCGCAGCCGCGAAGGAGAGCTGCTTCATATGCAAGGAGCTGCGAGAAAACGGCGCTTTCGAGCGGTGAGAGCGTGGGATCGACCGCGGGGAGCACGAACACGTCGTCTGCGTATTCGTCGGGAGAAGGAAAGTCGGGGGCTGCGACCAGTATGACATATCCGCCGCGGCTCTTGACCTCTCGGATGTTGCCCGTCATTTTGTCATAGTATTTCGGGTCGGTGGCAAGCGCTATCACGGGCGTTCCCTCGGTGACGAGAGAGAGCGTTCCGTGCTTCAGCTCGCCTGCGGCGTATGCTTCGCTGTGTATATAGGATATTTCCTTGAGCTTGAGCGAGCATTCGGGTGCTGCGGCGCAGTCGGGACCTCTGCCGATATAAAAGAGGTCATCGTGGCTGTATATTTTCTTTGCCAGCTCCGCGATCTCGGGGCGGCGGGAGATTATTTCCGCAATATTCGCGGGAAGGACGTCGGCAAGGCTGTGGCAAAGCTCACTTGCGCGTTCCGCACCGATCCTGCCGCGCAGGTATCCGAGCTTTACGGCGAGCATCGCAAGCACCGTGACCTGTGAGGCATAGCCCTTTGTGGTCGCAACGGCTATTTCGGGTCCCGCACCGGTGTACATGACCGCATCGGACTCGCGCGCTATTGCCGAGCCGACGACGTTGATGACGCCGAGTGAGGAAAGCCCGTTTTTGCGCGCAAGGCGGAGTGCCTGAAGCGTATCGGAGGTCTCACCCGACTGCGATACGGGGACAGCGAGCGTGTGACCGACCGTTACGGGCGGGGCATATCTGTATTCCGATGCGAGATCGACCGTTACGGGGATACCGGCAAGGCTTTCGATGAGCATTCTGCCGACAAGACCCGCGTGCATTGCCGAGCCGCATCCGATTATCGACACACTGTCTACCGTGCGGAGCAGATCGTCTTCAACACCGTCGGTAGAGAGGTCGGGCAGCTCGCCCGCGCCGACACGGCGCGCAGCAGCGCGGCGTATGACGTCCGGCTGCTCGTGTATCTCCTTGAGCATGAAGTGAGCGTAGCCCTCTTTGTTGGCTGCGTCAACGGTCCAGTCGATAGTGTCGGGCTGCTTTTCGATCCTTGTGCCGTCGGCAGCGAAGAATTCGATGCCGTCGGGCGTCAGACGTGCAAGCTCTCCCTCGCCGAGACGGGTGAGACGACGGGTGTGAGGCAGCAGTGCGGGAATGTCCGAGGCGATGTACGAGCCGTCTTCGGTGTGCGCGGCGATCAGAGGGCTGTCGCGCCGCGTAGCGTAGATCTCATCGGGACGGTCCGAGAAGATGATCCCGAAGGCGTATGAGCCGGTGAGCTTTGTCACGGCGGTGCGGACGGCGGCTATCGGGTCATGCACCTCACGGTAGATCATGTCGATAAGGTGAGCGGCGCATTCGGTATCGGTGTCACTTGCAAAGGTGTAGCCTGCGGCGGTCAGCTCGCGGCGCAGATCGAGATAGTTTTCGATGATGCCGTTGTGAACGAGCACGAGCGTGTTTGAGATGTGCGGGTGCGCGTTCGCTTCACTCGGCTTGCCATGGGTAGCCCAGCGGGTGTGACCGATACCGCAGGTGCCTTCTATCCCGCCTCGCTCGGCGACGACCGAGCAAAGCTCGACAACGCGTCCGGGGCGCTTGACGGTGACGGGACCGTCCTTTGTCATGACCGAAATTCCGGCTGAATCGTAGCCGCGGTACTCCAGTGCTTCAAGGCCGCGAAGAAGTATCTCCGTTGCCTGCTTCCTGCCTGTAAATCCTATGATTCCACACATTTTTAGATTTCTCCTTGATTAAATTATTTAATATCTATAAAAAGTGGTTTCTAAAAAGCAAAAAATATAATGCACCCCGAATGAAGTGCGTTTTTACCGGGCATGAGGAGTGTCGGGCGCTCCTCATGCCGCCGATGTCGTTTATGTGTTTTATTTTCTTTTGACGATGTTGTCCGGTCTCTTTACGATGCAGCCCGGCGGTATGACACCGCGCAGGTGCGTGAGGGGATAGACCGAAGTGCCGCAGCCGACGACCGTTCCGGGACTGAGGACGCATCCGCATCCTATATCGGCGCCGTCGCCGAGAAATGCACCGACCTTGCGCAGCCCGGTCTCGTAATTGCGGGTGCCGCGGACGACGACATTTTTACCGTCGGACTTCAGGTTTGAGCACACCGCGCCTGCGCCCATGTGAGCCTTGCGCCCGAGCACCGAATCGCCCACGTAGTTGTAGTGCGGCACCTGTGCGCCGTCCATGATTAGGCAGTTCTTGAGCTCCGTCGAATTGCCTATAACGCAGCCGCTGCCTATCAGCACTCCGCCGCGCAGATACGCGCCTGGGCGCAGGACGGTGCCGTGACCTATCACAGCCGTGCCTTCGATGGTCGCCGTTGCCGCTATCATTACATCTCTGCCGACAAGTACGCCGGGACGGAGCAGGGTATAGCCATCGATCCCGCCGGCGGCAAGACGTGCCGTGAGATCCTTTATCCGCGGCAGTATCTCCCACGGGTACTCCGCACCGTCAAACAGGGGCAGAAAAAGCTCGGGTATGTCGGCAAAAAGGTCGCCGATACCGATCGGATCTGTTCTTTTATCCATAAAAATACCTTATTTGTCTTTTGGGATCATTCGCAGCAATACCCGCGTTTTTTTATGACGGCTGCGAGTTTGCCGGCATATGCTTCACAGTCTGCGGGATCCTCACATTCCACCATTATGCGTATCACAGGCTCTGTGCCCGATTCGCGCAGAAGGATGCGCCCGCGCCCGCCGATGGCAGTGTTGATCTCGGCAAGCTTTTTCTTTACTTCTTCATCCGCCGTTACCGCAGGCTTTGAGGTGACCTTTATGTTGCGGCAGAGCTGGGGATAGAGTTTGACAGGCTTTGCAAGCTTTGAGAGCGAGGACTTTGTGTCGAGCATTTCCTCGGTCACCATTATGGCGGTCAGTATGCCGTCGCCGGTGGTGGCGTATTTTTGAAGTATGATATGGCCCGACTGCTCTCCGCCGAGACGGTAGCCGTTCTGCTGCATGCACTCGTACACAAAGCGGTCGCCGACGGCGGTGACGGCGCATCTGATGCCTGCCTCGTCAAGTGCGGTGAGCAGACCGCTGTTGGACATTACAGTTGCGACAACGGTGTTGAAATCAAGATTGCCGCGTGCCTTGAGGCGCTTTGCAAGGATATAAAGTATATGATCGCCGTTTACAACATTGCCCTTTTCATCAACGGCGATGCAGCGGTCGGCGTCGCCGTCAAAGGCAAAACCGACGTCAAGGTGATTGTCTTTGACAAACGCCTGAAGCGCTTCGATGTGTGTCGAGCCGTATCCGTCGTTGATGTTCGTGCCGTCCGGGGCTGCACCTATCACGTATGTCTGCGCACCGAGCGCGTCAAAGACGGATTTGGCTATCATCCAGGATGAGCCGTTGGCACAGTCAAGACCCACGCGCAGCGAGCGGTAGGAGTGAGATGCGACCGAGATGAGGTAGCCGACATATCTGTTTCTGCCTGCCACATAGTCAACGATGCATCCTATGCGCTCGCGCTTTGCAAGCGGAAGATCCTTGACATCTATCCCGAGGCGAGCCATGTCTCCGTCGATGTATGCTTCGATGAGGGAAGCTGTGGCATCGTCGATCTTTTCGCCGTAGCGGTTGACGAGTTTTATGCCGTTGTCGTAATAGGGATTGTGCGAGGCGGATATCATAACACCGCAGTCAAACTCATCCTGCTTTGTGACATATGAAACACTGGGCGTTGTTGTGACGTGAAGCATATATGCATCGGCGCCGGAGGCGGTAAGCCCCGCGACTATGGAATATTCAAGCATATAGCTCGAGCGGCGCGTGTCCTTGCCTATGACTATGCGCGGACGGTAGCCGGGCTTGCGGCAGCCCGAAAGGGGAGATGAGAAGTACCATCCGAGAAAACGGCCGACCTTGTATGCCTGCTCGGATGTAAGATCGGAATTGGCTTCACCGCGGAAGCCGTCCGTACCGAAATATTTGTTTTTGCGTGCGCCGCCCGTATCCTTGCCTGCCGAGGCAACGACGCCCGCCGTGTCGCGGTGGATAACAACGTCATTATGAAGCAGCTCATCGGCTGAGAGCGAAAACATATCGCAGATGAGCAGCACCTTGTCAATGTGCGGAAGGGACTGATCCATTTCCCACTTGGATACCGACTGGCGGGAAACACCGAGCTTTTCCGCAAGCTGTTCCTGCGAGATCCTGTTGATGATGCGCAGATGCGCGATCTTTTCACCTATGGTCATGATAGTTCAAGATGCCTTTCCCGGCCGCCTGCGAAAAAGCAGGGCAGCAACGTGAAAAGTTGTATTCGAAGCTGCGCCGGCTCCGCTTTTCACGGTTTCCTCCGTAATATCACTTATTATTGCGCTTTGTTGGCAGTTTATTCATTCTACCGTATATATGATACCACACCCGCATTGGCAAATCAAGCAATTTTTAATGGAATGTTTGTCAACCACAGGTTGCAATTGCACGAATGAGCTGCGAATGACGCAAAAAAGGTGAAAAATGCGGAGTGACATTTTGTGTGAAAACGTCGGATCGTGAGGAAAATGCGGGCGCATGGCGGCATGAAGATAAACAAATGCCCGGCGGATGTCCGCCGGGCATTTGCTTGTATTTTTGTAAACCGGACGCGTCAGAGCGATCCCGGTGTTTATGCGTGCTTTGTCAGAAGTTTTCTACGGTAGCCTCGTCGTCGATGGGGATGTGCTCGTCGACCGGAGCCTGATTTGTTTCGGCGTCGTCGTTTTTTCCGTCGAGCTCTCCGCGCATTATGCCTTCAAAATCGCTTTCCTCGTCGGGAGATACGATATCGTATTCGTCGCGGTCGAAAAGGTCTACGGCATATCCGCCGTTCTTTTTTCTCATCTCGGCGACAGCCGCAGCCAGTGCCGCAAAGAGTCCCGCCAGAGCCGAAACGGCGAAGAACAGAGTTATCATCGCGGAGTGGCGCTGTTCGCGGCGGATAAGGTCGCGGCGCTGCTCCTCTGCGTATGCGCAGAGCTTGAAGATCGATATTACCGCTGCCGCCGCTACCGCAAGTCTGAATGTGCGGCGCACACGTTTTTTGAAGCGATTGGGGGTTGTCGTGTTGGCAGATCGTCTCATTCCTGAACTATCCTTTCGTGAATGATTTTTTAATTTCAGTTACCGCTTTCCTGCTTGGAGATATATTTGAGGTACGCATTCATGAAGCCGTCGAGCGCACCGTCCATTACGGCGGTGATGTTTCCGGTCTCATATCCGGTACGGTTGTCCTTTACAAGCGTGTAGGGCATGAACACGTAGGAACGTATCTGTGAGCCCCATTCGATATTCGTCTTGTTGCCCTGTATTTCGGCGATGGTGTCGAGGCGCTCGTTTATCTTGATCTCCATCAGCTTTGCCTTGAGCATTTTCATTGCCGTCTCTTTGTTCTGGAGCTGCGAGCGCTCTGTCTGGCAGGTAACGACGATGCCGGTCGGCTTGTGTACGATGCGCACCGCCGAGCTGACCTTGTTTACGTTCTGTCCGCCCGCACCGCTGGAGTGGAAGGGGATGAAATCGTAATCCTCGTCGCGTATGACGACCTCGTCGAGCTTGTCGAATTCGGGCATTACCTCGATCGACGCGAATGAGGTCTGACGTCTGCCCGCGGCGTCAAATGGCGAAACACGCACAAGTCTGTGAACGCCGTTTTCGCTTTTGAGGTATCCATATGCGTTGGGGCCCTCCACGAATATGGTGGCGCTCTTGATGCCGGCTTCTTCGCCGTCGAGCCAGTCGGTGAGCTTGACCTTGTAGCCGTTCTGCTCCGCCCAGCGGGTTATCATGCGGTAGAGCATGAGCGCCCAATCCTGAGCCTCGGTGCCTCCGGCGCCCGGATGGAAGGAAACTATTGCGTTGTTGTGGTCATATTCACCGGAGAGCAGGATAGAGGTGCGTTCGTGCTCCTCCTGCTTCATTATTTCTTCGAGCTCGGCCTGTACCTCGGGGACAGACCCCTCGTCGTTTTCTTCGATAGCCATTTCGGCAAGGGTTATCGCATCCTCGAGCTTGGCGCAGAGCGCTTCATACTCGGCTACAGTGTCTTTGGACTGCTTTATTGTCTGGAGGACCTTTGATGAGCGCTCCTGATTTCCCCAAAAATCGGGTTCAAGGGTCTCCTTTTCAAGCTCCTCTGCCTTTTTGCGCAGCTCGTCGACGCGAAGCGCCGAGCCGAGCTCCTTGAGCACGGGCCGCATAGAAACGAGTTTGTATTTTGCTTCTTCAAGTGCAACTATCATGATCGATCAATACTCCGATATTTGATTAGACGTTTTCATTCATTATAGTATACCATAAAATGCCGTGCCTTTGCAATAGATAAATGAAAAATTTCTGTGATTTGTCCGCATGCATTTTAGCATTTGAGCCCCTTATTTACTTCACGTGCCGACATGCGGAAATTATTGCGTATAATGCGGGTGAAGAAATGCGGCAGTCGCGGCTGCGAAAAAGGGCAAATAAGGCGGGACTGCCGCGCCGAAGGGCAACGATCTCCTTTGATGAAGCAAACTTTTCGTGCCCTATTGACTTTCCGCCTGTTATTGGGTATAATAAGACTGCAAATTCAGTTATATCTATTGAAAGGAATTATTTAAGATGACTGTAACGAAGCAATCCGTTATCGGAGATGTTCTTGACTACAATGTAGATACCGCAGAGTTTTTCTTTGCCATCGGCATGCACTGCCTCGGCTGCCCCGCATCACGCGGTGAGACCATTGAGGAAGCCTGCGCCGTTCACGGTACCGATGCCGACGAGCTTGTGGCAAAGATCAACGAATTTCTTGCCGCAAAAGCTGCCGGAAAGAACTGACGCGGTATGACGCCGAAATCACCCGGCGCACGGCTGCTTGCCGCTGCCGGATACGCGCGGCAGGGAAAATTTATTGCCGACGTCGGGACCGATCACGCCTACCTCCCCGTATATCTTGCGGAGGCGGGCGTGTCGGCGGGCGCCGTTGCGACAGACATAAACCGCGGTCCGCTCGAACGTGCCGCGGCAAATGTCGCCGCTGCGGGGCTTTCTGACAAGATAACCCTGCGGCTTGCCGACGGTCTTGACGGCGTTGAGGCTTTCTGCCCCGAGGACATTTTTATTCTCGGCATGGGCGGCGAGCTTATAGCGCGCATACTCGGCAACTCGGATTATATCAAAAATGAAAATATCCGCCTGATACTTCAACCGATGACACGTCAGGCGGCGCTTCGCCGCTTTCTGCTTGACAGCGGCTTTCTTATTGAGGACGAGCGCCTCGTGCTCGGCGACGGCGGCAGGATATATCAGATCATCTGCGCGCATTGGGACGGCGTTCGCCGTTCCGCTGCCAAGGCGGCGCTTGCCGTCGGAGCGATAAATCTTTCGCGCGGCGGAGAACTGCTCGGGGAATATACCGCGCGCCTTGCGCGCGAGCTGCGCGTGAGCGCCGACGGAAAACGCCGCGGCGGAGACACGGCGGCTGCCGACGCGGATGAAGAGGCGGCGCGGCGCTTGCTTGCGGGAGGAGCTTATTCATATTATGAGACTTGACGATCTTTGCGCGGCGCTTGAGTGCGCCGTGCCTCCGCTTGACGGATGCGAGGATTTTGACGGCGCGGCGTTCATACCCGAGCCGGGACGCGAGGTGCGCCGCATCGTTCTTGCGCTTGACGCTGACACGCGCACGGCTGCCGCTGCGGTGAACGCCGGGGCGGATCTTCTTCTTACGCACCATCCGATGCTTTACGGCGGCGAGCCGGAGGCGGGAAGTCCGCAGTATATCGCGCGCGAGCTGCTCGTTTCGCATGGGATCGCCGCAATATCGCTGCACGCGCGGCTTGATGCCGCACGCGGCGGGATGAACGATACGCTTGCCGGCATGCTCGGTGTGTTCGATATGCCGGGGCTCGTTCCGTTCGGTACACCCGAAGCCGAAGGACTCGGGCGTATCGGAACGCTGCGTGAGACTTCCGACGGCAGGTCGCTGGCGCTCGTTGTTAAAGAGGTGCTCGGTGCTCCGCGCGTCGTGCTCACCTGTCCCGAAAAGAAAATACGCCGCGCTGCTGTCGTGACCGGCTCGTGCTCCGACTTTGTGCCGCGTGCGGCGGAGCTCGGTGTCGATGCGATCATCGGCGGCGAGTTCAAATATCACACGCTTGACTATGCGCTGTCCGTCGGCATCTGCTGCATAGGCGCCGGTCATTATTACACCGAACGTCATGCTCCCGAGGTACTCGGACGGCTCGTCGGTGCGATCCTGCCTGCGGCGGAGATCATCATATCCGACCCCGGCTGCCCTGCAGAAGTGCTATGAGCGGTCGGATAATTATATCTGAAAGGCTGTCTTTTATATGACTTACGTTATGTCCTGCCTTAATGGCTGCTATTCCGAATTTCTCAGAATGCTTGAGAAGATATCGTTCGGTAAGAACGATGTGTTATTTTTGCTCGGCGATCTGTCCGACACCGGCGATGAACCGATGGAGCTGCTCGGCGACCTCGCATGCCGCGAAAATATCTGGCCGGTATGCGGTGACCGCGATGCCGTGACCTGCAGAATGCTTTCGGGCTTTGACCGCATGGTCAAAAACAGCGAGAACCCGACGCCCGAATTCATCACCGAAATGAACACGTGGGCGTCTGACGGCGGCCGCGTGGCGCTTGACGGCTTTCGTGCGCTCGACGAGGACATGAAGGAAGGGGTTCTCGACTATCTTTCAGACATGGCTCCTTATGACACGGTACACGTCGGTGAGCGCGACTACCTGCTCGTACATTCCGGCGTAAACGGATATCGCGAAGGACGCGACCTTGACGATTATCCCGCAGCGGCGTTTTATACCGACGGCGAGGACACCGCTCTTTCGTATCCCGGTATGGTGATGATATGCGGCGGAAGACCGGCAGGAGCTTCGTTTGACGGTACCTCGAGGATCGTGTACGGTCAGGGCATTATCGAGCTTGATTGCGGCGCGGCACGCGGCGGCAGACTCGGTTGTCTCTGCCTTGACACGGGCGAAGAATATTACGTCTGATGCTTAAAAACGATATAGTTGAGCTTGAGATCGGCGCTGTGTCGAACCTCGGCTACGGTGTGGCAAGAGTGCCTGCCGGAAAGCCGGACGCGGGAATGGTCGTGTTCGTTCCCGGTGCCGTGACGGGAGACCGTGTGCGCGCAAAGATCATCAAGGTCACAAAAAGCTATTGTGTCTCGCGCCTTGAGGAGGTGCTCGTGCCCTCTGCCGAACGTGAGACGGAGCCTTTCTGCACGGCTCCGGCAAGCTGCGGAGGGTGCGCTTACAGGTTTCTGAAATACGAGAGCGAGCTGGAGCTGAAAAGAGCCTCGGTCGAGGCTGAGTTCCGCAAAGCGGGGCTTGACAGCGTAAATGTGCTGCCGGTGCTGTATGTCCGCGATCCGGACGGCACCCCGAAAACGCGCGGCTGCCGCAACAAGGCGCAGTACCGTTTTGTAATGACGAAAAACGGTGTCCGCGCGGGATTTTATGCGTCGGGAACGCACCGCGTGGCGGGATATGAGGACTGCTCGCTGCACCCGGAGATATTCCGTGATATCGCGCTGTGGGTCTGCCGCCGTGCGGACCGCGACGTGCTTACCGTGTACGATGAGGAAAGCGGGCGCGGGCTGCTGCGTCATCTATACCTGCGGCGCGGGGAAGGAAGCGGAGAGGTCCAGGTGACGGTGGTCATAAACGGGACCGAGCTGCCGGGCTCAGAGAAGATAGCTGCCGATCTGTGTGAGGAATTTCCGTCTATCGGCGGCGTTCTCGTCAATATAAACCGCGGGAATACAAATGTGATAACGGGCAGCGAGTACCGCACGGTGCGCGGCAAGCCGACGCTCACAGATGTTTTTTGCGGCATGGAGATGGAGATATCTCCCGCGGCGTTCTATCAGGTGAATCATGACGCCGCGGAGCTGCTCTGCCGTACCGCTGCGGGACTGCTCGAGGGAGGGGACGTGCGCCTTCTCGACCTGTACTGCGGCATCGGAACGATAGGACTTTCCATGTCGCGGCATTGCGACGAGATATGCGGCGTCGAGATAGTGCCCGAGGCGGTGGAATGCGCGCGCCGCAACGCAGCGCGCAACGGGATTGGAAACGCGCGGTTCATATGCGCGGATTCGGCAGCGGGAGCCGACGAGCTGCTCTTTTCCGGCGGCTTTCATCCGGACGTCGTCGTGCTTGACCCGCCTCGCAAGGGATGCGGCACGGAGCTTCTTGCCTCTCTTGATCGCGCTGGGATAAAAAGGATAATTTATATATCATGCAATCCCGCCACGCTCGCGCGAGACGCGGCGGAGCTGACACGCCTCGGATATACCGTCGGCGATGCCCACCCGGTCGATCTCTTTCCCCGCACGGGACATGTGGAGTGTATAGTGAAATTTACTCTTTCCCGATAAATGCCTTTTGTAAGCTGTGGGTGCCATTCGATGTTGCCAAACCGACTTTACAAAATGCTCGCTTGCTTATTGACATAATAAGAACCGTCTCATATAATATAGTCAACAAATCAGAAAGGATACAGCTACTATGAAGAAAACCGTTTCACTTTTTATCTGCGCGATGCTGACGCTGTCGCTCGTTGCTGCCTTTGCGGTCGGTGCCTCTGCTGCGAACAATCCGCCCGACAAGGGTGCGATCTTTGACATTTACTACGGCAAGGCAAATGTTGACGGCGTTAAGGACGACTCGTATTTTGCCGATCCGAGCGTGCGCAGCTATGTTCACAATTGCACCTACGAAAACAAGGACTATGCATATCCCGCGGGTAAGGAGACCGGCTTTGAATGCTGGCTCATGTGGGACGAATCGACACTTTACGGCTTTGTCGAAGTGACCGATTACTCGCCCGTTACATATGCCTTCAAGGATTACAAGACCGATTGCCTTGAGCTCAATTTTATACTGACCGACTGGGCAAGGTTTGCCGACAAGGGATCTAATGTTTATTCCGACATCGGCGATCCCGGGCTTGCCAGATTCCGCATTTCAAATCCTGTCGGCGCCACCGTTTCCGCCTTGTATGAGCTTCTTCCGCAAAACGGCGGGCTTTCCGTCGAGGATGAACTCTCGGGGCTTTCGAAGTGCGCCGTTGTCAAGTCCGACAAGGGCTACAATGTTGAGTTCTCCATCAAGGTCCCCGACAGCATCGTTCATCTTGTCTGCACTCCCGGTGCGCATATCGGCTTCGGGATACAGTGCAACGACGACGTTAACGATAATCAGAACCGTGATGCCATAATCTATTCCACCAACCTTGACGACACTCACGGCAAGACGGGGGAGTTCGTTATGCTTGACAAGGACGGTTCACGCCCCGATGCTCCAGTTTCACGCGAGCCTGCGGCGACCACTGCCGAGGTGACTACAAAAGCCCCCGAGAAGACGACCGCAGCCCCGGAGAAGACCACGGCGGCACCGGAAAAGACTACTGCGGCTCCCGTCGGAACGACCGCTGCGTCGGGAACGACCGCAGCCACGGCTTCGGGCTCTGCCGATTCGACGGCTGCATCCGGCTCAAAGAGCGGCTGCGGCAGCTATATCGGCGCCGGTGCGGCGCTTGCCGTTATTTCGGCGATCGTCGGCTCTGCCATTGTCTGCGGAAAAAGAAAATAACATCCGAATAATATCGGCTGATATCCGATAATTCGGAAAAAGACATCACCGGGGCTGCCGTTTGGTGCGGCAACCCCGTAAACAATACGGAGGAACCGATGTACCCATACGATATTTTGCCGGGGATCGACCTTTACGGTATAATGCTCTGCGCCGGTATAGTCGCGGCAATGCTCACGTTCAGAATTTTTTCCGATCGGCGATGCTTTTCCGCAAAGCTCAATAACTTTGTGCTTGCCGACGGTGTGCTGTCGATAGTTGCGGGATACGGCTCCGCCGTGCTTTTTCAGGCATTTTACAATGCTGCCGAAAGCGGCAGATTCGAGATAACAAAAAATACGGGCGCAACGTTTTACGGCGGATTTATCGGCGGAGCCGCTGTGTTTTTTGCATTTTATTTCGGGATAGGTCATTTTGCGTTCCGCAACGGCGAACACAAACGGCGCGCGGGAGAGGTGCTGTCGATATGCGCGGCATCGGTGTGCATTGCGCATTGTCTCGGGCGCATCGGCTGCCTGTTTGCGGGATGCTGCTACGGCAGGGTGACAGACTCTCCGCTGTCTGTCTACAACGCATATCTTGATGCGCGCGTAGTTCCCGTTCAGCTCTATGAGGCGATATTTCTTGCCGCTCTGTTTGCGTACCTGTGCCTGCGGCTCGTAAAAAAGCAGGACAAATGCCTGCCGGTGTATCTCACCGTGTACGGCGTGTGGCGCTTTTTTATCGAGTATTTCCGTACCGACGACCGCGGTGAGAGCCCGGTCGGATTTCTCACGCCGTCGCAGCTTACCGCTGTTGTGATGGTGATCGTCGGCGCCGCGGCGCTGGCGGCGGCAGCGGCTGCGGACAGGCATTCCGGAAAGGCGGAAAAAGAGAATGGGGCAGAGTGAAAAAAAGCGCCGCCCTGATCCGCTCGGTGCGGTGTTCTGCGTTGTTGTGGCGGCTCTTGTATGGCTCGAGTTCTTTCCGCCGCAGCTTGCCGCGGATGAGACCGTCAACAGTCTTTTGCTCGGCGTGATAACGCGTGCGCTCGGCGGAGGACTTTTCATAGCGCTGACCGCAAGGCTCGGTTGGAGGATATGGGGGCTGCCCGTGAGCCTGCGGGTGTTTGCGGCGGTCATTCCCGCATTCGCGGTCGTGATAAACAATTTCCCGATCATCGGGCTTGCGCGCGGGGCGGCATACGTCACGGCACCCGCGTGGGAGGTGTCTCTTTTTGCGCTCTCGTGCCTTCTCATCGGTGTCTTTGAAGAATTCGCGTTCCGCGGCGTGTTTTATATGCTCCTGCTCTCAACGCGGCGGGATTCGGTAAAGAAGATATTTTGGGTGACCGTTGCATCGTCGGCGGCATTCGGCGCCGTGCATCTTTTTAATTTATTGGCGGGCGCGGGGATCGGTCCGACGCTTCTTCAGGTAGGGTATTCATTCCTTATCGGCGGTATGTGCTCGATCGTGCTGATAGTGACGGGATCGATATGGATACCTGTGATCCTTCACGCGCTTTTTGACTTCGGCGGATATCTTATCCCCACGCTCGGAGACGGGATCGTGTGGGATGCGGCAACGGTTGCGGTGACTGCCGTGCTTGGCGTTGCGGCGGCGGTCTACATGACGGTCCTGCTTCTGCGCGTGAAGCCGCAGTCGCTCGACAGGCTGTTTCCCGCGGGCAGTGCCGTGGATGGTGCAGACAGCTCGGGTGACCGATAATAAAAAAGAAAGAGCCGCGGCGACCTGCCGCGGCTCTTTGGCTTTATTTTTAATTTCACGCAGCTCCGACGCGTGAAAGGGAATTCACAAGGATATCCTCGATCATGCGGTGCCCCTCTGCGGTCGGATGGATGCCGTCGTCGCATATGAGAGATTTAAACGCGTGCGTGTAAAGAAATTCCTCGCGTAGGTCGAAAAGCGGAAGGGAACAGTCATCGGCAAGCTGTTCGACCGCGCGGTTGTAGCCCTCGTGCCAGCGATAAAGCATATTCACATCGCCGAGCCACGAAAGGATGTTGTCATACGACAGCCCGCGGCTGATGAAGTTCATATATTTTGTCGCGTCGATCGGAACGAGCGATGAGAGCATCACATCGCCACCCGCAGATCTTGCGAGCGCGATAGCTTCGCGGTACAGCTCACAGAAGCGTCCTGTTTCTATCTTGGGTTTGTGCGCTTCTTCCGGATGCTCCGACACTTCGCGCCAGTTGTATGCGCAGTCGTTGCCGCCGAACTCAAGCAGAACCGTCGTGTTTTCAAACGATGTGCCCTTTGCGAGCATTTTTTTCATGCGGTCAAGACCGACATCGATTGTCGCGCCCATGTGGCAGCAGCGTGTCAGCTCTATGCCGCGTTCCGCCATGCGCGATTCGAGCGCGCCTCCGTAAAGCTTATATTTTCCGCGGATGCCGTCCTCAAGGTACATGACGCCCTTGAGCACGGAGTCTCCGAAAATCATTATGCGGTTGTTGTTCATATCTGAATTCCTCCCTCAGCTTTATATGTAAAAGGGCCGTATCGCGGTCGGCTGAAAAATTTACAAACCGACGCGCCAAATGCCTTGTATTTTGCCTTCGAATGTGTTATCATTATATATGTAGAGTTGATTTTTGACAACACACACGCGGGCGATACGGCTGAACGGGCTGTTTCCACCCATTCTACCCGGGGGAGAAAAGCACTCTACCGACAGTAGAGTGCCCCCGAAAACGCTATTATATCAAGGAAAATGTCATAGAATGAAAGAGATAAAACAAAATATTGCCGATAATCTCTCGAAGCTGCGCACATCTGCCGGGATAACTCAGGCTCAGCTTGCCGAGAGCCTGAATTATACGGATAAGGCGGTCTCAAAGTGGGAGCGTGCCGAATCCGTGCCCGATATAACGGTCCTGAAAAGGATTGCCGACCGCTTCGGCGTTACCGTCGATTGGCTCATAACCGATCACGGCAACAATGCGCCCGCGCCGGACAAGGCGGTGCAGCACGCGCGGCGGCACAATCACCTGCTTATAACGCTGCTGGCTGTCGTGTGCGTCTGGTTTATCGCAACGGCGGTATTCGTCGTTCTCGGCGGGCTCGGGATATCACACAAGTGGCTCGCATATATCTGGGCGGTGCCGGTGTCGATGATAGTTCTGCTCGTTTTCAATGCGATATGGGGTAAGTACCGGCGCAATTTCGTGTTTATTTCGCTTCTTGTCTGGACGATACTTGCCGCCATATATATAACGGTCATAACGGTCGCAAGGTGGAATTTTTGGCTCATATTCCTCGTGGGCATCCCGCTTCAGCTTGCAACGATATTCTGGTCGCAGATCGTTCGCATAAGCAAAAATCTTCTGCGTCAGAACAAGCAGGAATAAAAATTACGAGGCGGCAGCCACAAACGCGGCT
>CAJLZE010000026.1 GCA_905210995.1 uncultured Anaerotruncus sp.
GCACGAGCAGCGACATCGCTATCGCGATCACCCGCGTTGCGTTAGCAACGAGCGCCTCGAGCGTCGGCGCGGCGCTTTCAAAGCCCATGTCGAAATATCGGTAGTACCCGCCCATGCCATGCTCTGCCATATACTTTTCAAATTCTTCGACCTGTCCGTTCTTTATAACGGTAGCATTGAGATACGACACCTCGGGGTTTTCGTATTTTTCGGCGTCCGGTACCGACTTCTTAGGCGCGAATATCGTATCTGCGGTGAAATTATACAGCCCTTCTTCAAATTCCGGCGCCGTATAGATCCCTATGACCGTATACTCCTTCCGCATACCTATATTCTCGGACGGCATGATTGTGAGCCTGCGCTGAGGTATCCTGCCGATAGTAGGCAGTTTCTCTATCCCGCAGTCATAGCAATCTATCTCCACTGTGTCGCCGACGTTAATGCCGTTCATTTCGGCAAACGCCGCGCTGGCAAGGCATACATCATCTCCGTTCGCATATTCTTCATCACTGAACGCTCTGCCCTCCATAACAAGCGCTTTTCCAACGTTGAAATTAAAGGTCGCATTGATATTATCGGTCAGCACCACAGACACGGAATTCTGATTCAGCTTCGTCCACGGTATTATCGTCTCGCGCCAAACGGCTCCGGCATCCGAATTCAAAAAATCCCGCCAATCCCCGTCATACTCCGCGAAAAAAGGGAGCGCGCCGTCACGGATGACCCTGTAAGTCATGAGGTCATTCAGCTTCAGAAAAGACGTATCGGATGCAAGATCGGGACGCTTTGCGTTTTGAAACTTTCCGTCAAGCTCAAGTGTGCGGACGTGCCCTTTTTCAAGATCCTCGTCATATCTTCTTTTCGTGAGATCATCGTACGATATTTGTCTTAAAAAACCGCGCACGATATACCGTTTTCCCACCTCAAAAGGAACAGTGAGATCGTCGTTATAGATCCCATGCGACTCGTTTATACGCATATACCTGCCGGTGATATCTCCATAATGCTCCATGAGAGAAGGAGCACCTAGCACAACGAAATCCGCGATGTAGCTCATTCTTCCCGTCGATGTCCCTCCCTCGGGCTTTTCACTTGCATCTGTAACGCCTATGCACTCAAGCGCCAGAACGCCGAATGAGCAACTGTATTTATCGTAAAAATAATCGTCATCGTCCTTTCTGAACATGGTGCCCGGGAGACCGTGCATGTCTGTAAGCACACCGCCGAGAAAGCCTGAATTATCTGTCCTTTTGAACTGCGGCGCGTTCTTTGCCGCCGCTTCGACATTTTCAAGGCTGTATCTGAACGTGCCGTCTCCGTAATGATAATTCCCGTCCTTGTCTATTGAAAGTGAACCGCCTCTCCACTTCATGACCGTCGGCAGCGCTATGGTGATGTAGTTAATGTCGATCCTTGTGTACTGTTCGCGCGCCGTCACGCACGCCGCAAAGCCGATGCAGGAAAATCCCACGGCAAACGTCAACAAAAGCGTGAGCACAACGGTAAACACCGGCTTGCGGAGAAACAGCTTTGTGAATGTATTCATTTTTCGCCTCCGGGTATTAAAATCGCATTTCCTGCATAATAACAGCTATTACATCATCGTTGTTGTCATTAATACATTTTGCAATATTATTTTATCATTTTTTTCCGAAGAGTGCAACCTCTTGTCGACATTTTTTCTTCGTAAAATATTAAAAAGCTAAATTTATCCGAAGACATCGCAACGAAATGAGCCCGTGCAAAGCCCAAGGACGCCGCTCTTGAAAATATAATTTGGTAAAGTAGGGGAGGGTTTTACCCCTCCCGCGATTGAAATTTGCGCAGACTTCAACGTCGGGAGGAGCAGAGCCCCTCCCCTACGGGCTGTAGCCATGTAGTAGATTTGAAGCTCGAAATCTTGCCAAGGCTCCCGCCGGAGGGAGCTGTCGCCGCAGGCGACTGAAGGAGTAAGCCCCGGGCTGCCGCCCGAGGCTTTTTCGCGTGTATTTATTATATGGGAAGGAAGGAGCAGGGCTTTCCGGGATGCTTTCTCACGCACTCCTGCGTTATCGTGTAATTGCTGTGGCACATTTTGCAGCGGCAGACGATCGTTTGAGTATACCCGTCACACGTTGCGCTTATATACTGCTCAAGGGCGTGCTCCCCATAGATCATCGCGCCTATGGGCGGGAATTCGTACTCACGGTATCTTACCACCTTGCCGCATCTGCCGCAGTATTCCTGGTACAGCCTGTAATATTGGTGTCTTGTATTGCTGACAGATTCATAAAATCCGCCCAGTAAACCAGTGTGCCATGCATGCTCGCATTTTTCCTGGTCAACGTCGTCGGCACTTGCGGGCAGCGCAGCAATGAGCATGAGCGCCGCAATGAAAATAATAATGAACTTTTTCACGGTTTTTCTCCTTTGACCTTTACATTTGAATTTTAAGTAATGCCACGGCACAAAATTCGGGACATCATCACGGGCAGCCGCCCGATGTTTATCCCTCATCGGCACCGTGTGTTTTTTGCGGAATATGCACTGCGCAATGCCAATCCCGCTTTTTGTCGCTATATACATGTATCGTTGACATACATATTTTACCATATTATTCACCAAATTGCAATAGTTTTTGCCAAATTTTAGTTGTAACAAAAGTGTGAACAAGCTCTGCTGATGTATTTTTTTGTTTGTATATGCCGTCTTTTGAAGCGCGGAAAATAAAAAAGCGCCGCCGCGCAAATGCGCGACGGCACGGGAGCTTTCCGTATTGATCGCTTCGTCGTGTTATTTATCACCGTTTGTTTTTTCTGTTCGTTTTATTGATCTTTGCGATCTCTTTGAATTTTGCGCGTTTGACCTCAAGATACCGGCTGTTGTCAGCCGTATATTCGTTTTCGGTCTTAAGCTTACGATACGATTCAAGACGTGCCGCATCGAGGGTCCCGTCCGCCAGTGCCTTCAGCACGGCGCAGCCGGGCTCCGAGGTGTGAGTACAGTCCGAATATCTGCACGCGCGGGACAGCTCTTCAATGTCCGCAAACACCGCATCTATGCCGTCGCCGCTGTCCCACATGCCGAGCTCGCGCATACCGGGCGTATCTATTACAAAAGCCCCGTTCGGCAGCGCGATCAGCTCGCGGTGCGTGGTCGTGTGCCGTCCCTTGTCGTCATTACCGATCTCCCGTGTGGCAAGCCTGTCGCTATTTGTGAGCCTGTTTATCAGTGTTGACTTTCCGACGCCGGATGAACCGATAAATGCCACGGTCCTGCCCGGCATGATATAGTCGGTCACGGCTCCGTAATTCCCGTCAAGCGACGACACTGCCAGCACATCCACCCCCGGCGCGGCATTCCGCACCTCGCATATCCTGCTCTCCGCGTCGGGGCAGAGATCCGACTTTGTCAGGACCACCACCGGCTCGGCGCCGCTGTCATAGGTGACGGAAAGATACCGCTCCAGCCGCCTTATATTGAAATTGTTGTTGAGGGACATACAGATAAACACGGTATCGATATTGGCGGCAACGACCTGCTCGCAATTTCCCGTTCCCGCCGCCTTGCGGATAAAGCAGCTCTTGCGCGGGAACAGCCCGGTGATCACAGCGTTGCCGTCCCCCGGCTGCCACTCGGCAATGACATAATCACCGACTGCCGGGTAGTCGGAGACCGTTTGCGTCTCATGCCGGTATTTGCCGGACACCGCTGCCGTCTTTACCTCCGTGCCGTTGCTGATCTTATAAATCCCTTTTTCCTGCGAGATCACTCTCGCCCGCAGCTCATTCATTTTTATCTCCTTTGCTCTGCTCTTTACGCTCCGGAAACATAACACCGACGCGCAGCCTGCCGCGGCGGTATTCCGCCGTAATGCCGCCGCCCATCTTTTCGGTGAGCGATCTGGCAACGGAAAGCCCCAGCCCCGTTCCGCCCATTGCGGTATTCACCGTGAAAAAGCGGTCAAAAAGATGCGCGGTCCGGACGGCATCCAGATCATTTGCACTGTTTTCGAACCATGCCGTGCCGTCGGACGACATTCGGACGGTCAGATCCCCGTCCGAATACTTTGCGGCGTTTGAAAGTATGTTGTCGAATATACGGCGCAGTGCGCCGGAGTCAAGTGTCCGCGCTACCGACCGCTCCGACATCTCAATGTCGGGCACGATGCCGCGTCCCGAGAGCATCCCATATGCCCCCGCAAGGCTCTGCTCCAGAATATCATTCACGCAGACCGGCTCCGGGTTCAGCTTTTCCGTCGTCCCCGCGATCACCGAATAACGGAACAGCTCCTCTGCGAGCCCGCGCATGGCGTCGGTGCGTTCGCGTATCACGGCAAGATAGCGCCGCGACCTTTCGGACAGCGGCTCGCGCTCAAGCAGATCGAGATATCCGCAGATCGCGGTCAGCGGCGTGCGAAGGTCGTGAGAAATATTCGTGACGGCGTTCTTAAGCCCGCGTCGCCGTACCGCAGCCTCAGACGTTCCTCGCGAAGGGCACGAAGCTGGCTGTTCATCCGTGCCGCAAGGGCACGCACCGCTCTGTCGCCGGCGGAGACCGAGATGAGCGTGTTCGTGTCTGTTTTCAGCCTCTCGTCAAGCTCCCGCGCCGCCTCTTTCAGCGACGCGCGGAGTGATATGATATATACAAACAGCCCCGCAGCTGTCAGCGCAAGCACGCCGATGACGAACACGACCCCAAGCTCCATATTCCTTCTTCTTATTCCTTATTTCAGATCCTTGCGCCGGAAGAGCGCCATGCCAATGCCTGTCGCGACTATGAGTATGATCGCGTCATACAGGGCGAGCATTGCGGGCTTTTCGGCGTCCATATCGCCGATCTCCAAAACCTGCCCGCCGGGCGTAAAGTCCCGCATGAACTCATACACCTTCCGCTTTGTGCCGCCGATATAATTTGGATTTTTCGTTTCCGGCTCTTCGACGGTCACACCGCCCTCTGTGAACGAATAGCCCGCCAGATATTCAGGCTCGTTGAGTGCCGATGTGATGTAGACGCCGAGGAATATCAGCACGAATGCCAGAAGAAGGCACCCTGCCACCGAGTGTGCCCGGCTGCCGCACAGCATTGCAATGAGCGTAAAGAGCGCGGTGAAAGCGAACGTCAGTGCAATGCTCAGCGCGCCGTAAAGCAGCAGCTTCGTCGGTGCCGACTGTATCTTACCTCCGAGCAGAAGCCCGATAACGCCCTGCGCGAAAGCAAAAACAATGCAAAATACGGTGCCGGCACAGCAGCAGGCAATAAGATCGGCAAGATATATATTGCCTCGGCGGTGCCCCGCTATCAGCTTGTTGCGCAGCGTGCCGCCGGAATAATCGCTGCCGATGAACAGCGCCGTCAGAAGCGACGTCAGCACCGGCACTATCGTAACATAGGTGAAAAGGCTGAAATCCATGATCCACACGGTGCCCTCACGGCTGATGCGCACGGCATTTATCACCGCCATCGATGCCCCGAGAAGCATCATAAGCACCGCGATAAGGCGGAACGCTCTGTCCCGCAGCAGGCGCGAGAAGATTGCTCTCAGCAACTTACGCATTGCGCTCACCTCCCACAAGATTCATATAAAAGCTCTCAAGGCTTTCGTCCTGCTCCTTTATGCTGTTTACGGTGCAGTTTTCCGCGGCAAGCGCCGACACGAGCGCCGTGACCGGGAGCTCGGCGTAAATATCCGCCCGTGTGTCGTCGGAAATACTGTAATCGGCGCCCATTCCGTCAAGCACGCGCGCAAGCACACTTGTGTCGCTCACTTCGATGCGCATACACTTGCGGCAGCGCGCCTCAAGTTCCGCGGCGCTCATTTCCTTTACCATCCTGCCGCCGTCGATAAAGCCGTAATGCGTTGCAAGGCGCGAGAGCTCATCGAGAATGTGACTTGAGATCAGCACGGTGATGCCATGCTCACGGTTGAGCTTCAATATCAGCTCACGCATTTCGATGATGCCCTGCGGGTCAAGACCGTTGACCGGCTCGTCGAGCACCAGAAAATCGGGATCTCCAGCCAAAGCCACGGCAATACCGAGCCGCTGACGCATGCCGAGCGAAAAATCCCCGGCTTTCTTTCTGCCGGTGTCGCCGAGACCGACAAGGTGCAAAAGCGCGTCGATCCCGTCGTCTGACGGAAGCCCCAGCACACGGTATTGCTGACGGATATTATCCCGCGCCGTCATTTCGGGGTATATCGCCGGGGTCTCGACCACGGCTCCCATCCTGCGGCGGCAGCGCAATATTGCCGCATCGGTATTTTTTACGCTCCAGAGAGTGTAACTGCCATCCGTCGGCTCCTGCAGACCGCATATCACGCGGATGAGTGTGGTCTTTCCCGCGCCGTTGCGCCCGACAAAACCGTAGATCGAACCTTTCGGTATGCGCATGGTAAGACCCGACAGCGCAGTAAAACCGCGATAACGCTTTGTTATCGCATTCGTTTCAAGCACATATTCCATAAAATAAGTACCTCCTTTGCCTGATACCGCTATGATACGGCAAAAGGGTCAAGAAAGCGGTCAAGAAATCGTCAAGATCCCGAATTCAGTCGAAAGCCTATTCCCCATACCGCTTCGATGCAGTCCCGCCCCGTCGCCTCACGCAGCTTTCCGCGCAGATTGCTGACGTGCGTTTTCAGCGAACTTTCGGTGCAGTCGGGCGTGTCCTCGCCGATGCGGTCGAGCAAGACCGATTTTGCCAACACCTGCCCCCAGTTCTGCATGAGCAGCTTCAAATGGCATATTCCGTCCGCGTGAGCGAAACGGGCTTTCCCGCAGCGGTCAATGTATGCGACGCGGTGTCGAGTCTCAGGCTGCCGTGCACATAAACAGCCGCGAGCGGCGCGGAATATTCGCGCAGCCTCACGGCAACGCGCGCCGTCAGCTCGTCCGTATCAAACGGCTTTGTAATGTAATCCGCCGCGCCGCCGAGCAGCAGCCCGACCTTATCGCACACCGCCGCCTTCGCACTGACGACAATTACGGGAATGCCGTGCAGCTGCGGCAAAAGCTCTTCGCCCGAAAGCCCCGGCAGCATAAGATCGAGCAGAATAAGGTCCGGGCGCTCGTTTTTCAGCAAAAGCCGCGCCTCCGTGCCGGAATAGGCACGCAGCACGGCGTAGCCCGCGCGCTCTAAAACTTCCTGCTCCAGATTTCCGATAGCCTCGTCATCATCGATTATCAAAACAGTCTGCATCATCGCAAAGTTTCGGTTTGATCAAACCGCCCTCCAGCGCTTATCGGCTCGATCGTGATCGGCGTTGCATCGGCAACAAAGATCACGGCGTCATACGCATTTTGCGGTGTGCGCATAACGCGATAGCTGCGCGGAATGATGTTCATGAGAAAGCTGTACGCTTCTCCCACAGAGCCCATCGGAATGTTATTTGCTATATGCTCCGCAAGCGGCGAATCCTCGGGCACGATCGAAAGATCAAGAAAGCTGACATCAAAGCCGCATTTTTTCGACGCCTTTGCAAGCGGGTCGCGGGAGTAAAACGTGTGCGCGATGCGCTCTCCGGTATACGGCTTCGGCAGGTTGCAGACCGACTTATAAAAATCCGTCCCGATGGCAAAATATCCGCTGCCGAGCCTTTCGGCAAGCAGACTGCCGAGCACCGGAGTACCGGAGTTCGGGCACTGCATGATGTGGTTGTTGTGCCCCGAGATCATGATACGGCTGTTCCCGCGCGCCTGTTCCAGCTCCGCGATCCACAGTGTGTTTTCCGCCATCATGCGGTCACGCTGCTCGTTCAGTTCACCCACATCGTTTATATATTTGCCGAGCTCTATATTCTGGAGCAGCACGTCGGCATAATGTCTCGCCTTCGACTCGTTTGCCGGCAGCTTTTCCATTATCGCACGGATCGTCTCCGCGCGCTCCGCGGATGTATACAGGTCCGAATAGGCATTCTTTTCACCGTCCCATATTTTTTCGAACCCGGATGTGTCGATATCCGCTTTTTTCAGTTCTTCGAGCAAATACCGATAACTGTATGCGTGCTGTTCCATGTCGAAGCCGTAAAAGCGGATGTCTTCCCCCTCCGCGGCGGAGGCATTGTAGCTGCGCATCCATTCCGCCAGACTTTCCATTTCGTCGGTGCGGTAGATGGCAAAGCCGGTGGCGGAGAGAGCCTCCGCAGCCGTGCCGTCGCCGCCGTGGATATAGCGATCGATTGCCTCGCACCCGCCGAAGTCACCCTCCAGCGCAAAAGCGCGGACGCCGTATTTTTCGGACAACACTCTGAACACATCGAGCCGCAATTGTTGAAATTCACGGTTCCCGTGCGTTGCCTCGCCCAGTGCAATGATCTGCGCACCGTCGGGAACGGTGATATCGGAAACAGCAACTGCATATTTTGAAAATTCCTCTGTGTCGGCACATTCTCCCGTTCCGAAACCGCCGAAACGGGCGTATGTCACCGCGGTCGCCGCTGCCGTGACCGCGATCACCGCAACGATGCCCAGCGCGATGACCGCCGCCGATATTTTACGATCCTTTTGTTTATGCATTTATTCCGCACGCTCCAGTTCAGCAATATCTCCCGACTGAATGGCGGGGATATTGCGCTTTATTTTTTCATGATCCCAATCCCACCAGCGCAGCGTCTCCAGCTTATCGACCGTTGCGTCGTCAAAGCGTCGGCGGATGGGCTTGGCGGGAACACCGCCGACTATGGTATACGGCGGCACATCCTTGGTAACGACTGCGCGGGTGCCTATTATCGCACCGTCGCCGACCGTCACGCCGGACATGATGACCGCCTCATATCCGATCCACACGTCGTTTCCGATCACCGTATCGCCCTTGTTGTCCCACGCGTCGCGGATATTTTTCGCATCAAGCCCCCACTCGTCAAAGAAGATGGGAAAAGCGTAATCAGACAGCGACTTAAGCGAATGATTCCCGCTTGTGAACAAAAATTTTGCTCCGCAGGCGATCGAGCAGAATTTGCCTATCATCAGCCTGTCGCCGTTAACGGGATAGTGATACAGAACATTGTTCTTTTCAAAATCGCACGGATCGTGCACAAAATCGTTGTAGATCGTGTAGTCGCCGACTTCGATGTTCGGGGTCGTGACCACATTCTTCAGGTAGACCGTCTGCTTGTCATGCGGACGCGGATATATCCTGTTTTTCATCCTGAAATGCTCCTTTATTTGTTTTCGAGATAAAGAGGTGGATTCCGAGCGCCGCGTTGAATCCCGTTGCCGCAAACACGCTGAAGCGCTCGACCACACCGAAATATGCAGCCGGAACTATCTTCATCCCCATCGCGCCGACGAGCATCATGCAGAGCGCAACGGCGGCGCAGATGCCGTATGACCGGCAATCTCTGCCCTCCCTTTTTGCCCCCGCGATGATGATAACGGTCAGCGACACGATAGACAGCAGCACCACCAAAGCCGTAACGACCATGTGCATAACGTCCTGAAACGCGCCGGCATAACCGCTGTCGGAGAGCGGGAACATACGGTAGCCGACTGCCGAGATCCACTCCATGACGGCAAAAAGATAGATCCCCGCGCGCAGCAGCTTTGTTTTCTGCCCCCGGATGCCGATGCATACGACCGTTGCGCACACGACCTCGCATACATTATAGAGCGCGCTGAGCTGATTCCACAGTGCCAACGACGGAGCGTTTGCGGCGCTGAGGTCGCTGACCGCCTGCGCCATCCGATCATAACCCGGGTAAGCAAGCGGAGCAAACACCACCGCCGACGCATACGAAAGAAAGCTGACTATGCCGAGCAGCCCCAGCTTTTGCACCAACGTTTTTTTCATTTGTTTTTTCCTCCCATCATACCGTCGCCGTGGACCATGCCGAAAAACAGCCGCACATGGTCTCTGAGTTTTTCAAGGCATTCGCCCTCCTTTTCGGGCTGCCTGTCGCACACGCCGATAAGCGTCATGACCGGCGCGACATACATCATGGCAATGGCATCGGCATCCGCCGCGTAGGCGCGTATCTCGCCCGACGCGATAAGCGCGCGGAATATACCCGCATGATATGCGATAAGGCGGTCAACATAACGTGCCGTGTAAAGCTCCGCAAGCTGCGGAGAGCGGAACTGCTCGATCGTCATCATCCGGCGAAAGCGGCAGATAGTCACGTTATGCAGGGAATATTCGAATATCTGCTTCAGTTTTTCAAAAAGAACGTCGGCGGTTATCTCCGTAAACGCGGGAACATCCCGCGCGGAATCCTGCACATGGATGTTTATCTTCCCCGTGTCTGCCTCATATCGCGCCGCTGCGGAATCCACTATCGCACCGAATATCGCCTGCTTGCTCGGATAGTGGTTATAAAGCGACGGCGCCCTGATCCCGACAGCCTCGGCTATCTCACCTACGCTGACCGAATCATACCCGCGCTCCGCAAACAGCTCAAGCGCTTTTTCGATTATTTTCTGCTTTGTATCTTCCTGCTTCATGGTGTCTCCTCGCTAACTAATGTTCGTTAGTTATATTATAGACCTGTCCCATGCAAATGTCAAGTATAAATACGGACGAATTTTTTGCCTGCACCGGCGCAACGGTCAAAAACGCACAGCTCCGTCACGGCATCCCCTGCGTTCCGGCTCAGAACCTCGGCAGCCCTCCCGCAAATCGCTTTGCCTTTTCCGTGAGCGGTCCTTTTGCCCCATGGTAAAGGCAATGTCGCTGCTGCGGATGGAGAGCAGCGGCATTCCGGGTGAAAGCTGCAAAAACGCCATCATCTCACCCGTAAGTCTGATCTCGCCCGTCTCGGAGATCGGCAGCCAACAGTAGGCACGCCCCTTGTACGGTATAAAGTCGCCCGCGGGAACCGTGTGATCCGCAAGCCCCCGCGTTTCCGCCAGAATATGCCCGAGCTTTGACGGCAAAAGCAGCCCGCGCCGCGTCACGCAAAATCCGCCCGTGCTCCTGCTTCCGGTAAACAGATATACACTGCCCTCCGAGGCAATGCGGTATTCCTCCACCGCCTGCGGCGGAAACCGCACGAGCCCTTCGGGGCGTATGACCGATTCGCCGAAAATAAATTTTCCGCCCTTGTTCATCTGCGGCATGTGCGCCGCTCACTCTCCGATAGCGTTTTTGGCTGCATCCCCGCGCTGCTCCATACGGGAGATAAAGCGGTCGATGTGGCTGCCGAGCAGCGCATACACCGCCTCCTTGTCCTCCGCACCGTCGTAAACGCTGTATAAAAGATACATCGGACCGTAAAATTCAAGTGCCAACTGCATGGCGTCGGCATCCGAGACGGTCATTTTGCGAAAGATCGCCGCCATGTATTCCACAGGACCCGAGGCAAGATAGTTCTGATACAGCCGCGCCATCTCCGCGTCGCGGTACTGCTCGACCGTCAGCATCCTGCGAAACTGCGACGGGAACTCCTCCTCCGTCCAGTGGCGGAACTGCGCAATGCTGTACGCGCGTATCTTTTCGACCGGCGTGTTCATATACGCTTCGGCAAAACCGTCCGGCTCCGCTTCGGGCATTTCGTATTCCGCTGCGCGCTCATAATCCATGTCGCTCATGCGTTTGAGGATGCTGTCAAATATCTCGCGCTTGCTCCCGTAATGCTTGTAGAGCGCCGGCTTGGTGATGCCGAGCTGCGCCGCGATATCGCTCATGGAAGTGCCGGGGTACCCGTTCTGCGAGAACAGGCGCAGGGCGACCTCCGAAATTTTCGTTTTTGTTTCTCCGATCATAATTTCCTCCGAAAAAAGCAGTGACCGTGCGGTAACTAATATTATAGTTACCGCACAGTCACGTGTCAATACCTTTTTTGATTTTATCCTATATTTTTTGAGAAAACCGCTGCGCTTATGCCCGCAACGTCATCCGACGCATTTCAAAACTCATCCGACTTATTTTTGACCAGCACCTCATCATAAAGATCATAATAACTGTTATACGGCTCGGCATCGGAATAATCGGCAAGTCCGTGACTTACGGCAAATTCTATATCCTGCTTGTTGGCATGAATTATGCCTTGGATATTCTCGTGACCGACCGAATATGCCCAGCACTGATTACCTATGAAGAATGACAGATCCTCCGGATATGACGGACGAGACCATGCACTTAAATGATCCACTTCTTTAAGGATCTCCTTTGCGGCGGGATTGGTGCAATAAAACACAATCTTGTATGTGGAATTAGGGCAATACGTTCTCGGCGTACCTGCCCAACTTGGGTTTGTACGACTTTTAACTTTAAAAGCATTTAATGCATTTTTAAAATGCTTTTGTGCAGCCGTATACCCTTTACCGTAGTAATTAACGTAAACCAACATAAAATAGTCCGCACGGGAAAAAGCATAGTCTAAAAAATCATAATACACCTGTCCGCGGCAATAGTCGGTTTTTAAATTGTTGTTTTTGAAAAATATCATCTTATCCATTTTATACACCTTTGCGGTCGGTAAAGCCGAATGTGACCGTTTATGCACCGCGCCTGCATCATACCGGATATCTTTTTTAGTGTCAGGCTTTTTCGTCAATAAAACATTCCCCCGTCGCTGTGCATACGGCATGGCGGCGGGGGTGCAAACTTCTTTAGGGAAAAAGAAAGTATTGCTTCGGTATTCGGCGGTATGTCGCATCGGAATAAAATGCCGCCTTACTATACATAACGGACAAAATCGGGAAATGTGACACCGATCCGCGATTTTTTCAAAATAATTTTTAGACTTTCACTGCCGTTTGGGCGGCAGAAGCGTTTTTTATGCCTCGGCGGGCTGAGTATCCGCTATGCGCTCGGCATACACATCCACCTACGCACCGAGCCCGATAAAGTTAATCTTTTTGAACGCCCCGGCAGACAGGGCATAAAGCAGATGCGCCCCCTCATGGACGATATAATAAGCGACTACCGCCGCCAGAATGCCTATGTATTGACGTACTCTTTTTGACATAAAAAATTTCCTTTTATATTGTGATAATCATACTTTCCGATCGCTCGCGCCGAGACACGCCTCGGCTTTCGTTATCATTGCTTTTTATCTTCGCACGGCTTTTTCGGAACGCTCCTTCCAACGGCGCTGCCGCTATGATAAAATCAAAAACCGTATTTATGATATATCCTCCCTGTTTTCGTTTCGCGGTAGTTGACGGCAGGTCTTTGCAAAGAAAATGAAATAGACCAGAAAACCGTCGATGATAATATCGTAAATGCGCAACCGATCGAACAATAAAACGCCCGACGCGACCGAAACGAGCACTATTCCCGTCCCGATGACCTTTGGGATAACGCCGCGCCGTTTCGTTATATGCGTCAAACACGCCATAAGCGGCGAAAGCAGGGCAAATACCGTCCAACCGATGATAAACGACCACCCGTATACTCCGTGTGTGAGCATTGCCGCCGCGTAATACGTGAACAGCATTCCTAGACAGAACGGCAGAATGTTCAGCGCGGCGTCTTTCATCGTCGGGCTGTATATCGCTATCAGCGTTCCGAGCAGGATCCATACCGACACTGTGAGAATATCTCGCCGAGCGTCGGGCAGAAAATATCGAACAGCCGCGCCGCCGCACCGAGCAAGAGCCCGCACGCAAGCATGGAAAGCGGGCAAAGCAGCCCGCGCCTTTTTATCGTCCTGTCCTCAGGCGCGGCGGGGCGTGACCGCACGTCACTGCCGTATGTCGCCGAATGTACATTCTTTTTCATGTAATGATCTCCCGTCGATCTTACGCCTAACTACCGATAGGTAGTCGGAAGCGTGCAGTATATTGCGGTCGTGCCGCGCTGCGGTACGGACCGCGATCCACGTGTCGGCTCATTTCAGCTTTCTGCCCATTTCTATCCTTACCTCATGCCGTCCGGGGTCGTTGTTGGAGTAAGAATACAGGTCAAAGCCGATCATTTCAAACCCGTTCTTTTTATAAAACGCGATCGCCTTTTCGTTGCACGACTGCGTTTCAAGAACTATCATTCGCGCGCCTGCGGAGCGCGCTTCATTTATTATGACTTCCATCAGAGCGGTACCGACTCCGGCGCCGCGCCTTGACGCGTCGAATACGCAGATGTTGCTTATGCGAAAGCGGCTGTTCCAGCTTTCGGGCGAGCCCTCAACATACCCGAGCAGTTCTTCTCCGCAAAATGCACCGAATGCCACCGGAGCCTCGAGCCACTCGCCGAAAAATTCATCGTCAAACGATTTTTCGACTGCCGCACTCAAGGCTGTATAGCTTATCCGAAAGCCGTCCGCCGTCGCACGGATATCGTAATAACCGGACGTTCTGTATCTGGCGGTAAATTTGCGCCCGGCATATTTTTCTCTGTCAAGCGGTCTTATTTCCATAACGTGCCTCCGTTCTTCCGACCGCACGCGCTCAATCATGCGCACCCGCACCGTATATTGCGAAAAATTGCCGTATATGCCGCTCGATCAATCCCATGATCTCCTCCTCGCGCGCCGGTTCACGGTCGCATAGGTTTATCCAGACCGAAACCGGAAGGCACAACTGCGCCGCCATTATCTCCTGGTCGCCCCCTCCGAGCTTTCCGCGACCGACAAGGAACCCGACGAGCCCCGTAAAATACCGCATTACATCTGTATAGTTCTGCTGTGTCTGTAACTCGCTCAGCTCGGGATTTCTGAACTGCTCGATCGTCAGCATCCTGCGCGAACGGCTTATCTGCGGGTCGTGCAGGATATATCGCACCTGTCCCAGGACCATCCGCACGGCGGTATCCGGCGTGATATCACGCATGCCGGACGTAAATGCGGGGTCATCCCAATCCGCACGCGAAAATATGGAACGCTCACGGTACCGCACCAACCCACCGCGCACCAGCTCGTCAAGTATCTCCTGCTTGCTTGCAAAATGACTGTAAAGCGACGCCTTGCGGATGCCGACAGCCGCGGCGATCTGCGCGACCGAGGTCGCCTCATATCCCTGAGTCGAAAACAACTCAAGCGCCGCGTCCAGTATTTCCTGTTTTGTATTTCCCTTTTCCATAGCACGACCTCCGGATACTTTATTGAGCGCTGCTCATACATATATTATACCTACCTAACGGTCGGTTGTCAAGAGGCAAAAAAGATCCGACGCGTAATTATAAATACAGCGCGGTCAAAAAACGGTCGGTGAACCGGCACTTGCCTTATCACCGACCGTATATGCGGCAGGATGCACTCCGTCCATGCCACCGCTCACGCGGAACCGAAATAATAATCGTTGCTTACGAATATTCTCGAATTGTGTTTCAAAGCAAAATCCGTAAATCTTTCTATCTCATCCGTCATGTCCCTCTCGGGGCGTATCACCATAGTATGAACGACACTATGTTTTTTGTCATTCGATTCAACCGCCCCGCAGACAGTAATAAGCCCGGGCTCGGGAAGGTTATCTGACAAAAAGCTCAGTGAAGTATACCTTCGTGTCGAAACCTTTATACTCTGCACATCCGACCAACAAATAAAAAAGTCTCCGTCCAGCATCCCGATATCTGTAAGCACTCCAAATTCGGTGCTTTGCGCCTCAATGTATTTTTTCGCCTGACGTATTACGGTCTGCCTGTCACTGTCGTCGAGCCGCATAAATGATTCACATATGACTCTGTATTCAGTGTTATCGTGAACTGTTATGTAAACGACCGGAACGACGGGCAAAATGGCAAGCACCGCAAGCCACCGATATGACGTCATAAAGCCGAGAATCACAAATATGGCAGACATCAAAAACATGGCTACCGTAACGCTTTTTCCTGCTGCCTTTGACGGGCTTTCTTTACCGAGGATCACCTGACTCAATCTTTTCAATCCGATATCTCCTTTTTATCATTTTCAAAAAAGGGGCGGGGCATGAAATTTAAGATGCGATTTGCGGATAACCCTGAGCGCAGCGGACAATATATCGTCACCGCTGCTGCATTTTCATTATATCAGATATTGACCGTTCTGTCAAGCAACCGCTTTCCCGTGAGGCATCGGCGGCGTTTTTTGCGGGATCGGACGCTCCTCACCATATATAACGGGAAAAGCCGGGAACCGTGACAACGGTTCCCGACTTTTCGGATATTATTTACCTGCTATTACGCCGGGCAGCGCCCGGGCAAGCCGCGGAGATCACTTCGCCTGCTTTGCTATCTCATCGAGCAGTATCTTCTCCGCATAGCCGCAGGCGCGCTCGACGGAGCCCGCCTCAAACGGGTTTGCAAGATTCGCATAGCGCAGCGTTTCAAGGTAGCTGCGGCTGCCGGTCTTGCAGAGCTTGAGATAGTCCTGCCATGCGGCGGTCTTGTCCTCGGCGTACTTCTTCTTGAACTCCATCGCGCCCATGGTCGTGAGCGTATAGTTGATGTAGTAGAAGGGATAGAGATAGATGTGCAGCTTGTGATACCAGTAGCCGCCGCGCTCCATGAAGGGATCGTTCTCATAGCGGCGCCACGGCATATACTTCTCTTCAAGCAGATGCCACCGGTATGTCCGCTCCTTGGGCGTCAGCTCGGGATGAGCATAGCATATGTGCTGGAACTCGTCCACTGCCACGCCGAAGGGCACAAAGGTCAGCGCCTCCTGCAGATGCGCAAAGCGGAATTTGTCTGCCTGATCTCCGAAGAACCACTCGGCATAAGGATAAGCAAACTGCTCCATTGACATTGAGTGGATCTCGGCAATGTCGGTGGTCTCGCTGTAATAGTCGGAGATCGGCTGGCTGCGCATTGCCATATAGCCGGCAAAGGCATGACCGAGCTCGTGTGTCAGCACCTGCATATCAAATATCGTGTGATTGAAGCAGGAGAACACAAAGGGCGCCTTGAGGCTGGGCAGGCTCGTCATATAGCCGGTGGACGCCTTGCCCGGCTTGTTTTGCAGATCCATCAGCTCATGGTCTATCATGAAGTCGATGAACTCGCCGGTCTCGGGGCTGATCTCGTGGTACATCTTCTGCGCTGTTTTGACCATAAATGCGTCGTCGCCCGCGGGCTCGGCGTTGCCGTCGGGGAACACCATCTTTTCGTCATACCACATCACATGGTCGATGCCGAGGCGCTTTGCCTGCGCGTCATAGAGCTTTTCGCACAGCGGCACCAGGAATTTGCGCACCTGCTCGCGGAAGGATGCGACCTCTTTTTCGCCGTAGTCGGTGCGTCCCTGCTCAAGGTAGCCGACGGGGATATAGTTCTCATAGCCGAGGTTTTTACCCATCTCGTTGCGGATGCGGATAAGCTCGCTCCAGATCTCCTCCAGACGCGGCTCGTTCGCTTCATAGAATTCCGAGTATGCCTTGACGGCAGCAGCACGGACCGCACGGTCGGGATGCTCGAAATACTTCTGCACGCCGTAGAGGTTCAGGGTCTTGCCGTCGAAGTGGATCTCGGCGGTAGCCATGATCTTCTGATACTCATTGGTCAGGCGGGCCTCCTGCTGGCGCAGCGGAACGTTCGCCTCGCAGAACAGCTTTTTCTGCAGATCCATGGAGACAAAAAACTGCTTGCCGAACTCGCGCTCGATGTCGGGACGGTAAGGGCTTTCGGCGATAGCCTCGCTGAGTGCGACCTCTGCGCCGCCGAGCGTGGGCATCGTGTCCTGAAGATAATTGATCTCAGACTCGTAAAATTCGTCGCGGGTGTCCAGTGTGTGACGGATGTGCGCGATCGAATACTGCGTGAACAGCTCGCAGTTCACGCGGTCCATCTCAAAAAGCAGACCGCGCAGCGCGGCATAACTCTCTGCGTGCTCGACGGCATCCTTCCATGCGGCAAGTTGCGCACGGCGCGCCTCAAGATCGGGACGCTTGTACTCGAGCGTTGAAAACTTGAAATCTTCCATAGTTGTTGGTTCTCCTTATATGATTTTTTATATACAGATCGGTGATCGGGAGTTCCCTCTCCGCGGCATACACAGCAAAACGGACTCCCCCATTGCCCCACATTATACCACCGTGCGCCCGATTAGTCAAGAAACGAACTGTCCCTAAAATGTGAATTTCTCCGCTTTGCCCGATACCGTCAAAGCTGCCCCCTCCGTTTTTGCGATCAGTCAAAAGAAGAAAGCCGCTATCACGGAGATAACGGCTTTTTCGGACTTTCGGCAGACTGCCACGCCTACTCAATGCTGCTCACTCGGTTCGCTGCCATATTCGGACGGCGGCAGATCGCGCAGGCAATCCGGTCTGTCATAGATCACGTAAACGGTATTTCCGAGCACCGCGTCATCGGCAAAGAGCTTTTCGATCTCTTCGAGCGTCAGCATTCCGATAATGTTTTTTCTTTCGCGGCATTGACGGCGGATCAGCATACACGCCTTTCCGACCGGTGACATTTCAACAGCCGCACGGACGGCACCGAGCACGGCTTCTTTATAGCTGCCATCCACATCCACATAGTGAACGTCCGCTCTGTCGGCCGCTCCGAGCCACGGCGGAGCGAAGTACGGCGGTTCATTCTTTTCGCTCTTTTTTATGAAGACCGTTCCGCCAACTTCGTTCTGACTTGACGTAATGTCAATGAACACTCCTCTGCCGTCGCAAATCGGGAATGCAAAATCTGACATCCCGGTGTATTCAGCCACGCGGCAGCTCAGCATATCTGATTTAAAGCCGACCGCATCGGCAAGCTTCGCTCCGACAGAGAAGAGCCACAGATCATAAAGATATCCGAATGTATATTCGTTTTTGCAATTATCCTTCAAATATGATTTCTCCTTTTAAAATATGTCATGCGTTTTGCTGTCTTAAACAGCCGAAAAGCTTACACCGTCGGTCACGGCGCAGCTCGGCTCCTGCCCGCCGAGCTGCGGCGAATACCGGTCGAAATTTACGAGTCGTTCATCATAATTATGAAAGTCATGTCTGTGAGTTTATATATTTTATCAGCGATGACAGTGACATGACTGTCATATTATTTATGACATCTCCGGCTCCGAGAATGATCTCGTCCCCGCGTTCCGGTTTTCTGATAATTTCACGGCAGGTCGGATTGACAAGAAGAACATTTTTCATCGCTTTGTCTTTCCACTCGACGTGGGGTCTGTAATTGAAATCATAATCCGGGCGGGACATCCGACGTCCGTCAACATATACATCCGACGCACCGGGCGACATCGAAACAAAAACGGCGCGTTTTCTGAAAAAGAAATGCCTGTCATCGGTAAGCACCAATTTTGAAAAACGATGATCGTCGCAATTAAACAGCTTGACGGACAATATTTCTTTTTCTGTTTCAACATAAAAATCGCACTTTTCGCCGCCTCTTGTTCCTAAAAACCAAAATTTGTGTGTTCCGGTCACTTTTGCATTTGCTTTTTTCAGCTTAAAAAGCAGCCGAGATCGCTTGATCACAAAATATATATACTTGCACGCGACAAGCGCAATTATCACAAATAATAATATAAATAAAGCCAACACCATAATGATCCACCTCGTTTACATTATTGTTTTTTTCCAAATCATATGCTGCGATCGGTTCGTCATGATACGGGTATCCATAAAAGCAGCACGTATTTATCCACCTGTTTTTCTTATATTCAACTCCCCGTCGGGCACCGCGCCGTGACATGGAACCGACATAAGCGTTTTGCAAAACTCATTCGCGGCGATGTCGAAGCGTGGATATTCGGACGGCACATATCCGTGCGCCGGATCGAATGCGATCCGCACACACCGGATAAGCCCATTATCCATGATCCGCACCAAAAAATTCTCGATATCCGGAAGTCCCGAGCTGCCTGGGTCGGCTATGCGAACGCCATTGTCGCTGTACCATATGCCGCTGAGGATCCTGTCGCACGCGTCCGCATCTTTTGAGTCTGTTATCTCAAACGGGAGATACTTATCCGCAAGATATTTTTCGTCCCCGCCGCCGTAATATGCCGTGCAGCCTACAATATTGCCGCCGGTCATAGTGAACACGCCGTTACCGACGTTCACGCCTCCGCCTTCCGCAAAGTTGCTGTTGAAAATACGGGTGCCCGTGCCGCCGGTGATAATACCGCCGCAAACGACCTCGGTGCCGTTATCGTCAGGCGTCCACGGTTCCGCACCGTTGACCTTGAATTTATGCTCAGCTGTCGGGTCACTGTCAACGAGCGTCAGGTCGCCTGTATTTGTCCCGCTGTTGTCATCAAGGATTATGACGCTGCCGCTGCCGGTCATTTTCAGCACATGACCGTTCAGATCGAGCGTAACGGTGCGGAATATGTTGAGCGATCCGGCTATGTCAATATCCGCCGCCAGTCGGACGGTGCCGTTTGCACCGTCCGCCAGCGCGTCGATCAGTTCCTGCGCCGTTGCGACATTTTTTACCGTTTCACCGTCGGCGAACACGCCTGTCGGCGCAAGGCAGATCACAATACAAAGAGTGAGCAAAATGCCGAGTATTCGTTTTTTCATATCATTTTCTCACTTTCTCGGCCTTAAACAAGACTCTTTTTCTTTTTCAGTGCAATGTACAGAATCAAGCCGAGGTTGCCGAGCAGCGCCAGCCCCGCAGCCGCACCGATGATGATCAAAACAGGCGAGGTCGCGGATGTGTTTGCGGAGCCCGCGGGATCGGCTGCATCCGACGCTTTCACACCGGTATCTTTCTCGCCGATCCACCAGTTGCCGTTTTCGCCGATGAAGGGTGCCTGACCGTCCTTGCCGTCCGCGCCGACGACCTTACCGACATTTACCGTTCTTCCGTCGGTGTAGGTGAGCACGAGCTCGCCGTCCGCATTGATCTCCGCTTTGGCGATACCGACACCATCCTTACCGTCCTTACCGTCCTTACCGTCTTTTCCGTCTTTTCCGTCAGCACCGCTCGATCCGTCCTTGCCGTCCTTACCTGCCGTACCGGGGTCGCCTTTGTCGCCCTGTTGTCCGGTTTCTCCGGGATCGCCCTTCACTCCGGTGGCTTTTATGCCGAGAGAGCTCCAGGTTTGTCCGCCGTCATAGGAGACATACCAGAAGTTATCATCTCCTATTTTAAGCTGCGGTGTTGCGCCGTCTTTTCCGTTCTGTCCGGGTGCGCCCGTCTCTCCGGGGTCACCTTTATCACCTTTGTCGCCTTTATCACCCTTATCGCCCTTCAGATCCGACAAGGCGATCAGATCGTTCCAGCCGGGGTCGCCGTTGTATCTCCACTGCACAAATCCGTTATATACCCGCAGCTCGATCTGCTTTCCGTCCGCACCGTCGCTTCCCGTCAGTGCCGCAAGTGAGACAAGATCGCGGTAGGCGTCGTCGCCCTCTCCCGAATATCGCCATTGGATGCTGCTTCCGTTGTTGCGGAATTCGATCTCCCTGCCGTAGGTGCCCGCAAATGTGGAGAAGGTTTTGGTGTTGGACAGCGCCGATACCGTTCCGTTGCTGCCCACGGAAGTGACCGCAAAGGTATAGGTGGTATCCGTTTTAAGAGAGGAGTATGTATATGAAAGCTCTTCCGAAGAGAGCGGCGTTTCGGTCACGCGCTCAAATTCCCCGTCATCCGTGCGCATCCAGACATGATATCCGGCAAAGGGACGCCTTATGTCTTCGTCCGGCGCCTCCCAGGTGATTTTTGCGGTCTGATTATCCGTTACGGACACACCGGTCAGCGTAGGTATGGGCGGTGCGGCACGAAGATTTGTCAGCACATAGCCGAACACGGGGATCTTCTGATCGCCTGCCGTCCATGTGCGCATACCGAAATCCCATGTAAAACCGTATTGACCGGAAACATCATAGCCGATCCCGTAGGAGGAGCGAAGCGAACGGCGGTCGATATTGTTGACCGTACCGCTGGCGCCGCTGCTCTCGGTCGTGGTGTAGACCGTTCCCGTGGCATTGCTGTAACTGAAATCTATCGCAAATCCCATATTGAAAGCATCCACACCCCATGTACTTTTCATGGAGGCGGAGAACCCGTGCGCTATTTCAATGCCGTCGGCGTGCTCGGAGGTTATCGTCCAGTCGTTTGTGATACTGCTCGCACCGAAGCCGAGCTCGTATTTTTGCTTGCTCAGCGACTCAAATTGCGTGACCGAACGGTCGGTTGAGCCCGGATTCGACCAATAGGCAAACGGGTCGCCCTCGGCGTTCTCGGGCAAAACATGACTGTCCAGTATCGGCAGAGCCTTTGCTTTTCCCGCCGCGATTTCCGCCTTGTAGGTTTCGTTATACAGCACCGCAAACTCTTCGTAATATTCACGGTCAAGCATGGTGTAAACCGGCTGACCGGGGATCATCAATGCGATGGTATTCTTCTCGCTGAGGTCAAAATCGCCCTTTTGAGGGTCATAGATCGAGTAATAATAGGTCGTTGCCGGCACACGGTACAGCACCACCGAATCATTGCCGCCGGCATTGAAGGAGACGCTGTATTCCTTTGAAAGGGTGTCCTCCGTGCTCTTGGTAAAGTCCATGGTATATCCGAGCGACGCCTCGTATCTCCACACCTTCAGATCTCCCTGAACGACTATGGATGCGCCGAAGGAAGTATTGTGCGACGAGGATCTCGTATCCGAATAGCCGGAGGAGAAGGTATAAGTGGTCGAACCGTCGGAGAAGTCGAGGTCATAGTCGCCGAGCTCCGAAAAGTACGGCGCCGCCTGAAGCACTGCCTGTACCTGTGCGTCGGAATATCCGTAGCCCTTGCCTTCATATCTGGCAAACAGACCGTCTTTGTTCACATCCGCCGCAAGCAGTATGCAGTTATACGGCATATCCCATGCAAGGTCGGCGTCGTGGCACAGCTTGGAAAACTCGTCCTTTTCGGCTGTCACCGTATACTTCCCGGCGACCGAAAGAGTGCCGCTGCCGAAATTCTCGCCGTAGAAAACATCGGTGAACAGGTCGAATTTGCGCCCCGAACCGCTTCCCTTTTGCCTTTCGGCGGCAAGCGCGATCACCTGCTCGCGGCCTTCCGTGTTGTGGTCAAAATTGCCGGCGATGACATCCTGATACCACCACCATCTCGCGCTTGAATTCTTTTCGCGCGCGGTGTCGCGCAGAAGATTAAGCGCACCGTTCTGCTGAACCTCATACAGTCCGCCTGCGATCCATACCTGCTCCGGCGTACCTCTGCCGTTGATCGCAACGCTTGTCATAGCGGGCTTCGGCTTTACTCCCAGATCCGTTGTTCCGTTTGCGGTATAACCGCTCATGGTGGTTTTCTGCACATTCGTTATTGACTTGTTCTGCCCGTAATAAACGGCAAAGCCCATGTTTTTGTCGTCGGTTTTCTTGTCCCAGATAAAGCCTTTTTTCTTTTCTTCCCTTACCTCGCGGTAATATCCTGCAACAATGATCTCCTGCCAGCCGTCGCCGTTGATGTCTCCCGCGGCAAGGCTTCCGTAGCGGATATGATCGTAGTAACGGCTGCCGTCCTTTTTTTCGTCCTCGCGGTTTAAGGTCATCAGGGACTTTTGATCCACTCTTTTGAGGTTTCCGTTTTCGGCTTTGTATACCGAGAGCTTTGAAACAGCCTTACGGAAGGAATCGCCGGAAATCTCCTTGTCCCTGCCGTCGATCTTATCCGGGTCGGCAATGCCTGCGTACACGATAAGCTCATCGCAGCCGTCTCGGTCGATATCCGCCGAGACAAGCGACTTCGTGATCTGGTCGCGCTCGTACAGAGTCGTGTTCCAGCCGTCGAAATAGGCATTGCCGCTGCCCTTGGATTTGACAAACGATTTTCTTGAAAGACTCTGCTCCCCGGAAATGCCGGTTCCGGCGATTCCCCACAGATCATCATTGCCGGCGTAGGTGATAACGGCGGTCATCTTGCCGTCTCCGTCATAGTCGCCCGCCGTGACATTGAAATAATGGCGGAATTCCTGATATTCCAGCTCGCCGTACCCGTCCTTCTTGCACGCCCACATCGGCGCGTCGGCAATTTTCTGAAGATCGGAACGCTTGTTGTTTACAAGGTTTTGTACCCAGTAGCAGATCTTTGCCGTGTTCTTGGAATTATCCATATCGCAAAGACCGACAAAGATGGCGTGGTCGTTTCTGCCCGTGCCGAGCGGATCGTAAGCGATTCCGACCGCAAAGGCAACATTATCGACCGCAGTAACCTTGTGGGCGCTCGGTGTACATTCGGCAATGTTGATGCCGAAGGTCCACTTGCTGTATACCTTGGTATGATCCTGCGCCGCCTGTCCCTCGGCGTTGCGGTAGCTGTAAATGATCGGCTCATGCCACGGGGTAATGGCAAAGGGCTGACCCTTTTTTGTGCCGTATGGGTTGCTTTTATCCTCTGCCCATCCGGCAGGGGGAGTTGTGTCGGGTGGGAGCAGCGGTCCGTGCGCGCCTGATCCGGACGATCCCGACTCGGCATAGGCTGTCATAGGTGCAATGGTTAATGCCAGCATAAAAATGGTGAGCAGGATGCTGAGTATTCGTTTTTTCATATTCTGTTACCTCCGTTTTGCAGCCTCAAACAAGACTCTTTTTCTTTTTCAGTACAATGTACAGGATCAAGCCGAGATTACCAAGCAGCGCAGCTCCTGCAACAGAACCGATAACAATCAAAGCAGGAGCAGATGCCGATATGTTTCCGTAGCATGCGGGAACGGCTGTCTCCACCGCTTTCACACCGGTGTCGGTCGTTCCGATCCACCAGTTGCCGTTTTCACCGATGAAGGGGGTCAGACCGTCTGCGCCTTTATCGCCTTTATCGCCTTTGTCCCCTTTATCCCCTTTTTCTCCACGGTCGCCCTTATCGCCGGAGGCTCTCACTCCGAGGGAAGTCCAGCTTTGACCGCCGTCATAGGAGACATACCAGAGGTTATCGTCCCCGATTTTAAGCCGGGGTGTTATGCCGTCTTTTCCGTCCTGTCCCGGGGCACCGGCCTCTCCGGGGTCTCCCTTGTCGCCTTTGACCGAAGCCTTTACACCGGTATCGGTATCGCCCAGCCACCAGTTGCCGTTTGCGCCTATGTAAGGGACAAGACCATCCTTACCGTCCTTGCCATCCTGTCCGTCGGAGCCGGTGGCTTTCACGCCGAGGGAAATCCAGCTTTGACCGCCGTCATAGGAGACATACCAAAGGCTATCGTCCCCGATTTTAAGCCGGGGCGTTATGCCGTCTTTTCCGTTTGTGCCGTCTTTACCGTCAGCACCGTCTTTACCGGGAGCGCCGTCTTTGCCGGGGGCGCCGTCTTTACCGGGGGCGCCGTCCTTTCCGTCAACTCCGTCTTTGCCATCCTGTCCGTCTGCGCCGGTGGCTTTTACGCCGAGGGAAAGCCATGTCTGACCTTCATCATAGGAAACTTCCCACTCGTTACTTTCGGCATTGATACGAAGCCTTAGTGTATTTGAGCCTGCCGATTTCAGCGGAAGCTCAAGCAGATTGCTTGCGTAATCGGTTTTTCGGTCGCCGTTGTATTGTTCATTGAAAACAAACAGCCGATCGCCTTTTTCCACATCCACAGCAACAGGCAAAGTAAGTGTCAAATTCCCGCTTTCCATGCCCGTCTCGCTCACATTTTTAAGTCTGCCATAGTATTTTATGGTTTCGCCGTTGATCACCATTGCGGAAATATATTCGCTTGCGCCGGTTTTCGCCCCCTTGTAATCAAAGCGAACGGTGTTTTCCGAATAGAATCTGAGCGTTACAAGGAAACCGTTCCGGTCGCTGTCATTCAACGTCAGCTTCCATTCGTTTCCGGTGTATTCAGAAATCGGGGTCAATCCTCCGACAGGCTTTCCACCCACAGCAGCGGAGGTAAAGAGTACGGAGCTTGATTTTAAGCTAAAAGCGGGACGAACGCCAGACAACATGATGATGACATCTACCCCATCGTAGGAGACATCACCATTACCTCTCACGGCGGCGGCAGCGTAATCAACGTCGCCGGGGGAGCGCAACCACCAATAGCTTGACGCCCAACTCGGATGCTCGGGATCCGCAATTCGCAGATCCTGATTTACCGCAAACGCTTCCGCTGTGGAAAGCGGCCAGAATACAGCGTTATCCACCTGAGCTCCTGCTACACAGTCGGTATTTTCTCCGTTATAACTTCCGCTTGTAAGCGTCCGTTTCTTTACAGCAGCATTTTCTTCTGTCGTCAGCTTTCCGGCAAGCGCGTCTATTGCGGTTTTCAAATCACTCGGTGCGTATTCGTTGTTTACTCCGTCATCGTCAAATCGCACAACTCCCATATTGCCCGCCGCAAGCAGGGTCATATTCCCGGCTGTGCCGGCAACACCGTTTCCGTCATAGCCGATCACACGCCATGCGGCAGGCTTATTTTCATGGTTTTGCCCGAAATACACGGTCGGTGCATTCGCTGTGTTTACAGTTTTATTCAGTGCGTCTGTGCCAAGCTGTACCGTCCTTTGCAGACGCAAGCGCAGCGTGCTTTCCTTCGGAATATTGTAATCTGCCAGCGTGCGCCCGTTCTCAAGCTCTTTTTCGCCCAAAAACAGTCTTTGCGCATCGGGAGAAAAGCCCGTTTTTTCCTGAATTTTCTCCTTGATATTGTCAATGCTGTCGCCCGACACAACCTCGAGCGTTAAATGTGCTTGCCCTGTAATGGTTAAGTCAATGTAAATCTCCATGGCACTTGCCGTTATCGGCACAAGGCATAGCACCATACACAGGGTGAGCAGGATACTGAGTATTCGTTTCTTCATTTCTCGTTACCTCCGTTTTCGAATATGTCGGCTCAGTCAAGAGCGGTTATTGTAACAGAGCCTCTGAATGAAAGCAGATAGGTTTTGTAATCACCTTGCTCCAGCGAAAATTTAAGTTCAAGATCGTTTTTTGCACCGGTAAGGTCATATATTCTGTTGAAGCAGAGAGAATTTGATCCCCTGCCGTCTTGTTCTATCAGTGTAATATATCTGCAATAGTCATCATCGTAACCGTCAGTCATCCGAACGGAATGCTTTCCGCTATTATCATTTGTCATCGCATTAACCATGCCGCTTACACACACATTGTAGGTATGTCCTTTTTTCAGCCTGAGGGTTGTTCCGTTGTACGAAACAAGACCGCCGCGGTTATGCTTTTCCCGATAGTACAGGGGGACTGCACCGTCTGAAAGATGGGTTGACGGTACATACCCCTCTGCGTAAAAATACCCGGAGCTTCCGCTGTTCTGACCGGGGTCGCCTTTATCGCCTTTGTCACCTTTATCGCCCTTATCGCCTTTTTCGCCGGGATCGCCTTTATCGCCCTTATCGCCTTTTTCGCCGGGATCGCCTTTATCGCCCTTTTCTCCGTCTCTGCCGTCGATTCCGTCTTTTCCGTTTATACCATCCTTACCGTCAGCGCCGTCCTTGCCGTCAAGACCTTTCAGAACCGAAAGATCATACAGGTTCAGCCATATTTCATCGTCGACATAGCGCCACTGCAGGGTGTTTTCGTTCACGCGGAACTCCGGTGTTTTTCCGTTTGCTCCGTCTGCGCCTTTCTGCCCGGCAGGACCTGTGATATCGGCTATCGCAACAAGATTCTGCCACTCGTCGCCCTCGTAACGCCACTGTATGTGGGCTTCGGCTCTTTGCACCTCGATACTTTTGCCGTTGATTCCGTCTTTACCGTTGATGCCGTTTTTGCCGTTGGCACCGTCTTTACCGTTGGCTCCGTCTTTTCCGTCAACACCGTTAATGCCGTCCTTGCCGTCAGAACCGTTGATGCCGTCTTTACCGGCTTCTCCGGCAGCACCCCTCAGCTCGTCAAGAGCCACAAGGTCGTGCCAGTCGGTTTCGTCGCTGTATTTCCACTGGATCGCCGTGCCGTTGTTCCGCACCTCCGGCAATGCGGCGTTGTTTTTTGCCGCCTTGCCGCATCCGAAAGTAAATAAAATGCAAAGTACGGTGCAAAGCGCAACGGTTATGCCACAGATTCGTTTCTTCATTTTTCGTTACCTCCGTTTTCGAATATGTCGGCTCAATCAAGAGCAATGATTGTAAGATTATAGACAGCACCGTTCAGCTGTGTGCCGGGGGTCAACTGGATAAATTCATATTGCAGCACAATATCACTGCCGGCACTGTAGATGCGGTTGAATGCAAACGGCATCCACACTCGTGAATTATCTGCATCGTTCATATACCTTTCGATCAATGTATCTTTGAGAATGCCTTGTTTGCCCTTCAATACTACCGAGTACCATCCACCCATGTCGTGAGAAATGCAGACCGAACCGCTGAATGAAATACTGTATGTATGTCCGGCTTTCAGCGTTACGGTTCTATTGGCTCGATCCCACACAAAAAGCCCTCCGGAATTGCAATCTTCAAACAGCTGAAGCGGCTGATTGAATGAAGCGCCGGTGCCGCCGTTTGAGGCGTGAAAATACCCTGAACACCCGCCGTTCTGACCGGGGTCGCCTTTATCTCCTTTATCTCCTTTATCGCCTTTATCTCCTTTTTCGCCGTTTACACCGTCTGTGCCGTCTGTTCCGGCAGCCTTCACGCCGGTGTCGATGTCTCCGATCCACCAGTTGCCGTTCTCGCCGATGAACGGGGTGTTGCCGTCGGCACCGTCTTTGCCGTCGATACCATCCTTACCATCTATGCCGTCTCTGCCATCCGCACCTTTTAATGCGGTAAGCTCGTACAGGTTCAGCCAGATCTCGTCGCCGACATAACGCCACTGCAGGGTGTTTTCGCTTACACGGAATTCCGGCGTTTTTCCGTTTGCTCCGTCCTTACCGTTCTGTCCGGTGGGGCCTGTGA
>CAJLZE010000027.1 GCA_905210995.1 uncultured Anaerotruncus sp.
CTGCCGCAGTTGCCGCCAGTGTCCATCAGCATCGGTATTGCAGCAACGAGAACGAGATAAGACGACAGCGCGTCCTGAAAATGCGTGATTATCGAGCCTGTAAAGGCAGCTGAAACGGTGAGCACGAGAAGCCACGGAATGCGGTTTTTGAATATCTCAAGGACCGAGAGCTTCATATACGGCTTGTCCGACGGCGTGACCGCGCCTATTTTGTCTATATCCTCGGTCGCTTCGTCGCGTATGACGTTCATCACGTCGTCAACGGTAACGATGCCGACGAGCCTTTCCTCACTGTCAACGACCGGCAGCACTATGCTGCCGTATTTCGTGAATACGTTTGCAACATCCTCCTTGTCGTCGAGCGTTCTGACCGATATGATGTTTTCGTTCATCACCGAGCCGACGGAGGCCCCCGGCTCGGCAAGTATCAGCGTGCGTATCGTCACTATCCCGATAAGCCGCCTGCCGCGGTCGGTCACATAGCAGACGTTGATGTTTTCGCTGTCGATGCCGACGCGGCGGATATGCTCTATCGCCTCGCCGACGGTCATTGCGGCGTGAAGCCCGACGTATTCGGTAGTCATAATGCTGCCCGCCGAGTCGTCGGGATAGCGCAGCAGCTCGTTTATCAGCCGCCGTGATTCGGGGCTCGACTGCTCGAGTATCCTTCCCACAAGCAGCGCGGGCACCTCTTCGATGAGATCGACCGTGTCGTCGAGATAAAGCTCGTTGAGTATGTCGCGCAGCTCGCTGTCCGAAAAGCCGCGTATCAGCTCCTCTCGACTGTCGGCGTCCATTTCGACGAACGTATCCGCCGCCTCGTCCTTCGGCAGCAGGCGGAAGAGCAGAGAGAGATCCTGCGGCGGCATTTCCGCCAGTGCCGCGGCAAGATCGACGGGCTGCGCCGTGAGCAGCACGTCGCGCAGGCTCTGATACTTTTTTTCTTCGATCAGAGTCCTGAGAGTTTCGGTGAAAATGAAGTTTTCTTTCATTTGTTGCCGTCCTTTCCGTAGCCGGACGGCAGCGGCGGCAAAAAGCCGCGCGGACAGTCGCCCGACACTTATATTATGTACTTTTGTTGGCGTTGACTGTCCGTATTCATATGATTTTTTACCTCATTCGGATCTTTTTGTTTTTTATTTTGCGGGGCTTGCAAACGGCAGCAGCTTTTCGAGCACCGCAAGCACCTCGGGTCTTATTTCGGGGATATTTTCGCCGTTTATCAGCGATATGCGCAGCGCCGATACGAACGCCGCGGCAAAAAAGAGCAGCAGCACGGCGTATGACGTGCACTTTGCCCACTTCGGGAGCCGCTCGGATGCCGCCGCGCGGTTATAAAGGGACAGAAGCGTTATGGCCGACAGCATCGCGGCAACAAGCATGAGATCGACAGTGTAGCGGTATACGACGCCGCCCATGCAGAAATCGAACCATGCCGTGAAGATGAGCCCGAAGAGCGTCGAACCGATAAATGCGTGCTGTCGCGCATTCCTGCCTCTTCCGAAGAGCAGCGCGAGCGTGCCTACGAGCGTAAGCGGGAATGCCGCAAGCCCGATATTCGAGCCGGTGTAAACGTAGTGGCCGGCGGGGACCGCCGCAAGGTCGGTAAATGTTATGTAGGGATAGATATCGGATGTGCCCGGCAGCGCCAGAAAATAATTGTATATCGCAAGCGGCAGGTCGGTGAGCCGCATACGATAGGTCGAAACATCGGCGACCGTGAGCTGATAGCTTGCGCCGAAGTCGAACGGACCGGAAAAGCGTGCCGCGTTGAACCACATCGTAAAGCCGGCGGCGGCAATCACGGGCGCACCGAGAGAGGCAAGCTCCGCGATAATGCGACGCGCACGGCGAAGGCTGCCGTTTTCATCGCGCCTGCGTATTATCATGAACCACAGCCCGGGTACTATGGGGAACGCCGCAAGCAGCGCAATGTTCGGGCGCGAGAGAAAAACGAGAGAATAGGATATCCCCGCCGCGATGAGCAGAAGACAGCGGCGCCATCCCGCGCGTGCGTTATATGCCGCAAACGCGAAGAAAAGAAACGCGGAAAGAAATGCCGTGCCCGCGGCGACGGAAAAGAAATAAAAGTGCCTGAGCCCGCGCAGCGTCAGCAGTATGCCGCTGCCCGCAAAAAGCGACGGCACGGCAAACATCAGCAAAATAAGCGGCGTGCGCTGCCCGAAAGCCTCTGCCCAGCCGAACAGGGCGAGCGGCAGAAACAGCGCGGTGATAAACAGAAAAACTCCCAGCGTAAACGAGTCGCCGGGCAGGGCTCCCGTTGCGAGATAGTAGGGATAATAAACGGCGATCACCGGAGCGATGCCGAAATACGAATAGTATTTTCCGCCGTACATCGCGCGGTCCCAGAGAAAGTAGGCGCCCGAGTTGTGTCGCGCGGTGTAATCGTACGGGTTTTCGAGCGCGGTAAGGCGCGGGCTTACGGGAAAGTCGATCTCAAGCTGACCCTTTTCGAAGGCGTCAAACTGCTGCACATACGGGTTGTAGGAGTTTACGCCGTCCTCGAGCGGATATGCGATGGGATCCTTGGCGTCCGCAAAGCAGTTAAAGAACACCGGCACCGCCGCAAGGCAGAGCAGCACAGACACGAGCGCCGCGAATTTGTGGGAGAGGCGTCGGGGATCATACGGCGCGCCGAAAAAGCGCGCAAGGCCTTTTTTGATGTTTGAAGGATTCATTTATCCGATTCGCCTTTCGGGTGTTTATTTTACGCCGTAATATTCCTTCCAGTCGGTGGAGGCAAGGATGTTTTCGGAGAAAACATAGATGCGAAAGCCGGGAATACCCTCGGTCGGGTTTCCCTCGTCGTCTCTGTCAGAGCCGTCATAGCACTCGGTGAGATATGTCGAGCACAGATCCTGCCATGTCTGCGATGAAGCGGCAGTGGCAGCCTCCGACGCCGTGAGGATGACAAAATACCTGTCGTGCGAGGTGTCGGCGTACCAGTCGAGTTCGGATTGATAGTAATACGGGTATATTCCCTTTACACGGTCAACGTTTATCTGGCGCACGGTGACATCCGAATCCGAAAGCACCGTGACTGCGGGGCCGTTCCAGAAGGTAGCGTATCCGTATTCAAGCTCGTGTGCGCGGCAGAAGTCGATTATGCGGTGCAGATTGTTGTCGCTGCCGTAGTCGGTGGGCATTGCGGCGATCGTCGCCGCGGGCAGGAGCGACGCAAGCATAACGAACGCCGTAAGAAGCGCGCCCGCGCGGGCTGCAACGCGACCCGAGGCTGCTGCGTCCGTTTCACCGGTTTTATCCGTCCCGGCTGCACCATCGGCATTGCCGGCAGGTGCCGACAGCGCCCTGCGCCCCGCAAGCCAAAGCTCGTAAGCACCCACGAGCGTCACGAGCACGGCAGAGCCGGCTATGGGAGTGAGTCTCCAGTTCGCCGCCGACAGCTTGCCGCAGATAAAGCCGAAAATTATTACCGCCGAAAGCACAAGGTGCGCCCACACGCAAAGGCATGCGCCGACCGTAGAGAGCCTGCGGTAGAGAACGAGCATCACCAGGGGCGCGGCAAGTATCACAAGGCTTATGCCGATGCGTATCATGTTGCCGAACGATGCCACGGCAAAAAGCGAGTCTCTTTCGACCACATTGAGCCCCATGAGGGTCATAAAGTGGCGGAAGAAGAGCTGCGCATTGCCGACCCACTCGGTCGGCGACGACCAGCCCGAATATGCGTCGGCATATCCGGCGGAGACGCCGTTTTTCATCAGCTCCAGCAAAAGCATTCCGACAGCCGTGCCGCCCACGACCGCAATGAGAGCCGACAGAGATGGTACCGATGCCTCGGATACGAGCTTATCCTTGCCGCAGAATATGCGCTCGGCAATGAGAGCCGCAGCCGTCGGCAATATCGCAATGGCTATTATCTGCATCCCGTCTGTCGCCGCGCCCGCGGAGAGGAGCGCCATCAGCACGATGAGCATAACGTACCGTCGGCGTGAGGTGCCGCCGTCAAGCAGACGCGCGGCAATGCCGAGCGTGAAAAACAGCACGCAAAGCCCTATGCTGTAATAAATGACGTGCCCCCACATGATCTCGCGCAGCTTGTCCGAGGACGAGAGCAGCATGAGAACGGCAAAGGTTGCTATCCCGCAAAAGCCGCGTCCCATGCCGAAGGAGCGAAAGCAGAACCACACCGACGCGGCAAATATCACGGCGAAAATTATCATTGCGATGTTGTGCGCCGTCATGCCGTAGCCGAATATCCGGATGAGCGGCACCATCCACGCCGATGCGGAGAAGGGCAGCAGCGCGGCGTATTTGAAATCCGGGTCGAATATCTTGCCCGACTCGACCGTTGCGTTTGCCCAAACGATAGAATCGGTGCAGTCCGAGTGGAAATAACCCTCTCCCGGGCCGAGAATGTAGTATATTACAAGTGCGAGCGCCGCGGCGACGGGGAGAGCGGAGATAACGGCAAGCGCTGCCCTGCCCGCCCGTGTGCGGCGGAGGTCTGAGAGACTTTTCATGTCCTGCACTCCTTTTTACCGTGGTCAGGCTTTTGCGCCCTCGGCAGATTTTTCCTCGTGATATTCCTTTTCGGTATTCACGCCCCATACGGCGGTCTTGTCATTGCTGCCCGCGGCGATGGCACGCACGGCTTCTATTGCCGTCAGCATCGAGTGATCCATATTGTTGTAGCGGTGCTGACCGTTGCGCCCGAGGCACCAGAGATTGTCGATGCCCGAGAGGTAATCCTTTACCGTGTCGAATTCGGCGTAGGTGTCAAAATACGCGGGATATGCCTTCTTTACGCGTATGCGCCGCGCGTCCTTTACGCTCGCGCGGTCGATGACGTCGATCTTGACGAGCTCGTCTATCGCAAACTTTATAAAGTCCTCGTCCGACATATTCCACATCTCGTCGCCCTCGTTGCAGAAATACTCAAGACCTATCCACATCGTGTGCTCGGGGTCGGCGACCATGTAGGGCGACCAGTTGTTGAAGAGCTGAAGCCTGCCGAGCTTGACGTCGCGCTCCTGGATATAGATCCAGCAGTCGGGCACGTCGCCGGTGAGCGTTTTGTGCTTGGTCTTGTTGACCAGCTTGAGCTTGTCAACGAGAAGCCCCACGGTAATAAAATCGCGGTAAGGCAGTCCTGCGGCAATGCGGCGAACGTCGGCGGGGACCGCGTCGCCCATTCCGGCGACAAGATCCTTGACGGGCATGGTGGACATGAAGCAGTCGCCGCCGAATTCTCTGCCGTCGGCGGTCGTAACGCTCACGACTTTATTTCCGTCAAGCTTTATGCCGCTGACCTCGGTGTTCATTATTATTTCGCCGCCGAGCTCCTTTATTTCATCGGCGAGCGTCTCCCAGAGCTGACCGGGACCGTATTTCGGGTAGTAATACTGCTCGATGAGCGAGGTCTCGACCTTGTCCTTAGGGCGGAAGGGCTTTGAGAGCACGTTCCAGACTGCTTTCATGAGCGAGAGCCCTTTTACGCGCTGAGCGCCCCAGTCGGCGGATATCTGCGACGGGTGACGGCCCCAGAGCTTTGTGGTGTAATCCTCAAAAAACATTTCGTAGAGGGGTCTGCCGAAACGGTTTATATAGAAGTTTTCAAGCGAATCCTCGGGCTTTTTGTGTATTGCCGAGCCGATATAGCCGAAGCCGGAGCGCATGGTGTTTTTAAAGCCCATGTTCTTGAAGGTCTCGGGCTTGAGAGAGATGGGATAATCAAAGAATTTGCGGAGGAAGAATATGCGCGATATGCGGTTGCGCAGCAACATCACGCGGTCGGTGGTCTCGGGGTCGGGACCGCCCTCGGCAAGCGGCTTTTCGACGCCGAGCTTTTTGTCGTCATACGACGGCTTGCCCTGAAGCGGCATAAGCTCCTGCCAGAGCTCGTTGACCTCGGCGTTTTTGGAGAAAAAGCGGTGCCCGCCTATATCCATGCGGTTGCCGTCCACCACGGCGGTGCGCGAGATACCGCCGATGTAAGGGGATGCCTCGAGTATTACCGGCTTTATGTCGGTATCCTTAAGCAGACGGTAGGCGGCGGTAAGTCCCGCAGGCCCCGCGCCGATGATAATTGCCGTGCGTGTTCTTTTTTCGGTGTTTTCCATATCGGTTTTTCCTTTCTCAATAGCCGTATTCTTTGCCGAATCCGTCAAGTCCCGCCTCGGCGAGCTTGTCGGGCAGTATCCATTTTTCGCTTGTCGTTTCCATGTCTCCGCTTTCGTCCGGCTCGGACACCGCATAGCAGTATATTTCGGTCTCCGAGTAATATGTCAGCGCCTCCTCGCGCACGACGGTATATCTGCCGTTCTTCCCGGTGTCCGGCGCAAGGTAGGTTATCGTTACGGCGAATATATATTTTTTCGGTTCGTTGGGCGACGACGGCAGGTCGGTGCGCACGCGCGTCAGCGACGACACCTCGCCGTTATCGCCGAAGTGTATGCCGCGTATCGCCGACAGCGTTTCGTCAAGGTAAAAGCCGCCGCTGCCGTCGGCACGAAAGCAGTTGTAGGTGTCGCCGTCGAAGGTGCGCTCCGACATTGATATGATGTCCGGCAGCCCGTCGGCGTCTATGTCAACGACCGAAACGCCGTAATCCAGCCCGTCGTCCTTATGGAACGGGCGCGTCACCCTGTTCGTACAGTGAAGGCGCTGCGCCTCGCTGCCGTCGGCGTTCCTGACGACGAGATTCTTCACGCCGTATACCTCGCCGCCGTATGCCTCTACCGTCCTGCCGTCGCCGAGGGGCAGCTCTGTGAGAAGCGCTCCGCCTATGCCGCACGACGCGAGCAGCAAAAGCAGCGCCGCAGACAGCAAAAACGCGGAAATGATCCTTTGAAGCTTCATTTTTTTACGCCTCCGCCCTTTTGCGTGGCTTTGCCGCGAGTTTTTCTGCGCACCGAAAAGCCGAAGTCGCCGAGCTTTCTGCCAAGCTCGAAATATTCGCCGTGCGAATATGCCGCAAGGTGCGCACGGTCAAGGTGCAGCTTGCCGTTCCCGTCAACTATCGCGGGATCGACACCCACGCCGAGAACGTCGGCAAGAAATATATCATGCGTGCCGAGAGGGATCTTGCGTATCACGCGGCAGTCAAGCGTCAGCGGCGATGCGGAAAGAGACGGACAGCCGACCTTTCCCGTTGCCGACGGCTCGGTGGCGAGCGAGAACTTTTTTATTTTGTCCGCGTCCCTGCCCGAATACACTCCGCAGCTGTCCGCGGAGCGCACCATTGCCGAGGTGACGAGGTTTATCGTAAATTCTCCGGTCTCTTCGATTATCCTGTACGAATGCCGCGACGGACGCAGCGAGATATAAACGACCGGCGGCTGTGTGCAGGCGATCCCGCACCATGCCACGGTCACGGCGTTGGGCGCAAAGCCCGACGGCATCGCGGCACCGTCGGCTCCTATGCGGTCGCCGCCGCAGGTGACCATTACAACGGGCAAAGGGGAAAGCATCGCCCCGCCCTTCCATGATAATTTAGACAACTCAGACGTCCTCTTTTTTTGATTTCTTCCTTAAATAAATAACGGATATCGTGTGCGCGGCGCGTATCAGCCCATTCCGGCAAGCTTTTTTGCCGCAGCCTCGATGTCGGCGGCGGATTTCAGCCCCGCAAACACCTTTTCGCGGTCAAGCGGTATGCCGCGCTCGGTCAGCACGCGGTATGCCGCAATGCCCGTGGGAACGAGATAGTCGGTCCCCGCAAACACATACGCGTTGTACGAGTCTGCCGAGAAGTCGCCTGCCCAGTCGTTGAGGTCCACTATGTCGGACATACTTGCAAAGCCTCCGCCGTAGGTCACGACCGTAGCACCGTCGAAATTTTTTGACATTTTGAGCTTCGGTATCGAAATGTGTATGTCGTATATCTCGGGCACCGGCATTCCGAGCCGACGCGCCGTCTCGGCGGCGCGGTCGCACACAGCCGTGCGCAGGTCGGTCATGGCAAGCATTTTCGTCACGGCGTCCGAAAGATCCTCCTTGCTTGCCGCGCTGCCGCTTCCCGCCGCTCCGCAAAGCACGCCGCGGTTTATCAGCATCGCCTTTTTCGGCAGGTCGCGCTCAAGTATGCGGCGTATCACCTTGCCCGTCGTCAGGTCGGTCGTGCCGTCGAGCCTGAAGGAGGACGCAGGGAGAGAAAATGCGGGGTCGGCGCTGTTCATGCCGAGCGCAAGAATGTCCGCATCGCAGAAATACAGAAAGTCGCAGGGGTGGTGCAGCCTTCCGTTGTAGCGCATGCCCGCAACAACGTCGCCGACGAGCGATTCGACGGCTATGACCTTCTGGTGCTGGTATATATACCGCGTCAGCATGAGCTTTGAAAACACCATCTCCTCCACCGTCGATATGCCCGAGACCGGAACGGTCAGGTGCCGCTCGGTTATCCGTCTGCCGTCCGGCAGAGTTATCTCTCGGTCGGCAAGGCAGAGCTTGTAGAGCACGCGGTCGATGTGATAGGTGAGAGCAAGCCCGGTGGCGTAGGTGTCGCGGCGCAGATAATCGAGCGAGTCAGCGTCAAATCGCCCGTTTATCATGTCGGTGAGGTAGGCGGGGCGCAAAAGCCGTCCGTTCTCCTCGCGCAGCGGGACCGGAGCGCCCACTATCATCCTGCCGACTGTTTCGAGCAGCCCGGCGGCGTCCTCACCGTCGAGCGGAAAATCGGTCTCCTCCGCAAAAAAGCGGCGGAAGGTGGGCGTGTTTATTATTATAAATCCGAATATCTCATGCGGCTGCGCGCCCGAAAAAACGGGATTTTCGCGTATCAGCCGGGCCATTTCCGGCGTTCTGCCGTAGTAGGATTCCGAGAGATGAGAGAAAAAGCAATGACCGACGTCGTGCAGTATCGCCGCAAGGCGCAGAAGGCGCACGTCGCGCGGCGGTATGCGGCGCTCGCGGATATCGGCTGCAGCCCCGGCGGGCAGCACATCGTCGCTTTCGTCCTGATTTATGCGCGATATCATCTTTGCCGTGACGGAGAGCACGCCGAGGGTGTGTTCAAAGCGCGAGTGATGTGCCGAGGGATAGGTCGTCATGGCAAGACCGAGCTGGTTTATGCGGCGCAGGCGCTGAAAGAGCGGCGAGTCGATGATCTGAAGCTCCCACGGGCAGATCATGACCGTGCCCCACACGCAGTCGTGTATCACCTTGCTGCGGCGAAAGTGCCCCGGCGTGTATCCCGCCATTACCGACGCGACAAAGGCGTCGGCGCGTGCGGAAAAATCTTCGTATATCCCTTCTCTTGCGATATCCCCGGTCATCTCGTCCGTCCTTTCCCCGACAGCGGTCACGCAGTCGTAATTACATTCTTCCAAGTTAATTATACTACACATTATGGAAAAGGTCAACAGTTTATTTTTGCCCGCGCAGCATATAAAAAGAGCTGTTAAAAACTCATCGTTTTTAACAGCTCCTGAAATATGCCGGCCGTGATCCCGGCATTTTTGATGCGGTCCCGGTCGATCTTGCCCCGGTCACAGATCGATCCAATATCTTTTTACCGTGACCTTTTCGTCCGGGTCGTAAAGCGTGTTCTCGGGCACGCCGCCGTTTTTTATTATCACCTTTTCCGAGGCGTAATTGTCATCGTCGCAAATGCAGAGGAGCCTCTCAAACCCCGAGCGGCGCGCTATGTTCATGCCCTCGGCAAGTATGCGTGTGGCGATCCCCTCGCAGCGCCGCGACGGACGAACGGCATATCCGACATGGCCGTCGTAGTTCAGAAGATAGTCGGTCAGTTCGAATTTGAGGCTGAAAACACCCACGACATCGGCGCCGTCATAGCAGATATAAAAATCCTCCCGCACATAGCCCTGCGGCAGATCCTTCCCCGCGTGGAGGTTCCGCATATCGGAAAGCCAGCGGTCATAGTCGTTTCGATAGCGAAAGCCGATGCACTCGCCGCCGCTTTTTTCCACCTCGTTATAAAACGAAAGCACGGCGTCGTGGTCGTTTTCCGTCGGCAAAACAAATCTCAGCATAAACGATCCCTCTCTGCCGGTCATATCCACCACTCGGGCGTCAGCTCGCCGAGCGTTGCCACCCTGTTTTTTTCACAGTCGAGCATTATTTCGACAGAACGGTATTTTTCGGGCATGAGCTGAGTCATCAGCTCGCGGCATGCTCCGCAGGGAGGCATTGCCTTGCCGTCCCGGTTTACGGCTATAACGCGGCGTATCTCGCTCTCGCCGCAGGTGAGCATATGAAATATCGCATTGCGCTCTGCGCATATGCCGAGCGTACACGCGCCGTCAACGCATATTCCGGTGTATATTTTGCCGGTCGACGATTCTATCGCCGCGGCAACGCCGCCCGCCTCCATCCATTCGGATATCTTGCGCGGCGCCAGTACCTTTTTTGCTTCGTTATAAAGCTTCTCCCATTCTGCGTCCGTGTTTTTTTATCCGTTTCACGCTTCAATTGATATTTGATATTGCGGATATTATATCACAAATACGCGCCGGCATCAACCGCCCGTGCTTTTTAACTCCCGTTTAATTTTGCCGCGCTTTCTGTTTAAACCGCCCGTGTATACTGATATCGGTCGGAACATCCGCCGCGGCACTCTATGCGAGGGCGCGGCAAAATGAAGAATTTCGGGTCGTTACCGAAGGAGATGTATTGTAATGAAGATGAACAAAGTGACAGGTTCGATAAAAACGGCTGTCTGCGGTTTTTTTATGGCGCTTGCGGACAGCGTTCCCGGCGTGTCGGGCGGCACTGTCGCGTTTTTTGCGGGGGAATACGATGATTTTATATGTTCCTTCGGCAATATCACCGGCAGAGACAAAGCCCGCCGCAGGCAGTCGCTGCTCTTTCTCCTGCGGCTCGGGATCGGCTGGATCTGTGGCATGGGACTGTCCGTCACATTGCTTGCCGGACTGTTCAGCACGCATATCTACGCGGTGAGCTCTTTGTTTTTGGGGCTGGTCGCCGCATCGATCCCGCTCGTTGCGGCAGAGGAGAAAAAAACTCTCAAGGCGTGCCGCCCGTGGCATATACTTTTCTTCTTTGCGGGTGCTGCGGTTGTAGTCGCTCTCAGCCTGCTGCATTTTTCGGTCTCTACCGAGGCGTTGGATGTCCCGTCGGCTCTGTATGTCTTCGTAAGCGGCGCACTTGCCATATCCGCAATGGTGCTGCCGGGCATTTCGGGCTCCACGCTGCTCCTGGCATTCGGGCTGTATGTGCCGATCATCACGGCGATGAAGCGCTTCTTTGCGTTTGATCTTTCGGCGCTCCCGCTCCTGCTCGTGTTCGGCTTCGGAGTGCTCGCGGGCATTTTCTGCTCGTTCAGGGGGATACACTATCTCCTCAGCCGGCACCGCGGCGCAACGGTGTGCGCGATCCTCGGGCTGATGTCGGGCTCGCTTTTTGCGGTCGCAATAGAACCGACGACGCTGAAGGTGCCGCTGCCGCCGCTGAGCCCCGCAAATGCACATCCCGTGTATATATTGCTCGGTGCTGCGACCGTCGCGGCGTTTGCCGCCGCCAAGGCGATCGTTGAGCGGCGGGCAAAACGAAATAACACCGAGGATGCCGGCGAGTGAGGCTCACATATGCTTTGATCGGTTGCCCTTCCGCACCCGTTACAATCCCGTGGATGCGCGCCATCTGTAAACGCGGGATATCGTTTTTGCGTCCGACATTTCGAGCACGAAGTCGCCGTATATCGTATGCTCGCCGCCTGCGTCCCGATAAAGCAGAAAATATCTTGAGGTGATATATCCGTTAAAAAAACGCGCGTCGTATATGTTGACGCAAAGCAGCTCGAGCGGACCCTCGACTGCCACATCATTCATCTCGAGCGCAGACCCGACGATGCGCTCCGACTCGCGGTCGAATTCGGCGACGGCATCCGCCGCAGTACGGCGTCGGGCGTCAATGCCGGGATAGTTCCCGTCTGAAGGACGGACGTTTTTCAGCGCCGCAAAGATCGCGGGATGCTTTGCGGATGAGAGCGGATCGCTGCCGGCGGCTTTCATTGCATTTATCATGAGCGCGCCGGTGTAATAGCAGGATATTCTGACCGGGAGCAGGCGCTCCGGCTTCGTCACCGCCGCGCGCATACGCTCCTTCATCGCAGCCGCCGCGTTTTCGTCGAGCTGCCCGAGCACCGCCCACTCAACGTATGTCGCGCTGCCTTCGATCTCCTCTATCCTGCTTTCGTAGTCGAATTCGTACGGATATTTTTCGCTGCGCAGCCTGCGGTGCGAAAGCAGCTCGCGGTATGCCGTATCGTCGAAGCGGTCGAGCAGACGCAGCAGCAGATCGTTTTCGCGCAGCCTGAGGCTCAGTGCGTCCGCATTATATTTATATCGGTAAAGGGCTTCGGTCTCGTCAGCCCAGCAGTTCCACTTCTCACGTGTCTGTAAGCCGTGAAACATTTCATGTACGATCTTTGACGTCAGCACGGGGATGTCCGGCTCGCCGTCTACCTTCCAAATTGCGATCTGCTCGCCGTTGTAGTCGATCGAGGTGTTTGCGCAAAAGACGTCGGTCTTTTCGATGTACGCACCGTCAAAAAAGCATTTTTCGTCGTCGTACAGGGCGAATTTCAACGGTCTGAAGCCCGGTCGTATGCTTTCGCAGTCAAGTGACGAAACGGCTTCGGTTATTCTGCCGTACAGCTCATCAAGTTTCATGTGTGTGAACTCCTTCGTGTGCTCGTGTGCTTTTGCCGGAAATTAACGCGTGCGGAGATGGGCTCTGATCGCTGCGTGCATCTGTCCGTAAGCGGCAGGGCAGGCTCCGCCGTTCTTTTGCTGCCGGAAAAGACGGCAGCCCGGCCTCCGGTATCTTCATATAATGCTCCTCCCTCACAAATTACCGCACCAATTTCATGTACAGAAGCGGATACGGATTGCCTTCCTTGTCAAAATCGGTACGTTTATATGTTGCAAATCCCATGTGTTCGTAAAATCCGATTGCCTGAGGGTTCTGTTCGTTGACCGTGACCTCGCGGACACCGTAACTCTCAATGCCGTGCAGAAGCAGTTGCTTTCCAATGCCCGTCCCGCGCACCTCCGGTGCAACGAACAGCATTTCCAGACGTTCGCCGGTCACGCCCATAAAGGCGACCGGTTTGCCGGAAGCATCTGCGGCAGCGGTCAAACGTTCAACTTCACTGAAAGCTTGCGGAACATATTTCTTAATTTGATTTATCTCAACATCCGATAAGAAAAGATGCGTTGTCCGAACAGAAGCTTCCCAAATATTTAATAAGCTTTCCAATAGCCGCGGCGTTTTGGCTTGAACTTCATATATTCTCATACCAATTTATCTCTACACAAATTCAGATTGGTCAATATTTTATTATACCATAAATCTTCCCGTTTTTCAATCTCGATCATGCAATCAAAAAATGACCGCCGGGCGGGAAATGCTCTCGGCGGTCATTTTTTATTCGTTGTCAGCTTTGTAAAAGGCTTCTGCCGCCAACCGCATGGCGATCCCGGATCCGGAGGTAAAAGCCGTCCCGTGTTTTTTGGCAGGGGCAGAAGGATTCGAAACCCCTGTTTGTGCGTCCTTTGGCGCGGACTTCAAAGTTTCTGCTTGCGCAAACAGGCTCGGAATAAAGTGCATTGTTGATTTTTCGGTCAGTTTGCCTCGCCCGTCAAGGCGCTGTGCGCCTTGACCTGAGAAAAGTAGTAATGGCGGAGCCCGCCTGCGGCGTCCTTGATTGGGGCCGAATTTGCTTATGTCGTTGCAAAAACAAAAGGACAGCCAAGGCTGTCCTTTTGTTTTTGGGTTATCACTACAAAACCGATGCACACCGCACTTTTTTAAATCGAGCCGGGCTATTTTGTTTTTGGATAGACCTCTCCCCGGGTGAAGCAGGGGCTTGCAAGAGTCCGCTGTCTTTTGGGACCGCAGAACCATGTCCGTAAACGGGCTTGTGTATTTTGACTCGCAAAAAATTCACAGTTCTATGATATAATTTTGTTAAAATAGCGAATCAACTATAACTTTCTGCAACTAATAAGGTGAAAGCAGCCGATGACGGCAGAAAGGAGGAACCTCTATGATAGGATTTGACAAGGATTTTGAGAAGCAGTGCGGCGAATATTTGGAATATCTCTATTATCTTGCGGAAAAGCGATATAACGATTGCCCGGACATTGATACCTTGGTGCAGGACACGCTTGCGGCTCTGATCGTAAAAATCAGTCTTGGCGAGAGTATAGAATACCCAAAAGGTTTTTTATCGGCAGTTCTCAAAAACAAATACAATGTGTGGCTTCGCGAAAAGTACAAAGCGGAATATGTAGAATACTTTGACGGAGCGATCGGCGAAACATACAATGAAATCGAGGAAAAAGAAAAAGCCGAGCGCAAGACCGAAGAATACGAAGCGGTACGCCGCGAGATCGGACGCCTTATCGGTATTTATCGTGAAGTCACAGTGCGCCATTACGTTCACGGACAAACGGTAGAGCAGATCTCAAAAGAGCTTGGCATTCCGCGCGGAACGGTATTATCCCGCCTTTCCGCCGCAAGAGATCAGATCAAAGAGGGACTTGAAAAAATGGAGAAGTATTCGCAGATCAGTTATGAACCCCAAACCGCCTCCATCAGTATATGGGGGAACAGAGGGCTTAACGGCGAACCGTTCTCTCTTATGCGTTCGGATATTGAAGCCAATATCTTGAATTTGGCGTATAAGAATCCCGTTTCGGTGCGTGGTATTGCCGATACGATGGGGATGCCCGGTGCATATATTGAACCGATCATTGACTTTTTGGTCAAGGGAGAGCTGATGGGCAGAACTGCGGGAGGGCTTGTCTATACCCGCTGCTTTGTACAAAGATATGAGGATGCCTTTGGCGATATCCCTGCCCAAGAAAAGCTTGCCGATCAATACGCATCTCGTGTGTGGGAGATCGTTTGGAAACACATTGAGCCGCTGACAAAGCGTAATGATTTTGCGGAAATGTCCGACAAGCAAAAAGCAACCATGCTTTTGTTTGTTATGAACCAAATGTTAAGTGATGTTTTGTATAAAAGCCGCCCCGACTCAGGTCGTTTTCCCAAACAGCCCCCCGACCGTCCCGATGCAGGCAGATGGTTGGCAACAGTGACCGTATATGCGCACGGTCAAATGCGAAATAACCCATACGACGGTTCCGGTCCCGTATATGTCGGGTACGGCGCCGATAATGACGGCAAATTTGATTGCCAAATGTTCGATTGTCAATCGCTTTTCGGGGATGCACATTGGGCTTACAGTCAGTTTAAATACAAATGCTCATTGCAAAGCATTTTACGGTTCTACGCATCCTTGCTGCCGTGCAATGTCAAAACCGACAATGAGCTTTTATACGAGCTGATCCCCGAATTTGAAAAACTTTGTATATTAAAACGCGGTGCGGACGGTGAGATCAAATTGGATGTTCCGGCGTTGCCGTTCAACGAAGTAACTGAATATTGGGATCCCGTTTGTGAAGCAATCGGGAAGGAGCTTTTCGATTTGCTGTCCGATGATCTGCGCAAGCTTTGGGTAAAGACCAAGAACTGCGTTCCCAAGCATGTGGATGAAGCAAAATATTTCATTCACGCAGGCGCGATGGGGGCGTATGTAAAAGCGCAGCTTCTGGCAATCGTTCATAAAGAGTTTTTGCCTTATCCGGTGACCGTCGGCAAAACGCCGCTGATCTACGTTGCTTACCGGAAGAGGAGCGTGTAAAGGAAACTCCGGTATTTCGCGATCGTTAATGTTAATGCTGCCGCTCCGAGTATTCCGACTTTCTGAAATCAGGCTGCCATGCTGACCGATCCCACGCACCATAGCTCGTGCGGCATCTTTTTCATCCTTATCGTCATCGTCCCCGTGACCGCACGATTTTGAACCCCGGTTTGCGCGTTTGCTCGTGCAAACTCCGCAGTTTCTGCTTGCGCAAACCTAATCAAGGACGCCTTCGGCATCCTTGATTGGGTACGAATTTGCTTATGTCATTACAAAAACAAAAGGACATCCTTGGCTGTCCTTTTGTTTTTGGCAGGGGCAGAAGGATTCGAACCCACGACCAACGGTTTTGGAGACCGCGACTCTACCAGCTGAGCTATACCCCTATAACGCGACTATTATATCACACCGCGGACGATAAATCAATAGGTTTTTTCAAAAAAATTAAGAAAATCCGTGCGGGGTCCCGAAAAAGGCCGAAAAACTCTTGACATCGGGACAATAGAATGTTATAATATTTCTACCTCTGTCGGCAGAGCTTTTTTTGCGTGCCTTTTCGTGCCGCAAAAAGCCCTTTTGCGGGTGCCACATACCGTACCGCACGGAGGGAGGTACACCGACCGCAAGGTCAAATAATCACAAAACAGGAGGTGCCGAAAAGCATGGCCAATGAGCAAAGAGTCAAGGTTACTCTCGTTTGCACCGAGTGCAAGCAGAGAAACTACGACACAAAGAAAAACAAAAAGAACACTCCGGACAGGCTTGAACTCAAGAAATACTGCAAGTTCTGCCGCAAGCACACTCTTCACAGAGAATCAAAGTAAGGGGGAGCAAAAAATGACATCAGTCAGATTTTTCAAGAGTCTCGCTGCAATACTGGCGCTGGCGCTGATGCTTTCCATGCTCTCGATCAACATTTTTGCGACTGACGGTGCCGCGTCCGACGGTGCCGAGGGTTCTGCGGAGACCACTGCTGCCGCGTCCGACGAGACGACCGCAGCGCCTTCCGACGAGACCACCGCTGCCGATGACAGCGAAGACACCGAGAAGAAGAGTTTTCCGTGGGATGCCGTCGTATCCTTCGGTATCGTTATTCTCGCTGCCCTCGTGCTGCTTATTCTGTACTTTGTGAACCCCAAGTTCAAAAAGAAACTTCAGGATTTCAACCGCAGCATCAAGAGTGAGCTCAAAAAGGTCGTATGGTCGCCGAAGCGCGAGGTCAAGAAGAACACCGTTATCGTTCTTGTCTTTGTCGCCGCGTTCGCAATTCTGATCGGTCTGTTGGATTTTCTGTTCTCCAAGGGCATTATAGCTCTGGGCAAGCTCTTCTGAGCAGACGATGAGCGACATAAACGAAATGAACGTCGGAGTGCGTTGGTATGTGGTGCATACGTATTCCGGTTACGAGAACAAGGTAATGACCAACCTTGTCAAGATCGTTGAAAACCGCGGGCTCGGTCATCTTATATTCGACGTGAAGGTCCCCGTTGAGACCGTTGTCGAAAAGAAGGGCGACGCCGAAAAGGAAGTCGAAAGCAAGATCTTCCCCGGTTATGTTTTGGTCAAAATGATCATGACCGAAGAGAGCTGGCATGTTGTGAGAAACATCACGGGTGTTACGGGCTTTGTCGGTCCCGGTTCACGACCCACTCCGCTGCTTGATTCGGAGGTCGAGGCGCTCGGCATTGACGAAAAGAAAGTGAAATTCATGCTTTCCGTCGGTGACGAGGTAAAGATAGACGGCGGGCTGTTTGACGGCTACACCGGTACTGTCCAGTCGATCTCGGAGGATCAGAAAAAGGTCACCGTCCTTATCAAGAGAGGACGCCGCGATATTCCCGTCGAGTTTGACGCCGAAAACGTCTCCCCGGCAAAATGAGAGCGACCCCAAGGGTCGCGTGGGAGGAAGAAAAATTTCACTGATTTCTTCCGCAACTAACCACATTTGGAGGTATTTTTAAAATGGCAAAGAAAGTTCTGGGCTATATAAAGCTTCAGCTTCCCGCCGGTAAGGCAACTCCTCAGCCGCCTGTCGGTCCCGCTCTGGGTCAGTACGGTGTTGCTATCCCGGTATTCACCAAAGAGTTCAACGAAAGAACCAAAAACGACATCGGTCTTATCATCCCCGTTGTTATCACGGTGTATGCCGACCGTTCCTTCACCTTTATAACCAAGACCCCTCCCGCACCCGTGCTGATCCTCAAGGCAGCCGGAATCGAGAAGGGCTCTGCGACTCCCAACAAGACCAAGGTGGCAAAGCTCACCAAGGATCAGGTAAGAAAGATCGCCGAGACCAAAATGCCCGACCTCAACGCCGCTTCTGTTGAGACGGCAATGAGCATGATCGCCGGAACCGCCCGCTCCATGGGCATTACCGTCGAGGACTGAGACGAGGAGGTAAAGAGCAATGGCTAAAAAAGGCAAGAAATATTCAGACAGCGTAAAGCTTTACGACAGGAGCCGTCAGTACGACTCCGCCGAGGCGATGGGCATACTCTGCAAGACCGCCAAGGCAAAATTCGATGAGACCGTCGAGATCCACGTCCGTCTGGGCGTTGACTCCCGTCATGCCGACCAGCAGGTCCGCGGCGCCGTGGTACTTCCCAACGGTACCGGTAAGACCGTCCGCACCCTTGTTTTCACAAAGGGCGACAAGGTCCAGGCTGCTCTCGACGCCGGTGCCGATTACGTCGGCGATCAGGAGTACATCGACAAGATCACAAAAGAAAACTGGTTCGACTTCGACGTCGTTATCGCCAGCCCCGATATGATGGGTATGATCGGCCGTCTCGGTAAGGTGCTCGGCCCCAAGGGACTTATGCCTTCTCCCAAGGCAGGCACCGTTACCCCCGACGTTGCCCGTGCGGTCAAGGAAGCCAAGGCAGGTAAGATCGAATACCGTCTTGACAAGACCAACATCATCCACTGCCCGATCGGCAAGGTCTCCTTCGGTGAGGAGAAGCTCAGCGAGAACTTCAATACTCTCATGAGCGCCATCATCAAAGCGAAGCCCGCGTCCGCAAAGGGTCAGTACATCAAGAGCTGCGTTATCGCCTCTACGATGGGCCCCGGCATCAAGATCAACCAGGCAAAGCTTGGCTAATTAAAAAACACACATCCGGGATCGCCTTTGGCGATCCCGGATGTGTATTCAGTGCCGGCGATAAAAGATCACTACATAGTAATGTATATAAAAAGGTCTCATGATAAGTTTCAGGTCCCCGGGGATCGGTGATATCCCCATGCTTGCGCGCGTTTTTTCATCATACCGCGGCGAGATCTGCGACATGACTCCCGCAAATGTGGTCATGTGGCGCGATTATTACGGCAGTGAGCTTGCGCACGAGGAGTCGGAAGGCGGCGAGGTGCTTTATCTGCGCTATGCGGTCGATCCCGATATCGATCCCGATTCGTTCCCCGATGCACGCGCACGCGCCTATTCACATGAATTTGCATATGCCTGCCCCAAGGTGTACTTTCCGGGCGACGAAAATGCCGCCGCCGACGGTATTCCGCACGCCGGGGAGGTGAAAAAAGCCGTTATGCGTCTGGTCGAGGGCGGCGCGCGGTTCTTCTGCTGCCTTTCGTGGGAGGAGCGGGCGCTCATTCTGTCGCTTTACCCCGAGGCGGAGGTGTGGCAGGACCGCGACTGGAACGACTATATCTACGACACGGAAAAGATGATCTCGCTCGGCGGAAAGCATCTTTCGGGTCAGCGCAACCATATAAACAAGTTCAGGGCGACCTTTCCGGCATGGCACACCGAGGCGATATGCGAAGCGAACATCCCCGCGGCACGAAAGTTCATCGACGCATATTATGCCGGACTTGCCGCCGAGGGAAAGACCGACGCGGTGTTCGATGCGGAGCGCCGTGCGATAGAGGAAGTGCTGTCACACTGGACGGAATACGGGCAGGAGGGCATACTTCTCTATGCTGGCGATGCCGTTGCCGCGTTCACCTTCGGCGAGGTCACGGCGGGCATGCTCGACATCCACATCGAAAAAGCCGACCGTGCATTTCCCGGTGCGTACCCTGCCGTGTTCCGCGAGTTCGCGGCGCACTTCGAGGGGCGTGCCGTGACCGTCAACCGCGAGGAGGATTGCGGCGAGCCGGGGCTGCGGCAGTCAAAGTTGTCCTATCATCCGATAAGGCTCGCGGAAAAGTACAATCTCGTCATATAGCCAAAAAACGGCAAAACGGGCTGCCGCGCACTGCGCGGCAGCCCTGTGTGTCTAATTGCACAGTTTTCATACCTGTCCGTGGGGCGAATATTGTTGTCTTTTTTTATTGAAAACTGTCGGAGCGGGATTGACAGTTTTATAACAAAGTGATATAATTATCGTATAATGCGCGTAGAGTGCGATGAGGCGGCTTTCGAATCAAAAAGCAGGAAAAAACGCCATAAATCGCCGAATACCGCTTAAAATCAAGCATTTAAAAAAATATTTTTAATCAAGGAAGAGAGAGAAAAATGGAATACCGTATCGAACACGATTCTATGGGTGAAGTAAAAGTCCCCGCAAACGTCTACTGGGCTGCCCAGACCGAGAGAAGCCATGAGAACTTCAACATCGGTGTCGGCATCGAGACCATGCCGCAGGAGATCATTCACGCTTTCGGTATACTCAAGAAGGCTGCCGCCATCGCCAACAGCGAGCTGAAGCCCGCCAAGATGACTGCCGAAAAGCTCGGTGCGATCTCCGCCGCCTGCGACGAGGTCATTTCCGGCAAGCTGAATGCACATTTCCCGCTCGTCGTATGGCAGACAGGTTCGGGCACACAGTCCAACATGAACGCCAACGAGGTCATTGCAAACCGCGCCAACGAGATCGCCGGTTCTAAGCTCTGCCACCCCAATGACGACATCAACATGAGCCAGTCCTCCAACGACACCTTCCCGACCGCAATGCACATTGCAGCCGTCATCGCCATCGAGGACAAGGTCATTCCCGCTATCGATCTGCTCGTTTCCACCTTCAAGAAGCTCGAAGCCGAAAACGAGGGCATCGTAAAGAGCGGACGCACCCACCTCCAGGATGCAACGCCCATCACCTTCTCTCAGGAGATATCCGGCTGGAGATCCAGCCTTGAAAAGGACAAGAAGCTGCTCGAGATCGCTCTTCCCGAGCTGAAGGAGCTCGCTCTCGGCGGAACCGCCGTCGGCACCGGACTCAACGCCCCCAAGGGCTTTGACGTCAGAGTCGCAAAGGCTGTCGCCGACCTCACCGGCAAGGATTTCGTCACTGCCGAAAACAAATTCCACGCTCTCACCTCCAAGGACGAGATCGTGTTCGCACACGGCGCACTCAAGGCTCTTGCCGCCGATATGATGAAGATCGCCAACGACGTCCGCTGGCTCGCATCCGGTCCGAGACTCGGCCTCGGCGAGATCACCATTCCCGCCAACGAGCCCGGCTCATCCATCATGCCCGGTAAGGTCAACCCCACCCAGTGCGAGGCTGTCACCATGGTCGCCGTGCAGGTCATGGGCAACGATGTTGCCGTCGGCATGGCTGCCTCTCAGGGCAACTTCGAGCTGAACGTCTTCATGCCCGTCAGCGCATACAACTTCCTGCAGTCCGCCCGCCTGCTTGCCGAGTCCATCGTTTCCTTCAACAACAACTGCGCCGTCGGCATCAAGGCAAACAAGGACAAAATGTACAGCAACCTGCATAACTCGCTTATGCTCGTTACAGCTCTCAACCCCTACATCGGCTACGAGAACGCCGCCAAGACCGCAAAGAAAGCTTACAACGAAAACATTTCTCTTAAGGAAGCGTGCGTATCCCTCGGATTCCTCACCGCTGAGAAATTCGACGAGGTCTTCCATCCCGAACAGATGGTCTGATCGCCCGGTTTCCGGCTTTGGGGGTGCCGCCTTTGACGGCATCCCCGAAAGCGCTATTAAATACGGCGCTGAAATAGGCTACAATTCAGATCAGAAAGGAAATAAAACATGGTATTCAGTTATTATCCCGGCTGTACCCTGCGCACAAAGGCCAAGGAGCTTGACAGGTTTGCCCGCGCGTCTGCAAAGGCTCTCGGCATAGAGCTCCGCGAGGTCCCCGAATGGCAGTGCTGCGGCGGTGTGTACCCCACCCCGACCGATGCCGTTGCCACCCGTCTTGCCTCGGTGCGTGCCCTGATGGCTGCACGTGAAGCCGGAACGGATCTTGTCACCGTCTGCTCCGCCTGCTACAATGTCATCAAGCGCGTCAACGAGGATATGAAGAACAACGAGGAGATCCGCAACAAGGTCAACAGCTATATGAAAAACGACGTCCCCTACTGCGGCGAGGTCAAGGTCTATCACTACATAGAGCTTCTGCGCGATGTCATCGGCTACGATGAGCTCGCAAAGAAGGTGGTGAACCCCCTGAAGGGCGAAAAGGTCGGCGCATACTACGGATGTCTTCTGCTCCGTCCCGGTAAGGAGCTTATGTTCGACGATCCCGAGAATCCCGAGGCGATAGAGGGACTTATCAAGGCTCTCGGCGCGACTCCGGTAAAATACGCACAGCGCAACGAGTGCTGCGGCGGATATGTCACGCTCGAGGATAAGAAATTCGCGGAGAAGAGAAGCCACATCATCACCGCGTCGGCATCCGACAGCGGAGCCGCAAGCCTTATCACCGCCTGCCCGCTCTGCATGTACAATCTCAAGGTCAACGGCGGCGGCGAGCTTCCCGTTTACTACTTCACCGAGCTTCTTGCCCGCGCGCTGGGCGTTGCCGATGAAAACTGAGGTGAGCACATGAGCAACATAAACAGAGAAAAAGAGACCGCCGCCGAGATCGTGCGTATCAGCGGCGTCAACACACGCAAGTGCATGAAGTGCGGCAAGTGCTCCGCCACCTGCCCCGCCTACGGTGAGATGGAATATCATCCGCACCAGTTCGTTTACATGGTAGAGCACGGCGAGACCGACAAGCTGTTTGCTTCCGAGTCGGTATGGAAGTGCCTCACCTGCTTTGCCTGCGTCGAGAGATGCCCCCGCGGCGTTGAGCCCGCAAAGCTCATCGAAGCTGCGCGCGCGCTTATGGTGCGCCGTCAGGGCCAGAACCATCTGCACGACGACGATATCCCCGCGCTGCTTGATCCCGAGCTTCCTCAGCAGGCAATAGTCAGCGCATTCAGAAAATACAAGGGTTAAGGAGGATCGGAATATGCACAGAATAGGAGTATTCGTATGCTGGTGCGGCTCCAACATCGCCGCGACCGTTGACGTTCACGCGGTCGCCGAAGCGATGAAGAACGAACCCGGAGTCGTATTCGCACAGGATTATCAGTATATGTGTTCCGAGGGCGGTCAGTCCCTCATCATAAACGCAATAAAGGATCACTTCCTTGACGGTGTTGTTATCTGCTCCTGCTCGCCGAGAATGCACGAGGCGACCTTCCGCAAGACTGCGGAAAGAGCGGGGCTCAACCCCTACATGGTAGAGGTCGCAAACATCCGCGAGCACTGCTCATGGATACATAAAGACAAGACCGAGGCTACGGCAAAGGCGATAATCCTTGCCCGCACCGCAGTTGCCAAGGTGCAGCTCGACGCGCCCCTGACCGCAGGCGAAAGCCCCGTCACAAAGCGCGCGCTGGTCATCGGCGGCGGTATCGCAGGCATCCAGTCGGCTCTTGATATTGCCGACGCGGGATACGACGTTGACATCGTCGAAAAGCTGCCGACCATCGGCGGTCATATGGCTCAGCTCGACAAGACCTTCCCGACGCTCGACTGCTCGGCATGTATCCTCACGCCTAAAATGGTCGATGCGGCTCAGAACGAGCATATCGGTCTTTACACTTACAGCGAGGTCGAATCGGTAAAGGGATTCGTCGGCAACTTTACGGTAAAGATCAAAAAGAAGGCAAGATACGTCGATGCCACGAAGTGCACCGGCTGCGGCGTCTGCACCGAGGGCTGCCCCTCCCGCAAGACTCCCTCCGAGTTCGATATGAACCTCTGCACACGCGGCGCGATCTATATGCCCTTCGCACAGTCGGTGCCGAAGGTGCCGGTCATCGACACGAACGCCTGCATCCACTTCAAGACCGGCAAGTGCGGCCTTTGCAAGATGAAATGCTCGGCGGGCTCCATCGACTTTGAGCAGAAGGACGAGATCATCGAAAAGCAGTACGGCGCCATCGTCGTTGCCACCGGCTTTGACATGATAAATCCCTCCCGCTACGGCGAGCTGGGATATGCCGACAACAAGGACGTCATCACCTCTCTCGAGCTTGAGCGTCTCATGAACGCCGCAGGCCCCACTAAGGGCATTCTCCTCCGTCCCTCCGACGGAAAGCACCCGAAGACCATCGTCTTCGTACAGTGCGTGGGTTCGAGATGCGACGCCTCCAAGGGCAAGACCTACTGCTCCAAGATCTGCTGTATGTACACCGCGAAGCACGCGATGATGATACGCGAGAAATACCCCGATACCGATGTTCACGTCTTCTACATCGACGTGCGTACCCCCGGCAAGAACTTTGATGAGTTCTACCGCCGCGCGGTCGAACAGTACAGCGTCGAATACATCAAGGGCAACGTCGGCAAGGTCACAAAGAAGGGCGACAAGCTTGAAGTTCAGGGTGCCGACCTTATCGAGAACCGTCAGGTCATCATCGACGCCGACCTTGTCGTGCTTGCAGCGGCTATCGAGCCGTCCGCGGGCGTTCGCCATATAGCCACTATGCTCACCGCGAGCATGGATACCAACAACTTCTTCACCGAGGCGCACGCAAAGCTGCGTCCCGTCGAAAGCCCGACAGCGGGCGTCTTCCTCTCCGGCGTATGCCAGGGACCGAAGGACGTTCCCGAGACCGTCGCTCAGGCGTCGGCTGCCGCGTCGAAGGTCATCGCTCTCCTTTCCAAGGATAAGCTCAAGGGCAACCCCTGCGTGGCTCATTCCGACGAGATGATGTGCAACGGCTGCTCGATGTGCCAGAATGTCTGCCCCTACGGAGCCATAAGCTATGAAGTCCGTCAGTACCGCATCGCGGGCAAGATGGTCGATCGCCGCGTGGCTGTCGTAAACGAGGCTGTGTGCCAGGGCTGCGGTGCCTGCACCGTTACCTGCCCGTCCGGAGCCATGGACCTCAAGGGCTTTGCAAACAAACAGATTCTTGCGGAGGTGGATGCGATATGTCGCTGACAAACGTTAACGAAAAAGAAAACGCTGCGGTCGCCGCGGAAGGCTTCGTACCCACGATAGTGGCGTTCTGCTGCAACTGGTGCTCGTATGCGGGCGCCGACCTTGCGGGAACGAGTCGCCTTTCCTATCCCGCAAACGTAAAGATAATCCGCGTGCCCTGCTCCTGCCGCGTGAACCCCATATTCGTGCTGCGTGCATTTGAGCGCGGCGCCGACGGTGTGATCCTTTGCGGATGTCACCCCGGAGACTGCCACTACTCTACGGGCAACTACTATGCACGCCGCCGCATGACCATGCTCTTCTCAATGCTCGATTATCTCGGCATTGAAAAGGAGCGCACCCGCGTTGAATGGGTCTCCGCCGCCGAAGGCGTAAGATTCGCCGGCGTTATGAACGATTTCGTCAAGACCGTCACCGAGCTGGGAGAAAATAAAAAGTTGAGGGATCTGAGATGCAAGGAAAATCTGAACTGATTAAGAAACGGGTCGGGGAGCTTCTCGCCGAGGGCAAGGCTCAGCGCGTGCTGGGTTGGATCCGCGGTGAGTTCGACTGGGAACGCACTCCTGCCGTCTTTGAGACCCCCGAGGAATTTGAGGCAAACTTCATTTACGATGAATTCTGCGGCGCGAATCTTTGCAAATACCTGATAAACGCCTGCAAAAAGGACGGCACGACGCTGATCCTTGCCAAGCCCTGCGACACCTACGGCATAAATATGCTGATAAAGGAGCACCGCGTGCCGCGCGAGAAGGTCTATATCCTCGGCATCGGCTGCTCGGGCAAGGCTGACATAAACAAGCTGCGCGATATGGGCATCCGCGGCATCACCTCCGTCGAGGACGGGGAGGGCGACGAGCTTACCGTTCACACTCTCTACGGCGACAAGACCGTAAAGAAGAACGACGTCAAGCTGATGAAGTGCCTCACCGACGGCAAGAGAGTTCATGCCGTGAGCGACGAGATCATCTGCGACGAGGGTCCCAACCCCGACGCCGTCGATCGCATGGCCGAGGTCGAAAAGCTCGAGGCGATGACGCCCGACGAGAGATTCGCCTTCTGGCGCGGCGAGCTTTCACGCTGCATCCGCTGCAACGCCTGCCGCAACGTATGTCCCGTCTGCACCTGCGAAAAGTGCGTTTTCGACAATGAGAATTCCGGTATCGCGTCCAAGGCGCCCACGACGGATTTTGAAGAAAATATGTTCCACATCATCCGTGCGTTCCATGTTGCCGGACGCTGCACCGACTGCGGCGAGTGCTCACGCGTATGCCCGCAGCACATACCGCTCCACCTTCTGAACCGCAAGTTCATCAAGGATATCGACAGCCTCTACGGAGATTTCCAGGCAGGCGCCGATTCCGAGACGCGCGGACCTCTCACCGCCTTCACCGAGGGCGATGCAGAGCCGGGTTCAAATCTTAAATGAGGAGGGAAGATCAGATGAAAAAGATTAAAGCCTCCGGACTTGACCGCCTCTTTGCGGCGATCTCGGAAACAAAAGAACTATACCTGCCCGTCCGCGGCGAAAAGGACGTGTCCTACAAGCTCTGGAGCGAGGGCACCGAGTATGCCGCCGACGCGCTCAACACCGTCAAGTCTCCCAAGGATCTTTTCTTCCCGCAGAGCGAGAACCTCTACGCGATGAAGACCACCGAGGGCGGAAGAAAGATCGACCTCGTTGACAACAGCTACGGCGGACGCGACTTTGTCGTGTTCGGCGTGCGTGCCTGCGACGCAGCAAGCTTCGGCATCCTCGACCGTGTGTTCCTCTCTAACCCCGTGGACGCCTATTACAAGGCGCGCCGCGAAAAGGGCGTGGTCGTGACCGTTGCCTGCCGCGAGCCCGAGACCTCCTGCTTCTGCCACACCTTCGGCATCGACCCCGCCGAGCCTGCGGGCGACGTTTCCTGCATTTTTGCGGGCGACAGCCTCTATCTCGACGCAAAGACCGAAAAGGGCGCGGCTCTTCTCGATTCTCTCGGCGTTCTTGAGGATGCCGCAGACGCCGATCTCGACGTCGTGGAAGCCGAAAAGACGGTCGCGCGCGACAATCTCGCAAAGACCCCGCTCTATGACCTCACCACAGAGGGCTTCGGCGCCGGCAAGACCATGGAGCTGTTCGGCTCTCCGAAGTGGGCAGAGCTCTCCGAGGCATGCCTCGGCTGCGGCACCTGCACCTTCGTTTGCCCCACCTGCCAGTGCTATGATATCCGCGACTATGACACCGGTCACGGTGTTCAGAGATACCGCTGCTGGGATTCCTGCATGTTCTCCGAGTTCACCCGTATGTCCGCGGGTCAGCCGAGACTCACGCAGGTCGAAAGATTCCGCCAGAGATTCATGCACAAGCTGGTCTACTATCCCGAAAACAACGAGGGCGTGTTCTCCTGCGTCGGCTGCGGCAGATGCGTTGTGAAATGCCCGCAGCACCTCAACATAGTCAAGGTCATAAAGACGCTGGGAAAGGAGCATAAGTAATGGAACAGAATCTTCTTTTCCCGCATATCGGTGTCGTCACCGATATCCGCCGGGATACACCCGATGTAAAGACCTTCCGCGTAAACGCCATCGGCGGCGGAAAGTGCTTTGAGCACATCCCCGGTCAGTGCGCAATGCTTTCCATTCCCGGCAAGGGCGAGGCGATGTTCTCCATCACCTCATCCCCCACAAACCGCGAATACATGGAATTCAGCATCAAAAAATGCGGCTGCCTTACCACATGGCTTCACCTCATCGAGGTGGGTCAGGAGCTGACCATCCGCGGCCCCTACGGCAACGGCTTTCCCGTTGACACCGAGTTCGCGGGCAAGGATCTTGTGTTCGTCGCCGGCGGTATCGGACTCGCTCCGCTCCGCTCGGTCATAAACTACATCCGCGACAACCGCGACAAGTACGGCACCGTCGATATCGTTTACGGTTCGCGCTCAAAGGACGATCTTGTTGACTATCCCGAGATCACGAACGAGTGGATGAAGGAGCCGGGCTTCAATGTTCACCTCACCATCGACCGTCCGCAGGACGGCTGGGACGGACACGTCGGTTTTGTTCCCAACTATGTAAAGGAACTGAACTTCGACACCTCCAAGACCGTTGTAATGTGCGGACCTCCCATCATGATAAAGTTCACTCTTGCCGGACTCAACGAGCAGGGCTTCAGCCCCGAGCAGGTCTGGACGACGATGGAGCTTCGCATGAAATGCGGTATCGGCAAGTGCGGACGCTGCAACATAGGCTCAAAGTACGTTTGCAAGGACGGCCCCGTGTTCAGCTTTGCCGAGCTTGACGAGCTGCCGCCCGAATATTGATCCCGCGACATAACGCCTTAAAAGTAAGAAAGGAATGACCATAACTATGGATAATATGGTAAACGTCTACCTTATGGGTAAAAAATACACCGTTCCGTCAAGCCTGACTATCATGGGTGCGATGGAATACGCGGGCTATCAGCTCGTGCGCGGTTGCGG
>CAJLZE010000028.1 GCA_905210995.1 uncultured Anaerotruncus sp.
CGGGAATGTTTTTGCTTTTACTTTTACTTTGAGATGCTGTCTGTGCGGTAGATGAATTTAACGCTGCCGTTCATGCCGTCGGCAAGCCCTGTGTATGACTTGTAGTCGGCTGCGACATCGGCTGTCGCCTTGACTCTGGTCAGAAGACCCGCAAGGTCGCCGTTGGCGGCGTCAACTATCTTCTGCACACCGGTCTCGTTGAATTCCTTCAGTCCGTCGGAGAGCTTTCCGGCTCCGTCATGGAGCGCGGACACGCCCTCGGTGAGCGCGGGAGCACCGTTCTTCAGTGTCAGGATGCCGCGGTAAAGCTCATCAATGCCGGAATTCAGATCGGCTGCGCCTTTTTTGAGCGCTGCCGCACCGCCGTTCAGCTTGTCGGCGCCGTCCTTCGCGGAATCGACACCGCCGGTGTAATCCGAAAGCCCGGTATAGAACTCGTTGTAGCTGTCAAGCTGAGCCTTGAGAGCGATTATGCTCTTGCGTCCGGCTGCGGCTTTTTCCACGGCTGCGTTCATCTGCGCCCTGACCTCATCCGACTGCATATTCTGCTCTATGAGAAGCTTCGACTGCTCGTCGGTCTTTGCCTCTATCGTGGCGCGGATCTCGGGCGACTGCATCGTGGCCTCGGTTTTTGCCTTTATCGTGCTCTGCACGGCATCGCTCTTCATCCGCTCATCTACTGCGGCGGCGATCGCTTCCTGCTGCGCCTTGCTTATCACGCCTGCGGCAACGCCGGCTTCATACTGTTCGCGGGTCATTCCCATCGCCGCAAGCACCTTTGTTTCGACCTCGGTGCGTACCGCCGCCGTCACCTTTGCCGTGACTTCCTTTTCGACTGCGGCTGTTACCGCATAGCTTATCTCACCGCGTTTGGCTTCGACGGCTGCGGTGACCTTTTCGCGTGCCGTGCTTTCGGCAAGCGCCTTTACGTTTTCCTCGGCAAGCGAGGCAACAACGCCGTCAAGCACATCGCAGTAATTTTCTATCGTCAGCGTTGGGACCTCAAGCCCCGCGTCGGCAAGCTGTTTGTTTGCCGTGGCAAGAAGGGAATCGAACACGCGGCGTGCGCCGTCATTGAGTGCGCCGCTGTTATCAGAGAGCTTTCCGAGTCCGTCGGCAAGCTCGGCGGCACCTGCCGCAAGCGTGCCGGCTCCGCCCTCGAGGGATGCAGCGCCGTTTTTGAGCTGTTCGGCTCCGGCTGCGAGCTTGTCGATGCCCGAGATCAGCTCGCCGGATTTTTCAAGCAGTGTGCCTAGCCCGTCGTAGAGCTGCGAGGCGCCGCTTGTGAGCTGACCCATAGCGTCTGTGAGCTTTGTGATCTGATCGGTGATCTCGGACGAGTCGAGCGCATCCGTGTTGAGCTTGCCGAACAGGTCGCTCACCGCGACCGTCACGGTGTTGGTCATTTTAAATTCGGTCGCGTCGGCGGTGACTTCGACATAGTCGGGGATGCTGTATTTTTCGGCATCTATGCCGAGGTTGCTGCCGAGGCCGGGGAATGCGATGCCCACGACTGCCGTACGGTCGCCGTCGTTCACGAGCTTGCCGTTTTCGACCTCAACGTTTTTGAAAACGTCGCCGTCGAGCAGCATTCCCGTCATCATTGCAAACGGAACGTATATCTTTTCCTTTTTGCCGTCTATCTCAACGGTCTCATAGAGATCGTTGCGGTAGTCGAAGCGTATCGTTATGCGTCCGCTCTTTCCGGCGAGCTCTTCTGCCGATATCGGCTTTCCGTCGAGCTTATATGAAACGCTGAGCTTTACCGGCAGTTCCTTGTCGCTGTCACCGCGGCAGTAGATGTCGTTGCCCTCGGCGTTCCAGACACGCACATTGTCGCCGCCTGCGGTGTATGTTTCGTCGCCCTTGACGTTTATGACGTCGGAAAGGCTCCCCTTGTCGGTGATGGTGGTGCTTCCGGAATTGTTTTTGATCCAGTCGCTGACGATTATCTTTTTCACGCTGCCGTCGGCGTTGGCGAGAACGTAGACGGTCTCGTTTTTTGTCGCGTCTGCGGTCTCTTCGGGACGGACGAGGGCGGGCGCGTCATTCTTTCCGGTGTTCTCCGTATTTTTGGCGGAGCCGAGGGAATATGCGGTAAGTCCCGCGCTACCCGCAACGAGGACCGCCGCGCAGATTATGCCGGCAAGCGGCTTTGCAAATTTGATCTTCATGATTGATTACTCCTCTCTTCAGGCTTGTGTTTCGTTTTTTTCTTTCTTCTTTTTCAAAAGCACGCGCAGATCAAGCGTTGTCGCGCACACTGCTTTGTCGCAGAGCAGAAGGAGCGCGGGAAGTATGAATATAACGCAGAGCATACTTACTACGGCGCCGCGTGCCATCAGCATGCACATCGAGCTGATGATGTCGATGTCGGAGTACACCGCCACACCGAAGGTCGCGGCGAAAAGTCCCATGCCGGAAACGATTATCGAGGGGATGGACGTTGCAAGAGCCGTCGTAACGCTCTCGCGCTTGTCATGCCCGCCGAGGCGCTCGGCTTTGTATCTTGTGGTCATGAGTATCGCGTAGTCCACCGTTGCGCCGAGCTGTATCGTGCTGATGCAGATAGGTGCGATGAAGGGCAGCGACTGACCGAGGTAGTGGGGAAGTCCGAGGTTTATGAATATTGCAAGCTCAATGACCGCTATGAGTATGAAGGGCAGTGATATGCTCTTTTCGACAATGGCTATGATGATGAATATTGCAGCTATCGACACGGCATTGACGACCTGAAAGTCGCGGTCGGTCGTTTCTATCATATCCTTCATGCACGGCGCCTCACCGATGAGCATTCCGGTGGGATCGTATTTTTTGAGTATCTTATTGAGGCTGTCTATCTGGGTGTTCACACTGTCGCTTGCGACCTTGTATTCGGAGTTGATGAGAAGCAGCTCCCATTTGTCGCTTTTGAGTATTTCGCGGATGCTGTCGGGCAGTATCTCCTCGGGCACGCGGGAGCCGAGGACGGACTCAAGACCCAGAACGTATTTCACGCCGTCGACATCCTCCATTTCGTCGATCATTCCGCGCACAGATTTTGACGGGAGCTTTGAATCGACGAGCACCATATGCGTGGACGCAATGTCGAAATCCTCTGAGAGCTTGGAGTTTGCGATAACGTACTCCATATCCTCGGGCAGGCACTGACCCATGTCATAGTAGACCTCGTTGTTCGTCTCGCGGTAGCCGTAATATGCGGGCGGGATGAGGAGGGCGAAAATAACGAGAAATACGGGGAATATCTTTACGACGCCGCGCGAGAGCTTTGTCATATCGGGGATGAGAGAACGGTGCTTTGTTGCGCGCAGCGGCTTGTCAAGGACAAGTATCATTGCGGGCAGGACGGTAACGCAGCCGATCACGCCGAGGACGACGCCCTTTGCCATTACTATGCCGAGGTCGCGCCCGAGGGTGAAGGTCATAAAGCAGAGAGCCGCAAAGCCCGCGACCGTTGTGATAGAGCTGCCGATGACCGAGGTGAGCGTTTCGTGTATCGCAGCCGCCATTGCCTCATTTCTGTCTTCGGTATGTTCACGCTGCTCGTTGTAGCTGTGCCAGAGGAATATGGAATAGTCCATCGTTACGGCAAGCTGGAGCACCGCGGACAGCGCTTTTGTTATATAGGATATCTCGCCGAAGAAATAGTTCGTTCCGAGGTTGAGAAGTATCATCATGCCGATCGAGGCAAGGAACACGAACGGAACGAGCCAGCCGTCAAGAAACATCAGCATTGCAAGACAGGCAAACAGAACGGCAAGACCGACATATACCGGTTCCTCAGCCTCGCAGAGGTCCTTGAGGTCGGTCACGAGCGCCGACATGCCGGAGACGAAGCACTGCTTGCCGGCGATGCTGCGTATCTCGCGTATCGCGTCCATCGTCACGTCGGCCGAGGTCGATGTGTCAAAGAATACCGCGAGCATCGTCGAATGGTCGGTGTTGAACTCGTTGTATATCTCGTCGGGCAAAAGCTCCATGGGGATGCTGAGGTCGGCAAGAGTCGAGTACCAGAGCACCGTTTCAACATGATCGACTGTTTTTATTTTGTCGCAAAGCGCCGCAACGTCCTTTTCGGGCATATCCTCAACGATTATCAGCGAGAAGGCGCCTTTGCCGAAATCCTCGAGCAGCTCGTTCTGACCGATGACCGTGTCGATATCGGCCGGCAGGTAGTCGAGCATATCATAGTTGATCCTTGTGCCGAGCATTCCGAATACCGACGGTACCATAAGAATGAGAGCAAGGATCAGGATCGGAACGCGGTATTTTACGACCGCTCTTGAAAAACGCATTTCATATTTGTCCTTTCTTTGATGTGATGAGCTGTCCCTCAGTCATTCTTCGGTCCATTCCGCTTCAATGACGTCGGGCTGCTGATGGCGGATTATCTTTACGGCGGTGAGCACCGTCGAAAGGCTCATGATGCCCTCGGCAAGCAGCGATATACCGAGGAGAACGACGAGCAGCCTGCTGCCATCGCCGGGGCGAATGAGCAGAAGCAGCCCGCACACCGCGGTGACTATCGCAATGGCAAGTATCAGCCACCACTCGCGTATGCCGAAGCGCCGTGCCTCGGCGGATATGCGCATTCTGAACAGGCTGTCGGTCAGGATATAAAGCCCGGTCGAAACGCAGATGAACGTCATGAGGCTGTCGGGGCGCGTCAGCATTATGACGCCGAGGACGATGAGCAGTATACCGAGCGGCAGATCATACTGGAACGCCAGCCGGTAGAGATCCTTTGAAAAGTAACCTACAAGTCTCACGCACCCGAACGCGGCGGCTATGACACCGCATATGATGCCGAGTATTTTTGCCGATATATCGGGCAGGACGATGAGCACGATCCCGAACGCACATAGCGCGAGCGACATTACAATGTAGCCCACCTTGGCTGTCCTCATCGGAGCCGTTGAACGCAGTCGCATTTGAATTCCTCCTTCCGTGCGATCGTTTTCACAACACAAAGTATACAGCGGCGCGGGCGTTTTGCCAATGGACAAAAAAAGCCCCGCTGCCGTAATTTCAGACAGCGGGTATTGTTTTGCCTATTTTTCAGCTTTGTTATCCGGTCATGAGCCGCCGCGTTCGCGGCAGCGGTTGATAAGCTCTGCGGAAAGACCGCGGCAAAGTGAGGTTATGTATTTTATTTCTTCGATGGCGTCGTCCTTCATTCCGTTTTCTATCCAGTCGAACGAAAGCCCGAACAGCTCGCACTTGAGAAAGCGAATTGCAGCGGCGCGGTCGCGCTCGCCTACGTCCTCGCGCCCGAATACCGTGTCAAGGTAGGTCGCAACGACGTACTCGCATATTTTCATGAGATAACGCTCGTAAATGTCGCGGTTGACCGAATTGTAGATGTGAAGCACCGCGCGCTTGTTTTCGAGCGTGAACCTCAGTGCAACACACACGCATTCATCTATCGAGCTTATCGTGGGGTATTTCGAAATGAGGGAATCTATCTCTTCCTTCACGATCTCTTCGATAAGGTCCGGAATGTCGCGGTAGTGATAGTAAAAGGAGTTGCGGTTGATGCCGCAGTCCTCAACTATACTTCTGACGCTTATTTTGTTGAGCGGCTGTTCGTTCAGAAGCTTTATGAATGACGTTTTGATAGCCTGCTTTGTAAAGTTCGCCATGTGCGCCCCCTCGCGGAAATATTCCGGTCTTTCTTTTATCGTATGTTCTTTATATCGGGATTATAACATGAAAATAATAATTAATAATTAAATTTATGAGGTGATTTTATTTCCGAGAGGATAATTCGGCATTAACCGGACGTCAGTGTGCGGCACGCGCGGGTCTTATCATGCGCAGCGCCGCATATGCGGCAACGAGAGCCTCGGTTATCGGCATTGCAAACCACACCGCATCTCCGCCCGCAACGGCAGGGAGCGCCAGTATCAGCGCGCCGCTTATCACGATGCCGCGGGCTATCGACACTGCCATAGATGTGCGCGTTTTCATCGTCGCCTGAAAATAATATGTCGAATAAACATTGAAGGGCAAAAGCAGGAAGGATATCGAGTATATGCGCACGATGCGCGGTGCCGCCGCGAGCACCGATTCCGTCGGAGTCATGAACAGGCGGATGATGACGTTCGGAAAAGCCTCGGGGAGCGCCGTCCAGAGCACGCCCAGCACCGCACAGGTGATGATGCTGTATCTGAGCGCCGTGCGTGTGCGTTCGTGCAGTCCCGCACCGTAATTCTGCGATATTATCGGCTGTGCTGCCTGACCGACGCCGTATGCGCAGCACTGCACGAATGTGCTGACAGTCACTATCACGCCGTATATCGCAAGAGCATCGGAGCCGAGGTGTTTCATCACCTGAAGATTGAAGAGCATCGTCATAACGCCCATCGCAACGTCAACTATAAAGGACGAAAAACCGCTCGCGGATATCTCCGCCGCGGCGCGGAGAGGAGCAGCCGGCAGGGTGAAATGCAGGGTGTTCTTTTTGCGCACAAAATGAAGGAGCATTATCAGCACGGATATCGAGGCGCCGAGTGCGGTCGCAATGCCCGCGCCCTCAATTCCCATGTCGAGGGTGAATACAAAAAAGTAGTCGCCGAAAACATTGAAAACACCGCCGATGATGACCGATGCGGTGGCAAGTCCCGGGTCGGAGTCGTTGCGCAGGAACGCCGAGAGGATGCCGGTAAAGACGTACACCGGTACGGTGAGGAGCGGCGCGCGCAGATAGCGTCGGCAGAGAGGGAGGAGAAGGTCGTCGGCTCCGAACAGGCGGAGCAGAGGGTCTTCGAGGAAAAAGAGAAGCAGCCACAGTACCGCCGAGATGACACCGCCGTATATCACCGAGGCGGTGAAATAACCGTCGGCGCGTTTTTTGTTTCCGTCGGCACCGCGCGCCACCGCATACAGCACCGAGCCGCCGATGCCGGTGAGCAGGCCGAAGCTGTAAACGATATTCCATACGGGCGATATCACCGCCATTGCCGCCGAGCCGTCGGGACCGTGGTACTGACCTATCATTATCATATCGACCAGTCCGTATACGCTCGTTATGAACGCGCTGCCGAATGAACTTAAGAGAAATTTGCGGTAAAGATAACCGACCTTGTCGTTGAGAAGATCCATTTTTACCTCCTTTGATGCATATAAAAATAAAGACCGGAAAGGAACAGGCATCTCAGCCTGCCACCTTATCCGGCGCGTTATTTCCGATGAATAACTTGCCCTCCGAGTGAGCGTTTTTATTATAACCGTTTCACGGACAAATGTCAAGAGCAAAACACGCTGTAATTTTGCAATTTGGTGTTGACAGAATTGCATATCCATAATATAATAATAAATAATTACTTTCGCTCGGGAGCCGCGTGACGGCTGCGGTGATACAGAAAGGTATTTACACTTATGAAAAAACGACTTACGATCTCCGAGACCGCCGCCGTCGGCAGTATGCTGTTCGGTTTGTTTTTCGGAGCGGGCAACCTGATCTTTCCGGTGTTTATGGGGCAAGCCGCCGGCGCAAACGTATGGCGTGCGGTCATCGGATTTCTCATAACCGGTGTCGGCATCCCGCTTCTCGGCGTGGCGGCGCTCGGCATGAGCCGCAGTGACGGACTTTTCCAAATGAGCAGCAAGGTCGGGCGCGGCTACGGCTATTTCTTTACCATACTGCTTTATCTCACGATAGGACCGTTCTTTGCCATCCCGCGCTGCGCTTCGACCTCGTTTTCGGTCGGCATCAAGCCTATGATAGACGACGGCACGGCAAAATGGCTCGTGTGGATATTCTCGCTTCTGTTCTTTGCGGCGGTGCTGTGGTTTTCGCTGCGTCCCGGCAAGATACTCACATGGGTGGGCAAGATACTGACGCCGCTCTTTCTCGCGGCTCTCGGGCTGCTCATCGTTGCGGCGCTCATTTCTCCGATAGGCTCTGCGGGAGACGTCGCTCCCGAGGCTTCATACGAGAGTGGAGCGGTGTTTCAGGGTTTTCTTGACGGCTACAATACCATGGATGCGCTCGCAGGGCTTGCCTTTGGCATAGTCGTTATCACCGCGATACGCGGTCTCGGTGTTGAGGATCCCGCCGCGATAGCGGGGAACACCATAACCTCCGGCTTTTTCGGCTGCGTTATCATGGCGGTCATTTATGCGGCGCTTGCGCTCATCGGCGCGCAGAGCCGCACGGCCTATCCGCTCTCTGCTGACGGCGGAGAGGCGCTTTACGTCATTGCAACACACTATTTCGGCAAGGTCGGCGGCATCATTCTTGCCGTTATCGTTACGCTCGCCTGCCTCAAGACAGCCGTCGGTCTCATCACGAGCTGCGGCGAGATGTTCCGCGAGCTTTTCCCGCGCGGTCCGAAATATCCTGTGTGGGCAGTCGGTTTCTGCGTTGTTTCCTTCCTCATTTCAACTATCGGGCTCAGCGCCATAATCGACTGGTCGCTGCCGGTGCTCATGTTCCTTTATCCGCTTGCAATGACTATAATCATGCTTGCATTGTCAGGCAGGCTTTTCGGGCATGACCGCCGAGTTTACGCCTGCACGACGGCGTTCACGCTCATTGCGGCGATACCCGATCTCACCGGATCGCTCCCGCACGGGCTTTCGGATGCGCCCGTGATCAGAACGGTAAACAAGATCGGCGACATGCTGCCGCTTGCCGATATCGGGCTCGGTTGGGTCTGCCCGGCGCTCGTCGGCTTTGCCGCAGGGCTTGTGTGGCATCTGATCTCGAAAGCAAGGTCGAAACACAACAGTATTGAGATGCAATAAATTACATAAAATAACATCGGGGGGGTAAAACACCTCTCCGGTGTATTTTTTTATATTTAGATAGCATATCAACCGAAAGTTTATTGACAAACCGTTTCGTTTTGTTTATAATGTTGAACAGTGATACCCGATTTTTTTATGAAAGAGGTGGACGTCATAGCGGACAAGGACAAAAAGGCGACGCGCGTGGAGAAGGCGGCTGCGCGTGCGGAGAAAAAAGCCCGGAAGAAAAAGGAAAAGGAGAAAAAGAAAAAAGAAAGGCTACCGCGCGGGCGAACGCTGTCGAACGTGATTTTTGCGCTCGGACAGATATGGAGCGTGTCGCCGGGATACTTTATTTTTTATTTCGTAAATACATTCCTTTATGCACCGCTCGACTTTCTCAGCGGCTCGTTTCTTATACGCATGATCGTTAACAGCGTCGAGAGCGGTCAGCCGAGGAGAAATGTAATAATATATCTTTCCGTGATCGCGGCGGCAACGCTCGTTATCAATGTGTCAAACAACTACTACTGGAATGTCTTATCAGCCGGAAAGTACCAAGAGATCGACGCCGCCATGCGGCGCAAGCTGTTCATAAAGGCGTCGCAGGTCGAGCTTGCCTGTTATGAAACTCCGTCGTTTTACGACAAGTATGTCAAGGCAATGGACGAGGCGTACGACCGTGTGATGAAGGTCATGAGGACTCTCGATAACCTCATATGGCGTACGGTGACGCTCTTCTGCAACTCATTTTTGCTCTTTGCCATTGACCCGGTGCTGATAATCTTCGGGCTTTTGCCGCTGCTGCTCGGCTTTGTGCGAAGCTGGAAGAACAAGCTCAAGCACGATCACATTGCAGACCGCAAGCCGGTAGAACGGCGGCAGAAATATGTCCGCCGCACATTTTATCTCAACGAATACGCCAAGGAGATGCGGCTCGGCGATATGCACACGCGAATGCTCGGCGAGCTTGAGCGGACGCGGCGCGATTTTTGCGCGTTGATACGCAAATACGGCTGGAAGCGCGCCATCGCGGATTACATACTTGACATCGGTATGTCTGTCGTGACGGTGCTCGGCGCAACGCTTTATGCCGTCTGGCGCACGCTTTCGGACGGCGGTATGACCATAGGCGACTGCATAGTCGTTCTCAACTCCATCTCGGTCGTTTCCTACTGTCTCAGCAACCTCGTAACGACCTTTGCCGAGTTCGGCGAGCACGCGCTCTTCCTTGAGGACGTGCGGTATTTCCTTGACTACGAGCCGAAGATAAAGGACAGCGAGAATGCCGTGCCCGCGCCCGAAAATTGTGCCGATATCGACCTTGAGGACGTCACCTTCCGTTATGAGGGCGCCGAGGATGATACCCTGCGCGGGATATCGCTCCATATCGGCGCGGGCGAGAGGATCGCGCTCGTCGGGCAGAACGGCTCGGGCAAGACCACGCTCGTCAAGTTGCTGTTGCGCCTTTACAATCCCACGGGCGGCTCGGTGAAGCTCGATGGCAGAGACATACGCGACTACACGCTCGACTCCTACCGCGATGAGTACGCCTGCGTATTTCAGGATTTCAAAATGTTTTCTATGTCGGTAGCAGACAACGTGCTTTTGCGTCTGCCGAAAGATGGCGACGCTGAGCTTGTCGAGTATTCGCTGCGTGAAAGCGGAGCCTATGAGCGCGTAGCGCGGCTCGATCACGGCATCGAAACAACGCTCACGCGCGAATTCGACGATCACGGAGCCAATCTTTCGGTCGGCGAACAGCAAAAGATAGCCCTGGCGCGCGCCTTTGCCCGCACGTCGCCGGTGATAATACTCGACGAGCCGTCCTCGGCGCTCGACCCGATAGCGGAGCACACCATGTTTGAAAACATGATGAAGGCGGCGGAGGGCAGAACGGTGATATTCATATCGCACCGTCTTTCGTCCGCAGTCGATGCCGACCATATATTCCTTATGGACGGCGGCAGGATAACCGAGGAGGGAAATCACCGCGAGCTGATGGAGAAGGGCGGCAAGTACGCCGAGATGTTCAGGCTGCAAGCCGAAAATTATGTGGGAAAGGGGGCTGATGCGTGATGGCAGCGGAAAATGCAAAGAAAGTGAAAATGCGCCGCGACGGAACGCCCAAGCAGTCTTTGGCGCGTATAATGAAGAACAATTTCGGCATCATCGCCAAGGTCGCGCGTATGGGTCCCGATTACCTTATCGGCAATATCCTGATGGGAGTTGTCTACGGTCTCACCAACTCGGCTGATACGGTATTTACCGTAAAGCTGTTCAACGCGCTCGACGAGGGGGCGGAGTTCGGTGATGTTGCCTTTATGATCGCGCTCATGGCTGTTTGGAATCTGACCACAAGTGCGCTCCACTGGATATATTTCTATGTTTTCAAGCCGTGGTCAAAGCAAAAGCTGGATGTGCGGCTTCAGCGCGAGCTGTTTCTCAAGGCATACCGCATGGATGTCGCCTGCTACGACGACCCCGAGTTTTACAATGACTTTGTATGGGCGATGGATGAGGCAAACAAGCGCTCCGATGAGGTCATAGACGATATCGGCAAGCTCGTTACGCGCATTGTGAGTATGTCAACGCTCATCACAGTAATGCTTACGATAGACGTTCCGGTGGCGATAGCCATTCTGGCGGCGTCTGTGCTGTGCGTTCTGATAAACCAGATGGGAAATCGTTGGAGTTTTGAGCAGGAAAAGTACTGGAAGCCGCTGCACCGAGTGAGAAACTACATAAACCGTGTTTTTCAGCTTCAGGATCACGCCAAGGAAATAAGGACGAGCCGAGTGACCGATCTGCTCATGCGTGATTACGACGAGAATACCGAAAAATCGGTAAAGCTCGCGAAAAAGTACGGCATGAAGTGGTTTTTGCTCTACGGTGTCGGGTGGATGCTCGTTTCCACCGGGCTGCAGTTCGGTGTGCTTTTCTATATGTTCGGCAAACTGGAGAGCGGTCTTGTGCTCATCGGTGCGTTTGCCGCGAGCGTCGGCGTTATATGGACCCTCCGTTGGCAGGTGATAGATTTTGTTGAAAAGGCGGCAAAATTCCCGAAGCATTCGCTTTTCCTTGAAAAATACTACGGCTTTCTCGCATACGAGCCGAGGATCACAACGGGCGAGGCGGAGGTGCCGGAATTTTCGTCGCTTGAGCTGCGCGACGTGACCTTCACATACGATTTTTCGGACAAACCCAAGTACGAGTGGCATGACGCCGACTGGGAAAAGCCCGAGGGCGAGCATTCGTCCGCCGAGGCGCTTAAAAATGTATCGCTGTCGCTCTCGCGCGGCGAAAAGATCGCCATCGTCGGCTACAACGGCGCGGGCAAGACGACGCTCATCAAGCTGCTCATGCGTCTTTACGACCCGACCTCGGGGCAGATCCTCATGAACGGCAGGGACATACGCGAATATGATCTTGACGCATACCGCGAAAAGATCGGCGTCGTGTTCCAGGATTTCAAGATATACGCCGCAAGCATCGCCGAAAACGTGATGAACGGCGATTATGACCCCGAGCATGACCGTGAGACCGTTATCGCGGCGCTTGACAAGGCGGGATTTTCCGAAAAGCTCGCAACGCTTGAACAGGGTGTCGATACGACGCTGACGCGCGAATTCGACAAAAAGGGAACGAACCTTTCCGGCGGAGAAGGGCAGAAGGTCGCCATTGCGCGTGTTTTTGCCCGCGATTACGAGCTTATCATCATGGATGAGCCGTCGTCGGCACTCGATCCCATCGCCGAATACGAGCTTAACCGCTCCATCCTTGAATATGCCGCCGACAAAACGGTCATTTTCATTTCACACAGGCTTTCGACCACGAGAATGGCTGACCGTATATATATGTTCGACAGCGGCAGTCTTATCGAATCCGGCTCTCACGACGAGTTGATGGAGATGGACGGCAAGTACGCCGCCATGTTCAGGCTCCAGGCGGAGAAATACACCGAAAGCGTTACATAAAAAATCTGCCGCAGCGCATTTGCGCTGCGGCAGACCGTTTTTGTTATTTCTTTTTAATTTCGTTGTCATCGAACTGCGAGCGGTAGTTTCTCTCCTCGGCAAGCGTGCGTTTTATGTGACGCGTGAGGAGAGCGTATACCGTCATTGCCACGATATAGATCACAAGCGCTACCATGGTCCCAACGAGCCGCTGGCGGCTCTCCATTCCCGCGGGCAGTATCACGCAGAGATAGACGCCGAGCATCGTTGCGGCGCAGTGCAGCGGATAGCTCAGCCCGCGCGGGAGCGTTTTTGACGCAAGCGCGGTGTTGGCAGCCGCAAGGCAGAGGCAGAAGGGAAGGAGCAGGAACACTCTTTTTGCGGAAAGCAGCGCGCCGCCCTCCTCGTTCGAATACATTGCAAATATTACAAAGCTGTATGCGCCCGTTGCGACCGTGTAATAAGCCGCCGCGCGGGTGAGTATTTTTTTGATTGTTTCTTTCATTATTTTCGTCCTTGATGATTATATGTCTATACTTTAGCACATTTTTCAGCTCATTGCAAGAGATAAGGTGAAAATATTTCAGTCGGGAGTTTCGGGATATATGAAATGCACCTTCGAGAGCCGCTCGCCGCTCTCGGCATCGGCGTATGTCGGGGCGCGCCTGTCGGACAGAAAGGCGGTCAGCGCGTACATGTCGACCCATATCTGATTGTAGCCGTCCTTTTGCTTCGGGTCGAATATTATCTCGAGTCCCACGTGCAGGTGCGGTGTGTCTATGTTGTTTTTGTCTTCCTTTGTGCTGTAGCCGGTCATGCCGAGATAGCCTATTACGTCGCCCGCGTCCACTATCTTGCCCTCGTAAATGTCGCAGTAGGGATGCCCGCGGCGCAGGTGAGCGTAGTAATAATATCTTTTGCCGTCAAAGGAGCGTATGCCTATGCGCCAGCCGCCGTAAACGTTCCAGCCGCAGCATTCGACATATCCGCTCTCCATTGCGATCACGGGAGTGCCGACGCTGCCGAGCATATCATGTCCGAGGTGGCGGCGGCGGTAGCCGAATGAGCGCGACGCGCCGAAATCGTCGTAGTCACTGTACCCGTAGCCGGACGCGATGGGAGAGAAGGCGCGTACGCCGTAAAAACTCTCGGCGGTCTCGCTGCCGTCTGCCGCAGTGCGCACCTCGGCATAGTCACCGAGCATACCGCCGAGCACTGCGCCGTATGCCTCGCTGTAATAATCGTACAGCTTTTCGTTCCCGCTTGCGGCGCGTGCGCCGGAGGCGAGTATCTTCTCGGCGAGCGCGTTCATCTTCTTTGCCGAAAAGCTCTTGAAGCTGCCGCCGTTTTTTGCCGCATAGACAGCGAGCAGATCGACCCATCCGATATGACCGGCTGTGCCGTGCGTCCTAATGTCATAGTCCGATGCGGCGCGCAGCGCTGCTGCCGTAGGCGTGAATTCGATGTATTTTATGTTCCCCTCGGTGTATATGAAGTTCCCGTCATTCCCGGCGGATGCCGAAACGTCAAGGTAAGCCGTTACCGCCTCGCCGTCTGCCGCCGCGGGCTTTTCGGTTTTTCTGTTGCCGATGTTCAGCCCGAGGCAGAGAAGCCCGGCGAGCAAAATGCACAAACGCTGCTTCAAGGTAGCACCTCCCGTAAATATTCACTGAAATATATGCCTTGTCCTGAATAAAAATGATGAATATTCAAAGAAATATTCATTCCGGTGTTGACTTTTGCCATTACGGAAAGTATAATATTATAGTATAATGGAGCGGAATACGTATTCGGGTCACGGTCCGGTTTTTCCGCCCTGAAAGGAACGTTATGACAAGACGAGAAGCAAGAGAAAATGCGGTGGGGCTTCTGTTCGAATTCGGATTCCGTCCGGATGCAGACGCCGCGAGCATTTACGACGCGGCGGCAGAGGTGCGCGAAATGCCGGAGGACGAATTTGAAAAGGGACTGTTCCTCGGAACTGTCGAAAACCTTGACGCGATAGACGCGGCAATTGCCGAAAATGCGCACGGCTGGAAGATGGGCAGACTTTCAAACGTCGCTCGTGCCGTGCTGAGGCTCGGCACCTATGAGATACTTTTCACCGATGTGCCCGACAGCGTTGCGGTCAACGAGGCGATCGAGATAATCAAGAAATATGACGATGCAAAGGTGCGTTCCTTTGTAAACGGCATTCTCAATGCCGTTATGAAGTCAAAAGCAGACGCTTCTTCCGACAACGACGCAGAGGGAGAAAAATAATGCTCTTCTGCGGCGTTGACACAAGCAACTATACCACCTCGCTGGCACTTGCCGACGGGGAGGGAAGGGTCATTGCCAATCTGAAGGAGCCGCTGCCCGTTAAAGCGGGCGAGTGCGGTCTGCGTCAGTCGGACGCCGTGTTTGCGCACACACGCAATCTTCCGCTCGTTACCGCGAGGCTGCGCGAGCTGCTCGGCTCTGCAGGGCTTTGCGGGGAGAGGATAGCGGCGTTCGGTGTGTCCGCAACGCCGCGGGACGCCGAGGGGTCGTATATGCCCTGCTTTCTTACCGGCGTTGCGGCAGCATCGGCGATGGCTGACCTTACGGGAGTTCCGCTTTACCGTTTTTCACATCAGAGCGGTCATATAATGGCGGCGCTGTATTCGTCGGGCTCAGAGTCGCTTGCCGATGCGGGGGCGCATATTGCGTTCCATGTTTCGGGCGGAACGACAGAGGTGCTGCTCGTGAGACCGGGAAGCGACGGCGTGTTTTCGGTCGATATCATCGGCGGCACGCGCGATCTCAACGCGGGTCAGGCGGTAGACCGTGCCGGTGTAATGCTCGGGCTGCGTTTTCCGTGCGGTCCGGCGCTTGAAAAGCTGGCTGAGGAGTCGGCGGAGAGCTACAGCTTTCCCCGCGTACCCGTAAAGGATTGTATGTGCAACCTTTCGGGCGTGCAGAATCAGGCTGAACATCGGCTGGCGGACGGCGTGTCGCCGTGCGATATAGCGGCGTATGTGCTCGACTATATCGCTGCGGTGCTCGGCGCAATGGCACGCGATGCTCGCGCTGCGTACGGAGAGCTGCCGATAGTTTTCGCCGGCGGCGTTATGAGCAACCGGCGTATACGCGCGCAGCTCGAAAAACTCGGCGACTGCCGCTTTGCGGAGCCTGCGTTTTCTGCCGACAACGCGGCGGGAACCGCACTTCTGTGCCGCAGAAAGTATCTCGGTGAGCACAATGGATAATGCGCCGCGCATAGAGGCGCTGACCGTCACGGCGCTCAACGAATATATAAAGACCCTTCTCGACACCGACGATGTGCTTGCCGCCGTCGCGGTGCGCGGGGAGATATCGAATTTCAAAAACCATTATCAGACCGGGCATTTTTACTTTACCCTCAAGGACAGCGGCGGCTGCATTGCGGCGGTCATGTTCCGTTCGTATGCCTCGCGTCTGAAGTTCGTGCCCTCCGACGGTATGAAGGCGGTGCTTTTCGGGCACGTTTCGTCATATGTCAAAAGCGGGCAGTATCAGATATATGTCACGGATATGATCCCCGACGGTGCGGGCGCGCTTTATCTGCGTTTTGAGCAGCTAAAGGAACGCCTCGGCGCCGAGGGGCTGTTCGATGCCTCGCGCAAAAGACCCATACCGAAATATCCCGAGCGGATAGGCGTCGTCACGTCTCCGACTGGTGCGGCGATACAGGATATCCTCAACATCCTCGGCAGGCGTTTTCCGTATGCTGCCGTTACGCTTTATCCGGCGCTCGTTCAGGGCGAGGGAGCGGAGGCATCGGTCGTTGCGGGCATCGAATATTTCAATGGGCTTGATAAAAATGACGCTCCCGACGTGCTGATAATCGGGCGCGGCGGCGGGTCGATAGAGGATCTGTGGGCGTTCAACGGTGAAAAGCTGGCGCGCACGATAGCAGCCTCGCGCATTCCCGTGATAAGCGCCGTGGGGCATGAGACCGACTTTACGATAGCCGATCTTGCCGCCGATCTGCGTGCGCCCACACCGTCGGCTGCGGCAGAGCAGGCGGTGCCGGACTCCGCGCGGCTCCTCCAGCAGCTTGAAAATGTCGGTGCGCGTATGCGTTCGCTGCTCCAGACACGTCTCGAACGCGAAAAGGGGCGTCTTGCGTCACTGGCGTCGCGCAGGTCGCTGACCGACCCGGAATATATGTTTGAAATGCGCCGCACGGCGCTTATGATGACCGAGGAAAGGCTTGCGTCGCTTTACTCGATGCACCTGAAAAGCGCGCGCGCCGCGTTCGGTACGGCAGTCGCATCGCTTGAGGCGATGAACCCGCTCGCGGTGCTGTCGCGCGGCTATGCCGCGGTGCGTTCCGCAGACGGAAAAAATGTTATAACCGACGCCGCCGGGCTGAGCGCGGGAGACAGGATAGACCTTGCCATGCGCGACGGCAATGTTTTGGCGGTCGTTGAAAAAACAGAAAAGAAGACCGAAGGATGATGCTCCCGCCGGGCGGGAACCGATTCATGGGTGATGAAAATGGATGATATAAAGACCGAAAAAAGCAGCGAAAAAAAGCCGCGCGCGAAAAAAGCGACGGCAGAAGCGAATCTGACATTCGAGGAGGCAATGACGCGCCTTGAGGCGGTCGTGCGTGCGCTCGAGGACGGGAAAACTCCGCTCGAGGAGTCGATGAAGCTGTATGAGGAGGGCGTGTCGCTCGTTCGTCTGTGCTCCGACCGGCTCGAAAAGGCGGAACGCAGAGTAAAAGTGCTGACTGCCGACGAAAACTGAGGAATGATGATGGAAAACTATCTTGATATCGAAGAGGCGCTGCGCGCATCGGCAAAAAAGACCGAGGCTGCGCTGCGCGGGTACTATCCCGCAGATGCCGAGAGCGACACGCTGTGGGGCTCCGAGCTTTACAGCCTGACCGCGGGCGGAAAAAGGATAAGGCCCTATCTCGTGCTTGAATTCTGCCGTCTTTTCGGTGGCAGCGAGGCGGCGGCAATGCCGTTTGCCTGCGCCGTTGAGATGATGCACACATTTTCGCTGATACACGACGATCTGCCCTGCATGGACGATGACGATCTTCGCCGCGGCAGACCCACGAACCACAAGGTCTGGGGCGAGGCGACGGCGCTGCTTGCGGGAGATTCGCTCGAGCTGCGCGCGGTGCTGACGGCGATGAAAAATCCCGCCGTTGCACCGGAGGACGCTCTCCGCGCCGCGCGTGTGCTCGGCGACGGCGCAATGGGAATGATAGAGGGACAGATACTCGACATGGCTGCCGAGACAAAGGCGATTTCGCTTGACGAGCTGCGCACTCTGTATGCCAAAAAGACCGGCGAGCTTATGCGTGTGAGCGCCGTGCTCGGCTGCATTGCCGCAGGTGTGCCCGACGGCGATAAGCGGATAGCGGATGCGACCGCATACGCCCTCGGCATAGGTCACGCATTCCAGATAATCGACGATGTGCTCGATGCCGAAAGCACTGCCGAGGAGCTCGGCAAATCGGTCGGCTCCGATGTGCGCGACGGCAAAACGACATATCTCAGCTTCATGAGCGCCGCCGATGCGCGTGCATATGCGCGCCGGGTGACTGATGAGGCGACCGCGGCGGTCGCGGGATATCCCGGCAGCGAAATGCTTACGACGCTTGCCGAATGGCTGCTCATGCGCCGCAAATAACAAATGAGGGCTGATATCTTTCTTGCGGAGCAGGGGCTTGCCCCGAGCCGCGAGACTGCAAAAAAGCTGATACTCGGCGGGTGCGTGAGGATATGCGGCAGCACGGTCAAAAAGCCGTCATGCGATATCGGTGACGGTGTCCCGGCATCCGACGTGGAGATACTCCCGTCCGAGGACACGCGGTATGTCAGCCGGGGAGGGCTGAAGCTCGAGGCGGCGCTCGATTCGTTCGGCATCGACGTCTCCGGTATGCGCGCGATAGATATCGGCGCATCGACGGGCGGCTTTACCGACTGTCTGCTCGCGCACGGAGCCGCATCCGTTACGGCTGTGGATTCGGGTCACGGGCAGCTCTCACCGGTGCTTGCCGCAGATCCGCGCGTGCGCTCGCTTGAAGGCATAAACGCAAGATACATCACGCCCGATACGGTCGGCGGAGAATACGATATTGCGGTAATGGATGTTTCGTTTATTTCGCAGACGCTCATCCTCCCCGCGATACCGGCGCTGCTGCGCGGCGGCGGGATATTTTTGAGTCTCGTCAAGCCGCAGTTTGAAGTAGGCAGGTCGGATGTCGGCAAGGGCGGGATAGTCCGTTCTGCGTCGGCGCGCGAAAGAGCGGTAAAGAGCGTTTCGGCTGCCGCCGGTGCTCTCGGGCTCGTGAAGATCGGGCTTATCACGTCGCCCGTGACCGGAGGCGACGGAAATATCGAATATATAGCATATTTTCACAAAAAATAAACAGATCCGAAAGGTACGGTGGAGCCGGTGCAGTTTTCAAAGGTCGCGCTTATAACCAATTTCAATATACGCGAAAAAGCGGATGCGGCGCGTTCGGTCGCACGCGCGTTTGCCGAGCACGGAGCATCGCTCATGCTCGATCTTTCGGTGCGCGGAAGATGCGGTCTCGAGGCCGTCGGCATCGTTCCGAAATACGTGCCCGCACATTCGCTTTACGAAAGCTCCGATCTGATCGCGGTGGTCGGCGGAGACGGTTCGGTGCTCGAAGCGGCGCGGAGGAGCGCTGCGCGCGGGATCCCTGTGCTCGGGGTCAACAAGGGCAGGCTCGGCTATCTTTGCGAGCTTGAATGCGACGAGCTTTCGCTGCTCGACAGACTCTATGATGGGAATTATACGGTCGAAAAGCATTCCATGCTGAATGTCGAGGTGCTCGGAAAGCCGGACGCGAACGGCGAGCGGCGCCGCATCTACATCGCCCGCGCGCTGAACGACGCGGTGGTATCAAACGGCTCGGTGGCCCGGATAGTCGATATAGAGCTGCGCGAGGGCGGCAAGACGATCGCCACATACCGCGCCGACGGTCTTATTGCCGCAACGCCGACGGGCTCGACGGCGTATTCGCTGTCGGCGGGGGGACCCGTTCTCGATCCGCGCCTCGGCGGGATATGCATCACGCCGATATGCGCGCACTCGGTCTCGTCAAAGCCGATAGTGTTTCCCGACAGCGCGCGGCTTGAGATCGTTAATATATGCCAGCGCGAGCCGGCGCTCTTCCTCACGGTAGACGGCAGGGTGAATATAAAGCTTGTGCGCGGCGATTCGGTAAAGATAACGCGGTCGGATAAGTCGGCGGGCATAGTAAGGCTTAAAGAGGATTCATTTTACGGCACATTCCGGCGCAAGATGAGCGGGATATAACGCCGACAGGAAACGGAGATAGCAAATGAAAAGCGGACGACAGGAAAAAATAATCAGTCTCGTGGAGCGCTGTGAGATAGAAACACAGGAGGAGCTCATCGGGCTGCTTCTGCGCGAGGGATACAGGGTGACTCAGGCGACCGTGTCGCGCGATATAAAGGAGCTGAAGCTCTCAAAGGTGCCTACGGGACGCGGAACGTACAAGTACACCCTTCCGAAGCAGGACGACAATGCGGGGAGCCTCAAATTCAACTCCGCGCTGATAGAATCAATAAAAAAGGTGGATTATTCGGGGAACATCATCGTTCTCTCGACATATCCCGGGCTTGCCAACGCGGTGGCTGCGGGGCTTGATTCCATCGAAACGAACGAAATACTCGGCAGTGTGGCGGGAGACGACACGATATTTATCGTCACACGCGGGCTTGACTCGTCAAAGTCGCTGAGCGAGCGCATAAAGATCCTTCTCAAAACGGTCTGAGCGCCGATATCATTATCAAACCGCGGGAGGTTTTGCCGATGCTAAGATCGCTTCATATCGAAAATATAGCCGTGATCCGTGCGCTCGACCTTGATGCGGACGGCGGCTTTACCGCGATGACGGGTGAGACCGGCGCCGGTAAATCAATAGTTATCGACAGCATAAATTTTCTGCTCTGCAACCGCACGGGCCGCGAGCTGATACGCACGGGGCAGACGCACGCTGCCGTTTCAGCCGTTTTTGACGGGATAGAGGGGCGGCTTGCCGACGGGCTTGCGGAGATGGGGATCGTTTGCGAGAACGGTGAGATATGCCTTGAGCGCACGCTCTCGGCAGAGGGGCGCTCGGTGTGCCGTATTGACGGCAGAAGCGTCACGCAGGCAGTACTGAGGCGCGCGGGGAGCCTGCTCGTGTCGATACACGGGCAGAATGAGAACCTGCGCATATGCGATCCGTCGGCGCAGCTTGAAATGCTCGATGCGGCTGCTCATTCGGAAAAACTGCTTGAAAAGTATGCGGGAATATATTCGGAGCTCGAAGGCGTTCGTGCAGAGATAAAGGGCATATGCCGCGACGAAAAGGAAAAAAATCAGCTCCGCGATATGCTTGAGTATCAGATAAAGGACATTTCGTCGCTGAGACTAAAGCCGGGCGAGGAGGACAAGCTCACAGCCGAGAAGAAGCGGCTCTCAAGTCTTGAGCGGATAAAAAAGCAGACCGATGTGGTGCTGCGCGCCATTTACGGCAACGAAAAGGGGCTTACCGCCTCATACATGGTGTCAAAAGCGGCGGATGCGCTCAAAAAGATATCCGACGTCTATCCCGAATACCGCGGATTTGCGGAGCGGCTCGAGACCTGCCGGTATGAGATCGACGATATTGCCGCGGAGGTGTATTCCCGCGCGGGCGCCGCAGACGACGGCGACCCGACTGCGAAGATAGACGCCGTTGAATCGCGCCTTGATGCGATAGGGAGGCTCAAACGCAAATACGGCTCGACGGTGGAGGAGATACTTGAGTTCCGTGCCGACGCCGAAAAGAAGCTTGCCGACCTTGAATCGGGCGACGACAGACTTGCGGAGCTGCGACGACGGGAGTCGGCGCTCGATGCCGAATTGCGCGAGTCGGGTGCTGCTCTCGGCGAGGTGCGAAGCGCTGCCGCAGCGTCGCTTGAGGGACGCGTGGCTGAATCGCTCGCGTTTCTCGATATGCCGAAGGTGCGTTTTGCCATTTCCGTTACTCCGCTTGACGAACCCTCGCCGCGCGGACTTGACCGCGTTGAGTTCATGATAGCCACGAACCCGGGAGAACCGCAAAGACCTCTTGCAAAGATCGCCTCCGGCGGCGAGCTTTCGAGAATAATGCTCTCGCTCAAGAGCGTCATGTCCGACATAGACGGTATCCCCACGCTCATTTACGATGAGGTCGATGCGGGGATATCGGGCAAGACCTCACGCAAGGTGGGCATCAAGCTGAAGGAGGCTGCACGAGGCGCGCAGATATTCTGTGTGACGCATTCCGCTCAGATAGCATCGCTTGCCGATACGCATCTGCTCATCTCAAAAACAGAGCGCGACGGAAGGAGCGAATCGACCGTCACGCGCCTTGACGAGGCGGGCAGGGTCGAGGAGACCGCAAGGATACTCGGAGGCATAAATGTCACCGATGCACAGCGTATCGCGGCACGCGAGCTTATCGCAGAGGGCAGAGCGCTGTGAGGAGCGTATGCCGTCTTATGTAAACGGACGGCAGGAAAGAACGATAAAAAACAACAACCGTTTTGCTGCCGCGGCAGATCCGCGGAGAAGAAAGGCATGGTATTATATGACTAATGTTAAAAACGAGATCGCAGAGGCGCTTCACGCAAAGATAGAAGCGATGGCACCGGGTGCGGCTCCGACCGCCGCCGAGCTGGCGGGCATGCTTGAATATCCGCCCGACGCATCGATGGGCGACATAGCGCTGCCCTGCTTCAAGCTCAGCAGAACTCTGCGCCGCGCACCCGCACAGATATCCGACGCTCTTGCCGAAGGATTTGCGGCGCACGGCGTCGGGGCGGTCGAATCCGTCAAGGGCTACCTCAACTTCCGGCTTGACGATTCCGCGCTTGCCGAGTCTGTGATAGGCGAGGTGCTGGCAAAGGGCGAAAAGTACGGCTCTGCCGATATAGGCAAGGGCAAGACCGTCGTGCTCGACTATTCGTCGCCGAACGTGGCAAAGCCCTTCCACATCGGGCACCTCGGCACGACCGTTATCGGTCATTCGCTGAAGAAGCTGCATGAGTTTGCGGGCTACAAGTGCGTCGGCATCAACCACCTCGGCGACTGGGGCACTCAGTTCGGCAAGCTCATCGTCGCTTACCGCAAATGGGGCAGCCGTGAGGAGGTCGAAAAGAAGGAGATAGACGAGCTCGTGGCGCTTTACGTGAAGTTCCATGAGGAAGCCGAGCTCCATCCCGAGCTCAATGACGAGGCGCGCGTGGAGTTCACAAAGCTTGAACACCACGACGAGGAGAACATTAAGCTCTGGCGCTGGTTTATCGATATATCTCTCCGCGAGTACAAAAAGACCTACGATCAGCTCGGCATAACCTTTGACAGCTACAAGGGTGAAAGCTTTTATTATGACAAGGTGCCTGCGGTGGTCGAAGAACTGCGCGAGAAGGGGCTTCTCAAGCATGACGACGGTGCGGAGATCGTCGATCTCGAAAAGTACGGCATGCCGCCCTGCCTGATACTAAAAAAGGACGGCTCGTCGATATATCCATCCCGCGATATTGCCGCGGCGATATACAGAAAAAAAACATACGATTTCGACAAATGTATATACGTCACCTCGGCGGGACAGTCGCTGCACTTTGCGCAGTGGTTCAAGGTCGTTGAGCTTATGGGCTACGATTGGTATCGCGGACTCGTTCACGTACCCTACGGAACGGTGTCGATAAACGGCACAAAGCTTGCAACGCGCACCGGCAACGTTATACTCCTGCGCGACCTGTTTGCCGAATCGGCAGAAAAGGTGCGCGAGATCACACGCACGAAGAACCCCGATATGCCGGAGGCAGAGCTTGACGATATAGCGGAAAAGGTCGGCGTCGGCGCGATAGTTTTCTATTATCTCTCGAACAACCGCATAAAAGACATCAACTTCATGCTCGAGGATGCCCTCTCGTATGACGGCAATACAGGTCCTTACGTGCAGTACACATACGCGCGTATCTGCTCGCTGCTTTCACGTGCGGGCGGCGAGGTCGGTATGCCCGAGGGCGGATATGCGCTCGGCACGCCCGAGGAGCATGAGCTGCTCAAGCTCATATCGGTGTTCCCCGACCGTGTGCTCGCGGCGCTGCGCGACTACGAGCCGTCCGTCATCACACGCTATATAATCGACCTGACGGCCTCCTACAACCGCTTCTATCACAATTGCCAGATACTGAACGCCGAGGATGCGCGCGTGCGTGCGTCAAGACTCGCGCTCTCAGCCGCCGTAAAGACGGTCATAGGTACGGCTCTCGACCTTATCTGCATGAAAAAGACCGAAAAGATCTGATATCAAAAACAATTTACAATAAATCAAAGTGAGGAAATGATCCATGTCCGGACACAGCAAATGGAGCAACATCAAACACAAAAAAGAAAAGACAGACGCGCAGAAGGCAAAGGTCTTTACAAAGATCGGTAAGGAGATCGCGATCGCCGTCAAGGAAAGCGGCGGAGATCCCGCGACAAACTCAAAGCTGCGCGACCTTATCCAGAAGGCAAAAGCAAACAACGTGCCGAACGATAACATCGACCGCACAATAAAGAAGGCGCTCGGTGCCTCCGACGTCGCCTACGAGGAGATCACCTACGAGGGCTACGGTCCGTCCGGCGTCGCCGTTATCGTTGAAACGACTACCGATAACCGCAACCGCACCGCGGGCAACGTCCGTGCGTATTTCTCGAAATATCACGGCAACCTCGGTCAGAGCGGCTGCGTCGGCTTCATGTTCAATGAAAAGGGCGTTATCGTTATCACCGACGAATACGGCGAGATAGACGAGGACAAGCTGATGGAGACCGCACTTGAGGCAGGTGCCGAAGATTTCAAGGCGGACGACGGCGTGTATGTGATATACACCGAGCCGGACGACGTTTATGAGATATCCGACGCTCTCAAGGCAGCTGGATATGAAGTGGAATCCGCCGACAAGGAGAAGGTCGCCGATTCAACGGTCGATCTTGACGACGAGGAGGACAGAAAGTTTATGGGCCTTCTCATCGAAAAGCTCGAGGACGACGACGATGTTATGAACGTTTACCATAACTGGGGGAACTGCGACGAGGAATAATATTTCCCGCGTATGATGCCATGAATAAATACAAACGGCTTCTTTCCAATACCGTTATCCTGGCGGTGGGGACCTTTTCGTCAAAGGTCCTTGTGTATCTGCTTCTGCCGCTGTATACCGCTATACTGTCGCCGGCGCAATATTCGGATGCGAACATCATATCGCAGACGGCGAACCTCATAATGCCCGTTGCCGCGATTGGCATATGCGATGGGTTGTTCAGGTTCGCTCTTGACGCGGGTGAAAAGAAGCGCGAGGTGTTCTCATCCGGCGTGGCGCTGCTCTCGCTCGGAACGCTGTTGTTTCTGGCGCTGTCCCCATTCCTCTTTGAGGTGAAAATGCTGACGGGGTATGTTTGGCTGACGGTGGTATATGTCATTGCGGCAAACTTTCAGTCTGCGTGTGCAAACTATATACGCGCGCTCGGAAAGACCACCGTGTTTGCGGTGCAGGGTATAATCAACACGGCGCTCAATATAGCCTTCAACATACTTTTTCTCGTGGTATTCCGCATGGGAGTCACCGGGTATGTGCTGTCGGTCGTGATCGCAAATGTCATTGTGACGCTTTTGATGGTCGTATGGCAGAGGCTGTACAGGGACATGAAGCTGTCGCTGTTCGATCCCGCCATTGCACGCGATATGCTGAAATACAGCGTGCCGATGATACCCACTACGATCTTTTGGTGGGTGACGAGCGTTTCGGGGCAGTTTCTTGTAAAAAGTATGTGCGGCGATGAGGCAAACGGTATTTTTGCCGCCTCGTACAAGATCCCGACGGTGCTGACGCTGATGACCACGATATTTATAGAGGCGTGGCAGTATTCGGCCGTGGCGGACACCGATGAGAAAACGCGCGGCAGCTTTTTTGCCGAGGTGTTCCGCACATATTCGGGGCTCATCTTCATGGCTGCATCGGCTCTCACCGCGCTCTCAAAGGTCTTTGCGCGCATCATGCTTGCAAGTGCCTACTACTCGGCATGGGAATATATGCCGACGCTCGTCATTGCGACCACATTCTCTGCCGTTACGACGTTCCTCGGCAGCATCTACATGGTAAAAAAGAAGAGCGTTATGTCTTTTCTCACGTCGATGTTCGGCGCGGTGATAAACGTGGCGATATGCCTGCTGCTTATCCCGAGGATCGGTGCACAGGGTGCTGCCGTTGCCGCGGCGGTGAGTTACTTCATCGTGTTCATCATCCGCGCGGTCAACACACAGAGATATGTCAGATTCGATATGAACCCGAGCGTGCTCGTGCTCAACGGTGCTGTGCTGCTAATACAGTGCATCGTCATGTACACCGAGCTGCCGTACTGGATCGTCATTGAGTCGGTATGCTTTGTCATTATGGTCGCGCTCAACGCAAAGCCGATCATCCGCGGTATTGCGATGCTGCTCGGCGGAATGAAAAAAATGCTCGGCGGCAGAAAAAACGGCGGAAAAAATTCCTGATATCCGAAAAAAAATTCGGAAAACTATTGCAAAAAAAATCGGTATATGATATAATATTCGGGTCCGGGTCTAACCGGGACGGAACAGTCCGCTGCGGGCTCTGCATGAATGTTCCGATATCCTAAATTCAAGGAGGGGCTGAAATGGATTACATTGCAGCTATTACGAACGAGCAGTTAAAAGAGACTATTCCTTCATTCGAAGTCGGTGACACCGTGCGTGTTTCCTGCAGGATCAAGGAAGGCAACCGTGAGAGGATCCAGCTTTTTGACGGAACCGTTATCGCCAAGCGCGGCGGCGGCATTTCCGAGACCTTTACCGTAAGACGTGTTTCCTACGGTTGCGGTGTCGAAAAGACTTTCCCGATCCACTCTCCCAATGTTGCGGGCGTCGAAGTCACCCGTCACGGCAGCGTAAGACGCGCAAAGCTGTTCTATCTGCGTGACAGAGTCGGCAAGGCTTCCAAGGTCAAAGAGAAGATCTGATCTTATCTGCTGACGGGAGTTATCCTATCAACAAAACGGACTGTTGTGCCATGGCACGACAGTCCTGTTTTTTTACAAAATATACATTCGACGCGTTCTGCATAACGCCGTGCGCGGCAGGAGAATACTCAGTTATGAGATCATTCTTGGAGTATTCGGGATGTATTATAACAAAGTTGAGATCTGCGGCGTCAACACCGCAAAGCTGAAGACTCTTACCGACGAGGAAAAGACGGAGCTGCTGCGGCGCACAAAGGCGGGCGACACGGCGGCGCGCGACGAGTTGATATACGGGAACCTACGGCTCGTGCTCAGCATAATCCAGCGCTTTACAAACCGCCGCGAGAGCATGGACGATCTTTTTCAGGTCGGCTGCATAGGGCTTGTCAAGGCGGTGGACAATTTCAGACTCGACCTCGGCGTCAAGTTTTCGACATATGCCGTGCCTATGATAATCGGTGAGATACGGCGTTATCTGCGCGATAACAACACCATACGTGTCAGCCGTTCAATGCGCGACCTTGCATACCGTGCACTGACGGTGCGCGAAGAGATGATGCGCGAGCGCGAATGCGAGCCGTCTCCGAAGGAGATAGCCGAGAGGCTCGGCGAAAAGAAGGAGGATGTCGTTCAGGCTATGGAGGCGATAATAGAGCCGCTGTCGCTTTATGAGCCGGTATACAGCGAAAACGGAGATTCGCTCTATGTCATGGATCAGATAGCGGACACAAACGCCTCCGACGAATCGTGGCTTGAAAATATAGCGCTCGCCGAGGCGATGAAACGGCTCAGCGACCGCGAGAGGGCGATAATAGACATGCGCTTTTACAAGAACAAGACGCAAATGGAGATAGCTGATGAGATAGGGATATCACAGGCGCAGGTCTCCCGCCTTGAAAAGGGTGCGCTCGAGCGCATGAGAAAGCAGATGTGAACAAAAACGGCTGCCGCACTTTATGTG
>CAJLZE010000029.1 GCA_905210995.1 uncultured Anaerotruncus sp.
GCGCCTCTACGCTGAATACCTTATCGTGGTCGGGGCCCGTGGCTCCTACCGTGACATATTCAAGCACCTCGCCCTCGGAGCGCTGCACGAGCTGCTGGAGCAGGGTCTTGTAGTCGGCGCCGTGCCACTGGCGCAGTATCTCATCCATCATATCGTCGATAAGAGGCAGAAGATACTTTCTCACAGCGCATCTGCCGTCAACGGCGCCGTCGGCGTCGCCTCCGTCGAGATATACCGCCGCTATCAGCGCTTCGAATGCGTCGGCAACGATCGACTTTCTCTCTCTGCCGCCGCCTTTCTCCTCGCCGTTGCCGAGGAGGAGGTAATGACCGAGACCGATCTCGCCCGCATATACGGCAAGCGCCTTTTCGCAGACGAGCTCGGCGCGCATACGCGTCAGCTCACCCTCGGGATTGTCCGGAAAGCGGACAAAAATATGTTCGCTCGTTATTACGGAAAGCACCGAGTCGCCGAGGAACTCAAGCCGCTCGTTGCAGGGCAGACGCTCGCCGCGGTGCTCGTTTGAAAACGACGAGTGCGTGAGCGCCTCGAGCAGCAGCCGGCGATCGGTAAATCTGTGACCTATGCGCTCCTCAAGCACTCCCACATCGGCGGGCAGAAGCTCTGCCCCCGGAAAATTGATATTACTGTTTTCCTGCGGCATTTTCATGGCTCCTTTCGGCATTCTCGGCGTCTCCATCCGCAGCGGGCGCCTGCGGCGCGGCTCCGAAGCTCTTTATTTCTCTTGCTATGCTCAGGATAACGCCCGTGTTCGCATAATTTATCGCCTGGCGTATCGCGTTTTTGACCGCGTTCGCATTCGACGACCCGTGCGCCTTTATTACAGGCTTTGAAATGCCGAGCAGCGGCGCGCCGCCGTGTTCGGTCGCATCAAAGCGTTTTTTCACGTCCGAGACTTTGCCCTTTATGAGCATTCCCGACAGCTTTGACAATGTGTCGGCATAAAAGATATCCTTCATCGTAGTCAGCATGAGCTTGCCCATGCCCTCAATGCACTTGAGCAGGACGTTTCCGGTAAATCCGTCGGTCACGAGCACGTCGCAGGCGTTTTTGGGTATTTTGTCGCCCTCGACATTGCCGACGAAATTTATGCTCGGCAGCTCGGAAAGGCGGCGGTAGCTCTTGAGCTGCAGCTCCGTACCCTTGCATTCCTCAGAGCCGTTGTTGAGCAGTCCCACACGGGGCGCGGGAAGTCCGTAGACCTTATGCATATATATGCTGCCCATTACGGCAAACTGCTCGATATATTCGTCGGTAACGACAACATTCGCGCCCGAGTCGAGCAGCAGCACCGGCGGCGTCATCGGAAGTATGCTCGCAATGGCTGCGCGCCGCACGCCCTTTATCTTGCGCACGATAAGCGTCGCGCCGGTAAAAAGCGCGCCGGTATTGCCGGTGGACACAACTGCGTCGCCCCTGCCGTCGGCAAGGAGGCGCAGCGCGGTGCTCATCGACGAATCGCTCTTGGCACGCACGACCGACACGGGGTCGTCGGTCATCTCAATGACCGTCTGTGTATTTACGATATCAAAACGGCGCAGGTCTATGCCGTCGTCCGCGGCGACCTTTTCGATAGCCGCACGGTCGCCGACAAGCACAAAGCTCGCGTTATATTCAAGTGACGCAAGATATGCGCCGCGAACGACCTCGCGCGGCGCGTTGTCGCCGCCCATGCAATCAATAATAATAATCATGATACGATATCCGTTTGTTTTTGGTTTCCGATCTCCGATCGGTCATGGTGAAGATCTGCCGTGAAATCAGTCGTCGAGCCCGCAGAGAAGCGTGCCGAGCGTTTCGAGCGCACGCGCGGCATAAGCCTCGCCGCGTGCCTTTTTGCCGCCGCGCACACGCTCCGAAAGCGGAGCGATTATGCCGAAATTCGCGTTCATGGGCACAAATGAGCCGCCCTCGCCGCCGTGCGCGACATACGACGCCATAGCGCCCGTCATCGTCTCGCGCGGGAACACGACCGCGGGTCTGCCGAGAGCGCGTCTTGCGGCGCTCATGCCCGCTACGAGCCCCGACGCGGCGGATTCCACATATCCCTCAACGCCCGTCATCTGACCCGCAAAGTAAACTCCCGGTCTTGAAATGAGCCCGTAGTTCTCGTCAAGCTTTCCGGGCGAATCAAGGTAAGTATTGCGGTGCATAACGCCGTAGCGCAAAAATTCCGCGTTTTCAAGCCCCGGTATCATCGAAAATACCCGTCTCTGTTCGGGAAACGCCAAGTGGGTCTGGAATCCGACGAGATTGAACATCGTGCCCTCGCGGTTTTCCTTGCGGAGCTGTACCACGGCGTAATAGTCGCGCACCTCGGGGTGACGCGGATCGGAAAGTCCGACAGGCTTCATCGGTCCGAAACGGAGCGTGTCGCGCCCGCGGCGCGCCATGACCTCGACCGGCATGCAGCCCTCGAAAACGGTAAGATCCTTTTGTTCCTCGCGGTCAAAATCGTGCAGCTCAGCCTCACGCGCGCTCACGAGCGCGTCGTAGAACGCATCATACTGCTCACGCGTCATGGGGCAGTTAAGATAATCCGCATCCCCCTTGCCGTAGCGCGACGCAAAGAAAGCAATATTGCGGTCGACCGTTTCGCCGTCAACTATCGGAGCCGCCGCGTCAAAGAAATGCAGCCCCGAGCAGCCGAGCTCACCGGCGATATAGTCTGCCATCGGCTTTGAGGTGAGCGGCCCCGTGGCGATAACGGTCAGCTCGCCCTCAGGCACCGACGATACCTCCTCCCCGACACACTCGATGAGCGGGTGAGAGCGTATTTTGTCGGTGATATAGCCGGAGAACGCTTCGCGATCGACCGCAAGCGCCGAGCCCGCGGGGACGCGGCAAGCGTCCGCAGCCTCCATTATGAGCGAGGACATGCGGCGCATCTCCTCTTTGAGAAGCCCCACGGCGTTGGATGTGCTGTCCGAGCGGAGCGAGTTTGAACACACAAGCTCGGAGAATTTTTCGGAATGATGCGCGGGCGTGAATTTTGCGGGCTTCATTTCAAACAGCCGCACCTTCACACCGCGCCGCGCCGCCTGCCATGCCGCCTCGCAGCCCGCAAGCCCCGCGCCGTATACGTTTATATGATCCATTTTCACGTTCCGTTAAATCGTCTTTTTTCCGTCTGCCGTTTCAGAACGGAGCGTCGTCATCGCCCGGAGTGGGCGCACGGTCGCTCTCGAATCCCTCGGGCGGCTCAGGTACATTTCCGTCGTCGGCTGCGCGAGAGCGCGATGCAGTCGGCTTTTTTGCCGCTCCGGCAGAGCGGGTGCCGCTCTTTTCACCGCCTCCGGCGGCACCGGATCCGGTATCGCTGTCGGCTTCTCTGCGATAACCGCACCCATCGGTGTGGCAGACGATACCGCCGGCTCTTCCCTTCTTGCGGAAGAGCATCCCGCCGCATTCGGGGCATTTTTCGGGAAGCGGAACATCCCATGTCGAAAAATCACATTCGGGATAATGCTCGCAGCTATAAAAAACAGACTTGTTTTTGCTGTATTTGACGAGTATCCTGCCGCCGCATTTGGGGCACTTCACCCCCTCGAGCTCGCGCTCGATCTTTTTGTTGAATTTGCACTTCGGATAGTTGGCGCAGGCATAAAAGCTGCCGTATCTGCCGCGGCGCAGCACCATGGGACCGCCGCAAAGCTCGCACTTCATGCCCGGCACCGGCTCGGGCTTTGCAGCCTGCTCGGTCTTAAGCGTTCCGTCGGGATTGAGCGGCTTCGTATTGCGGCAGTTGGGGTAGTTCGGGCAGGCGGCAAATTTGCCGAACTTGCCGTTTCTCACGACCATCGTGGCGCCGCATTTTTCGCATTTGATATCGGTAAGCTCGGGCTCGACCGTCAGTTTTTCGTTTTTGAGACGCGTCTCCGCCGCCTCAAGCTCGCGTGAAAATCCGCTCCAGAAGCCCGAGAGCACCTCCTGCATCGTTGTGTCTCCGCGCTCGACCTCGTCAAGCTCGTTTTCGATATTCGCGGTAAAGCGATAATCCACGATATCGGCAAAGCTTTCCTTCATCAGCGCCGTGGTGATCTCGCCGAGCTGCGTCGGCACAAGCGCCTTGCCCTCCCGGTTGACGTATCCGCGTGATATGATCGTGGAAATTATGGTAGCGAACGTGCTCGGTCTGCCTATCCCCTTTTCTTCAAGGAATTTAACGAGCGTTGCGTCGTTGTATCTCGGCGGCGCCTCGGTAAAATGCTTCTGCGCCGTCACATCGTGCGTTTCAAGGCTCTGCCCCTCCGCAAGATCGGGAATGCGCGGGTCCTTGTCGCCGTCGTCGCCTTTTTTCGAATCGTCGAGCGACTCCTCATACACCGCCATATAGCCGGGGAAGGTCACGGTATAGCCGCCGGTGCGGAATATCCATCCGCTGTTTTCAAGATCGACCGAAAGCGTTGCAAGACGTGCCGATTCCATCTGGCTCGACACGAATCTTTCCCATATCAGCTTGTAAAGCTTATACTGATCGGGCGTGAGATGCGAACGCACTGTCGACGGCAGAAGCTCGACCTTTGCGGGACGTATCGCCTCGTGCGCATCCTGCGCGGACTTGTTCGTCTTATAGTTGCGCGGCGTCGCGGGGCAATAATCGCTGCCGAATTTTTCGGTTATGAGCGTGCGCGCGGCAGTCTGAGCCTCCTCTGCGACGCGCTGCGAGTCGGTTCTCATGTAGGTGATAAGACCCTGGGTACCGCCGAGCTCCGAGCCGAGGTTTATGCCCTCGTAGAGCTCCTGTGCGGTCCTCATCGTGCGCGATGCCTGCAAACCGAGCTTTCTTGACGCCTCCTGCTGGAGAGTTGACGTGATGAAGGGAGGCGCGGGCGTTTTTACCTTTGTTCCGCGCTTTACGCTCGCAACGGTAAAGGGCTTGCCCTCAACGTCGCCGGTCACGCGGTGAGCCTCAGTCTCGCTGTGGAGCTCGATCTTGCCCTCCGCATTTCCCCAAAACCTGACGGGAAAGCTTACCTTGCCGTCAGACAGCGTGGCGCCGACCGTCCAGTATTCGACCGGCACGAACGCGCGTATCTCTTCCTCGCGTTCGACGATTATGCGCGTGGCGACCGACTGAACGCGCCCCGCCGACAGACCGTGCTGCACCTTTTTCCAGAGGAGCGGGCTGAGCTTGTAGCCGACGATGCGGTCAAGCAAACGGCGCGACTGCTGCGCGTTGACGATGTTCATATCTATCGAGCGCGGGTTTTTGATTCCATCCTTGACCGCCGTCTTTGTTATCGAGTTGAAGGTCACGCGCAGCGTTTTTTCAACCGGAATACCGAGAGCGGTGGCAAGATGCCATGATATCGCCTCGCCCTCGCGGTCGGGGTCGGTCGCAAAGTATATCTTGGATGCGTTTTTGGCATCCTTTTTTATCTCATTTATTATATCCGCTTTACCGCGGATGTTGATGTAGTGCGGCTCGAAGTTGTTTTCGATATCGATCCCGAACGTGCTTTTGGGCAGGTCGCGGATATGTCCGTTCGACGCGACCACCTTGTAGCCCGAGCCGAGATAGCTCTTTATGGCTGTAGCCTTGAAGGGGGACTCGATTATAACAAGATTTGCCATAACAAATAACAGTACCTTTCTTCCTGCACGACCGGCGGCAGCCGATCACTTTTTTCTGGTATACAGACCGCCGGGAACAGACCCGACGAGCCCGCGTATTTCAAGCTGTGTCAGCGCCGACATGAGCGCTCCCATTGTCAGCCCGAGGCGCATGAGACGATCGATCGGGACCTTCTCGCCCGGTTTCATAGCGTCGTAAACGGTACGCAGATCGCCGTCAAGCTCCGCCGACGCATCGCGTGCGGGCGCTGCGTGTGCCGCCGCGTCGCTTTGCCTTTTGTCACGCGCATATGTAATGCGCAATCCTTGCGTCCGTGCGTTTTCTCCGCCTGCCTTTGACGCCGGCTTCGGTTCGCCCGCGCATACACCGTAGCGTTCGTAAAGCCCGCCCGTATAGTCGGATATTCGCTCGGCAGCCGCAAGCGCGGTCATATCCATCGGATTCCGCCACGGGAATTCATACACGCCGATAACGTCGCGTGCCGAAAGCACGACGTTCGCACCGCCGCGTATCAGCTCGTTCGTACCGCCAGAGCTGCTTTCGCCGACGTTGCCGGGCACGGCAAAGATATCTCTGCCCTGCACCGTTGCGGTACGCGCGGTTATCAGCGCGCCCGAGTGTGTGTCGGCTTCGACAACGAGCGTTCCGAGCCCCATGCCGCTGATTATGCGGTTGCGGATCGGAAAATTTCTTCCGTCGGGGCGTGTGCCGGGCGGAAATTCACTGACCACTGCGCCGTTTGCGACGATGTGATCCATAAGTCTTTTATGCTGAGACGGATATGCCATATCCACACCGCAGCCGAGAACGGCAACGGTCGTTCCGCCCGCATCGAGTGCGGCGCAGGCGGCAACGCTGTCGATACCGAGCGCCATTCCGCTGACGATAACGACGCCCGCGGCGCTGAGTTCATAGGATATTTTATACGCCGTCCGCTTGCCGTATTCGCTCATCGAGCGTGTTCCGACGACCGAAACGCTGACGCACGAGTCGATATCGGGCATTCTGCCGCGAATATAAAGCAGATATGGCGGATCGGCTATATCCACAAGACGCTTGGGGTATCCCGCGCAGCCCTCGGTCACGATGGCAACGCCGGCGCGGGTGCAGTAATCCATGATCGCAACGGCGCGGTCGAGACTTTTACCGTTGATGCGCGAGGCAACGCCCGCAGGCAGCCCCGCAGCCTCGACTGCCGCACTGTCTGCGCTGTAAACATCGTATGCACTGCCGAATATCTCAAAAAGACGGCGATGGCACGACCTGCCCGGGTACATACAGAGGGAGAGCCAAACATCATATATCCCGCACGCCACCAAGATCACCTCAAAAAAGATTTTTCAGCTTCAGCGGCACAGCCACATGAAGATCGCAGCCGCTACCGACGCATTGAGCGATTCAATGCCGGGGCCGCGCTCCATGGGCAATATCGCAGCCGTGTCGCACGCCTCAAGCGCAGCGGCGGAAAGCCCGTGCCCCTCATTGCCGATGACCACGCAGTCGTCGGCCGAAAGCGAGAGCCTGTCCGCATCACGGGCGCCGTCGGTAAGAGCAGCCGCAACGGTGCGGCGCCCCGCAGCGCCGAGCGCACGAAGCATTGCGGGCAGATCGTCGGTAATTACGATATTCCGCGTAAAGAGCGCGCCCATTGCCGCTCTGACGGTGCGCGGATTATACACATCGGCACAATCGGATGAAAGCAACAGCGTCCCGACGCCGAGAGCCGCCGCGGTCCTTATGACGGTGCCGAGGTTGCCCGGGTCGCGCAGCGATTCGAACGCCATGATCCTTCCGCCGCGCAAAACGGCGTCGCACGACGCTGCCGTATTATCTATTGTAGCGATTTTACGTATTTTGTCAATATATTTTGCAACGGTAATTATCCCTTCGGGCGATTTTTCTTCGCTTATCCTGTCAAAAGCCGCCTCGGAGAGTATATAAATGCGGTCGGACAATTCAATTTTTTTGCTTCCGACACAGTTAAATACAAATTCGGTCAGTTCATCTTTTTTGCTCTCAAGCAAAAAAACACTGTATATCTCAATGCCGCAGGCACACGCCTCGGCAAACAGCTTTTTGCCGTCAAAACGGAAAAGCCGGTTCTTCTCACGGTTCTTTTTGTCGGACAGCGATGCCGCCAGCATCACCGCCGGGTTATGACGCGATGAAATATATGGTATCATTGCGGTCCGCCTTTCTCTATCGTCAAAAAAGCCGCGGGGCTGTCGCTTTTTGCATACAGTCCCCGCGTTTCTCGGTGTTTTCTCAGAGAGCAGCCTTTGCCTTTGCGGCAAGCTCTGCAAATGCAGCCTTGTCGGCAACGGCGATCTCCGCCAGCATCTTGCGGTTGAGGTCAATACCGGCGAGCTTGAGCCCGTGCATGAAGGTGGAATAGTTCATGCCGTTGACCTTTGCCTGAGCGGAAATACGAGCGATCCACAGGCTGCGGAAGTCTCTCTTTCTCTGCTTACGGCCGATGAAGGCGTAGTTGCCGCTCTTCATGACGGCCTGCTTTGCCATCTTGAAGTGTTTGCTCTTTGCACCCCAATAACCGCGGGCTGCCTTCAGTACTTTATTTCTTCTCTTGCGCGTCATCATCGCGCCTTTAACTCTTGCCATTTTATATAAAACCCTTTCTCTTTACTGTTTTTGATGGAGAAGTCCGGCGCATGACACCCGATGTGTCCGCACCCGTCTCCGGATAAGCTTTCGGGACCGTACCCGGATCACTTGTTTATCAGAGCGCGGATATTGGCTGCGACCTTGCCCTGAACGTAATCGGCAGTGCGAAGATGTCTCTTGCGCTTCTGATCCTTTATGCCGAGTTTATGACGGTGATGAGAGTGATTCATCTTGACCTTGCCGGTTCCCGTTACAGAGAAACGCTTGGCAGAAGCTTTGTGTGTCTTGATTTTTCCCATAATTTTTGTTCTCCTTTTACAGATGCCCTTGTCGTGATATTGTATCGATATTGTATCATTAAGGCGTTAAGCCGTTGATGAACGAACTTTATTTTGCAGCCTTGACCGGAACGAGGATCATTGTCATGAGCCTGCCGTCAAGCACGGGCTGCTTATCGACGGTACCCGCGCCCTCGCACGCGTCCGCAAACTGCTTGAGCAGATCGCGTCCTATCTGCTGGTGGCTCATTTCACGTCCGCGGAAACGAAGCACTACCTTGACCTTGTTGCCGTCGCCCAAAAAGCGCAGCGCGTGCTTGACCTTTGTGTCAAAGTCGTGCTGTTCTATGCGGCAGGAGAGCTGGACCTCTTTCAGCTCTATCGTTGTCTGCTTCTTTTTCGCTTCTTTTTCCTTCTTTTCGCGTTCAAAGCGGAATTTGCCGTAATCCATTATGCGGCACACGGGAGGCTGAGACTGCGCAGACATGAGCACCAGATCAAGCCCTCTGTCATATGCCATGCGGAGAGCGGCGTCCGAGCTCATTATGCCGAGCTGCTTGCCTTCCTGATCGAGAAGTCTGACTTCCTTGAATCGAATCGCCTCATTAATGAGATTTTCTTTTGTTGCTATTGTAGCTCACCTCCGAAAATTGACCTTACAAAACAAAATGCACGAAGCAATGCTCCGTGCTCAAAGCCTCACAAAATGAGGCGTAATATTGACCGAGCTCGCGGTGCGGCAGGGTGAGAACGGAGGGTTCTTCTTTGTTGCAGCAGTATTATATCACTCCGTCCCTTCTTTGTCAATACCTTTTCGTTATTTTTTTAAACCCGGGTGATGTTTTTGCGTATCATGACTGACAGGCGAGTAATAAATTCAAATAAACATTTTACGTCCAAGCGCTCCGCCGCGTTTATCCATTCCCGGCGCGGATAAACCCGAAAAACTCATATTGCACTGCAAGACCAAAGCCACAGGGGAGGTTTTTCCCACTCACGCCGTTGAAGTCTGCCCGAACTTCATTGACGGGAGGAGCAGAGCCCCTCCCCTACTTTGTCTAATCCTGTTTTCGGAGCACCACACTTATTTCACCATCGGGGTGTGAAGGCAAAAATCCGCACAAACGTCACCCGAGATAAAAAAGAAAATGTTCCGATGTATCAACATCTCCGTAGCAGATATGAACCTGTACTCGCTTCACCATCGGGGTGTGAAGATAAAAACCCGCAAAAACGTCACCCGAGATAAAAAAGAAAATGTTCCGATGTATCGAAACCTCTGTAGCAGATATGAGTCTGTACTCGCTTCACCATCGGGGTGTGAAGATAAAAATCCGCACAAACGTCACCCGAGATCGAACAAAACACAATGTTCCGATGTATCAACATCTCCGTAGCAGATATGAACCTGTGCTCGCTTCACCATCGCGGTATGAAGACAAAAATCCGCACAAACGCCACCCGAGATAAAAAAAGACACAGACGGCGACCGATCCGTGCGTGTTGGTATCATGAGCTTGATATTCCGCATAAACCGGTGACCGCTGTGCATTCGGGGCAATCGCGCGGGCATGCCGCACAACTGTGAGGACATTATACACTAAAAAACGGCATTTGTAAACTATCAATTATGACGAATCTCGGCGGCATTTTTCGTGCAAATAATCTAATAGAGAAAAATATATGTCGCGGAAGGTCGATAATTGTGCACAATTACAAGGACATGATGAGGGACAAACCGTTCACAAGCCCTTGACAAAGCGGCAAAAGTGTGATACAGGTAAAAAACGGGAGCGCGCCGCAGAAACGCTCCGGATACGGCTGCGGGGATGGATCACAGTGTGATCCATCCCCGCAAAACGTTATTTCTGAGGCATCAGAAGACCGTAGTCACCGTCGCGCCGCGTGTAAACGACGCAGGTGTCGCCCGTCTCGGAATCGGAAAACATGAAGAATTCATGACCCAGAAGATTCATCTGAAGTATAGCCTCTTCAACGGACATCGGCTTGAGCGGGAACGCCTTGCGGCGAATGACAAGCTCGGTCGCCTCATCCTCATCGGGGACCGAGGCATTCACCTGATCGTCAAAAGCATCGGGGCGCAGGCGCTTGGCAAGACGCGTCTTGTTGCGGCGGATCTGGCGGTCGATGGTATCGACGGAGTGATCCAACGCAGTGCGGAAGGTCTCGGCGTCGGTCTCGCAGCGGAAGAGAGTTCCGCCCGCGGAGATGGTAACTTCAATATTTTCACGATTGCGTTTGCGGCTGAATGTTACCGTCGCGTCCGGCTCGGCTGCAAAATAGCGGTCAAACTTTGACAGCTTCTTTTCGGTGAGAAACTTCATGTCCTCCGGAACGCTCATGTGTCTGCCGACAAATGTGATCTTCATGTTGTTTTACCTCCTGTTTTTTTGACTGCGATGAAGAGCGATGCAAGCCGGTGAGAGCGCTTCCACACCGTGCGAAAGCACCGTCACGTTCTTTTCTTGCATCTTTATTATAGCATATTCTTTGTGAAAAATAAATAGGTATGCGTGATTTTTCACATTAAAATTGTAAAAGTTGCGCTATCGCACACGTTGTCGTCACATTTGCGGCGGGAGACGCCCGACATCAGAGGAGAATGCAGATAAGCCCGCCGCTGCCCTCGTTTATGATGCGCTCGAGAGTTTCGGAAAGCTTTTGCCGCGCGTCGTCGGGAATGTGCTCGAGCTTTGCGTGCAGCCCATCGCTCATGAGGTCGTAAAGCGAGCGCCCGAACATATTCGACTGCCACACGTCTCCCGGCGCACCGTCCATTTCGCGGCGAAGATATTTTATCAGCTCCTCCGCCTGCTCCTCGCTGCCGACGATCGGATTGATCTCCGCCTCTATCCCCGCGCGTATCATGTGTATCGACTCGGCGGTAGCGCGCAGCTTGACGCCGTAGCCGCCCGACTGACGCACCGTCTGCGGCTCGGCAAGCTTCAGCTCGCCAACGCCCGGCATAACGATGCCGTAGCCCTTCTCTTCGGCATCGCAGAGCGCACCGGATATGCGATCGTATTTCTTTTTTACCGCCGCGAGCTCGCCGAGAAGACGGAAGAGATCGGCGTCGCCGTTTATTTCAAACCCGCTCGATTCGCCGAGAACCGTGTAAAACAGTCCGTCCGCCGCCTCGGCCGACACCTCGGCGCAGCCGGTGCCGAGGTCGATGCTGTCGATCCTGACCGAGCCGAGATATTCGTTTTCGGACAGCTTCGAAAACGCCGGAACGATATCGCCCGCACGTTCGGCAGCGGCGGCACATTCGCGCACCGACGCCTCGACCGACGCGCGTATGCGGTGCGACGGATCGAGAGCCGTGATCCAGTCGGGCAGCTTTACCGACACCTCGGTGACCGCAAATTCGTCAAGGACCATTGAAAGTATCTCCCTTATATCGTCGGCGTCAAGCTCAAGGCAGTTCACAAGAGCCACGGGAACGCCGTATCTGGCTTCAAGCGCGTGACCGAGCTCGGATGCGGCGGGGGACTCGGGATGCGCCGAATTAAGTATCACCGCAAACGGCTTGCCGAGAGCGCGCAGCTCGCCTACGACGCGCGCCTCCGCTTCCTCGTATGACGCGCGCGGGATCTCGCCTATCGTACCGTCGGTCGTTACGACCATGCCGATGGTCGAGTGGTCGCATATGACCTTGCGCGTTCCCTCCTCCGCCGCCTCGATGAAGGGCACCGGGTCCTCCTGCCACGGCGTGTGTACCATGCGCGGGCGGTCGTTTTCGACGGCGCCGAGCGCATCGGGAACTATGTACCCAACACAATCGATCATGCGCACGCGCAGCGTGCCGCTGTCGCCGAGAGTGACGGGCACCGCCTCGTCGGGAATGAACTTCGGCTCGGTCGTCATCACCGTTTTGCCCGCCGCGCTCTGCGGCAGCTCGTCTCTGGCGCGCTCGCGGCTGTAACCGCCCGTGATGTTCGGCAGCACGAGCTCCTCCATAAAGCGCTTGATGAAGGTGGACTTTCCTGTGCGCACCGGTCCCACCACGCCGATGTAGATATCGCCGCCGGTACGCTCGGCAATGTCGCGATACACGCTGTTCTGCTTATCTGACATAAAAACCGCATTCCTTTCTTTCTGTCTGCCGGTGCAGACAGCGGCGCGGGAAAAGTGTATTTGAAGATCGTCTCTCCATCTTCCCTCGCTGACGCCATGTCCCTCCGACCGTCAGCATCCGGCGTCCGGCGCGGACGGAAACAAAAATATCCCCGTCCCCATGAACCGTTGACGGTTTGCGTCCATTTCAGTTCAATAATATGATGGGAACGGGGATTTTATACATATCAGACCCGATCGGCCGAGGCGCACGCCTTCTCTTTTTCTTTTTTGCGCGAAGAAAGCGTAAGCGCGGCGCCCGACAGGATCGTGCCGAGAGAGAATGCGATGAGCAGATAAACGAATATATTTCCCGTACGGCTGTAAAATGACGCGCTGCCGATCGTAAGCGTGCCGCACAAAGCGCCGTCAACGAGCGGCGGCAACGTGCCGTGCACTCTGCCGCGCGCGTCGGTAAGAGACGATATGCCGGTGTTTGCCGCACGGACTACGGGAACGCCCGTTTCAACGGCGCGCAGACGCGACTGCGCATTGTGCATATAAACGGCAGCAGAATCGCTGAACCACGAATCGTTGGTGCCGAGCAGAAGTATCTCGGCGCCGTCGCGCACCGAGGCGAGCGCAAGCTCTTCGTATATGGAATCAAAGCATATGAGCCCGCCCACACGCGTACCGTCGGCAAGCGTCATTATTTCGGTGCCGCTGCCCGCCTTTATGTCGTATTCGAGCATGCTTATTTCGGCAAGCGGCGGTATGACGGTGCTGAGAAAGCCGCGCCACGGCATATATTCGCCGAAGGGTACAAGGTGACGCTTTGAATATCGGACATCGGAAATGCTGCCGTCCGGGTACATCAGTGCAAGCACGTTTTCCTGCTCGTCGCGTATGCCCTCAAGATGACCGAGCACGATGCTGACGCCGTAGTCGTGCGCGATGCTTCGAAATACTCCGAGATTTTTTTCATCTCTCCCGAGGTCCCACGGGAAGGCGCTTTCCGGCGTAACGATAAGCTGTGCGCCCGATGCGGCAGCCTCGCGTATGAGCTTTTCGTATATCGCCACCGTCTCGGCGGAGGATATCTGAAACTTGTCGCGCGACGAAACGTTGCCCTGTATCGCCGCGACCTTTATCTGCCTTCCGTTCTCGGGCACGCAGAGCATGACCGCACCGAAAACGATATCCGCGGCGGCAAGCAAAACCGCGACCGAAGAACGGATCATCGCGCCGCGTCTCCCGGATATCGCTGCCTGCGCCAGCAGAAAAGAAAATGTAACGATGAGAAACGTCACGGCATAGCTGCCGAGAACCGACGCTATCTGCACCGTCGGCGAGCTGTCAAAAGCAAGCTGACCGAGCGCCGCTCTTCCCCACGGCACGCCCATCCAGCCTATCGTCTCTACCCATTCGAAAACGGCAAACAAAGCACCGCCGGCAAAAGGCAAAACGATCGGCGCGCGCTTTGCGGTCCCGCCGCGTGCGGCAAGCACGAAAAGGAGGAAAACAAAGCCGCCCGCTATCGAGGCGAGAAATGAAAGCCCTATCCACGCCACGGCAACGACCACCGCAGCCGATGCACGGCTCATGCCTGTGAAGTCAAGCGGGTAAAACGAAAAGAACCAATGGTAGTTCACAAGATACTCCGCCATGAAAAAGAGAAAGCCGTACCCGTATGCACGCCAAAGCAGCCGCGGGAGCCTTGCTTCGTCGCGTGACATTGAAAAAAGCACCCACGCCGCGGGAATATACGCAAACCACTGCAAAAATGCGCCGGCATATGTCGGAAAAGTTATACAAAGCCCCGCGACCGCACCGCATACGGCAAGCATTGCCGCCCTGAGCCACGCACGGCGCGGGGATATGACCTCACTGATAAATTTCTTCATTAATGTTATCACTTCGTGTAGCCGAAATCGGCGCAGAACCATACATTTTCGGGCGGGATCGAAAACTCGCGCCCGCATATGCCGGACAACACACCGCCGCCGTCGGAAAAATCGAACCTCAGCCGGTATGAAACGAGCGCCTGATGGCGGTAACCGGCGCGACGGTCGTTGCGGTTGACGCCGTATTTGCCCTCACCGAGCAGCGGGTGCCCGATATGCGCCATATGTGCGCGTATCTGGTGCGTTCTGCCCGTAAAAAGCTCGATCTCAAGCAGCGAATCGCCGTTTTTTTCGGCAAGCACGCGGTAGCCGGTCTTTATCGTGAGATATCCCTTGGCTGGGTGATCTATAACATCGACCGTGTTGGTGCGTTCGTCCTTGCGCAGGTATGCCTCAAGCACATCGGCTCGCTTCGGCATCGTTCCGTGCACCGCGCACAGGTAGAACTTTTTGACCTCACGGGCGCGTATGCGTTCGTCCATCTCGCGCAGCGCCGCGGCGTTTTTTGCCGCTATGACGATACCGCCGGTGTTGCGGTCTATGCGGTTGCAGAAGGAAGGCGCGAACGACTGCTCCGATGCGGGATCGTATTCGCCTTTTTGACAAAGATATGCCCGCAGGTGCATGAGAAGGGTGTTGTCTCTGCCCTCGTCGTCCTCATGCACGAGCACACCGGGGCGCTTGTTTATCAGGATCACATTTTCGTCCTCATAAACGATATCGAGCGACGGCTTTATGCGGTAGAGTGCGCCGCCGTCGTCCTCGGGCGAGCCGAAAAATTCATCGCGTATAAAAAGCTGTATCTCGTCGCCCTCGGCAAGCATCGTGTCAGGCTCTGCGCGGCGGCGGTTCAGCTTGATCTTTTTCGTTCTTATCGACTTGTACATCATCGACTTCGGCAGCCCCTTCACCGCCTTGGTGAGGAATTTGTCAAGCCTCTGACCAGCGTCGTTTTTTCCTACTGTGAGAATCTTCATTTTTTACACAAGAGGGTGTCCCGCCTTGGCGCGACACCCCTAAAGATGTACGGCAGTCTGCGGCACGGTCGGCAAAAGCCGATACGTGTCGCCGTTACCGTCCGGTTCTGCGGGACAGCCCGCTTACGTGAAGAGGCTGTCGTGCAAAGCGCGACAGCCCCATGATTTTTTACTTTGTGCCGAAGATACGGTCGCCCGCATCACCGAGACCGGGAACGATGTACGCGTGCTCGTTGAGGCATTCGTCAAGCGCACCGATGAATATGTCAACGTCGGGATGCTCTCTCTGAACTCTCTCAACGCCCTCGGGCGCGCCGACAAGAGCCATAAAGCGGATGTTGCGGCAGCCGTGCTTTTTGAGCATGGAAAGCGCGTCGCAGGCAGAGCCGCCGGTCGCGAGCATGGGGTCGACGAGTATGACTATTCTGTCTTCGATATCGTTCGGGAGCTTGCAGTAGTACTCAACGGGATTGTGGGTCTCGGGGTCGCGGTAAAGTCCGATATGCCCCACCTTTGCCACGGGAACGAGCTCAAGCAGACCGTCGACCATGCCGAGACCCGCACGGAGGATGGGAACTATCGCGAGCTTTTTGCCCGATATCATTTTGGCTTTCATTTTTGTGATCGGAGTTTCGATCGTTACATCCTCAAGCGGAAGATCACGGGTCAGCTCATAGCCCATGAGCATTGCGATCTCGCCCAAAAGTTCGCGGAAATCCTTCGAACCGGTCTTTTTGTTTCTCATGATCGAGAGCTTGTGGGTAATGAGGGGATGATCCATAATGTGTACAGTACTCATTTTGCATACTCCTTGCTTTTCGTATTCGACCTATTATACTACTTATCCCTTGCGATTTCAAGGGGTTAGCGAAAAAATAAATGCAATTATATTCCGGGTTTATTCACAGCTTGCGGTAATACGGGCAGATATCCTCATACGATCCGTCTTTTAAGCGGAATCCGCCGGGTATCACACCGAGCCCGACAAAACCCAACCGCTCGTAAAGGTGCCTTGCATGTATGTTAGATGCGACAACGGCGTTGAACTGCATTATCGAAAAACCGTGGCGTCTGCCCTCGGCAAGCGAGTCTGACACGAGCTTTTCTCCGATATGGAGACCGCGTGCCGACCGACTGACGGCATAGCTTGCATTGCAGATATGCCCGCAGCGCCCTATGTTGTTCGGGTGAAGGATGTAAAGTCCCAGCACGCTGCCCGTGTCGGTGTCTGCCGCAACGGCGGTATGAGTCTGTGCGGCAAAAAACTCACTGCCGGTCAGATCGGTCAGATATTCCTCCTGCGGGAATGCCACACCGTCCTCAACGACCTCGTTCCATATCCTCACCATCTCCGCGACATCGCCGCCACGGTATTCTCTGATTTCGATATTCATGTATGTTCACGCTTTCATCTCAGTGCGAGAGCTTTGCGGTCTTTTCGTACGCGGCGATAACGGCGTCGGTGACTGCCGCACGGAAGGCACGCTCCTCAAGCGTTCTCACGCCCTCGATGGTCGTACCGCCGGGGCTGCACACCGCATCCTTCAGCTCTCCGGGGTGCTTTCCGGTTTCACGTGCAAGCGCCGCCGAACCGAAAACGGTCTGCACCGCCGCCTCGCGTGCAACGCTGCGCGCGAGCCCCGCCGCGACCCCGCCGTCGGCAAGTGCGTCGATGAACATATAAACGAACGCAGGTCCGCACCCAGAAAGCGCGCCCGCTGCGTCAATTTGCTTTTCGGGCAACTCGCAGAGCCTGCCGGCGCAGCTCATAACGGCAAGAAAATCCCCGCGCGCCGCGTCGGACACACCGTCCCCCGCGCACCAGAAGATCATTCCCTCACCCACCGATACCGGCGTGTTTGGCATGATGCGTATCGCGGGAATGCCGGGAAAATATCCCGAGAACTTTTCAAGCTCCACTCCCGCCGCCATTGTCACGGCAAGAGGCGTTCTGCCGCCCGAAATGCGGGCTGCAAGCAGTGCCGCCGACTCATCGGCAAGCGCACGAAGCCCCTGCGGCTTCACACCGAAAAATATAATGTCGGCCGCGGCAAATATTTCGTCGAGCGTGACGACCTCGCCGCCGATGCGCGCGGCAAGCGCACCCGCTTTTGCGGAGTCGTTGTCGCAAAGCAGTATCCTGCCGCCGAGCCGCCCGTTGCCCGCCGCGGCACGAGCCGCCGCAGCGGCAAGCGCGCCGCCCATATTTCCGGTCCCTATAAAACCGATATTCATTTTTATCACATCCTTATCTGACCGTTGCCGATTATAACGTACTTGTATGTCGTAAGCTCCGCAAGCCCCATGGGACCGCGCGGAGGCAGCTTCTGCGTAGATATCCCCATCTCGCAGCCGAGACCGAACTCGCCGCCGTCCGTGAACCGCGTCGATGCGTTGACGTAGACCGCAGCGCTGTCCACCGCACGGATAAATCTGTCCGCCGCTGCGCTGTCGTTCGTGATTATGGCATCCGAGTGGTGTGTGGAATGCTTTGCGATATGCGCGGTCGCCTCTTCAAGGCTGCCGACGACACCGACGGCAAGTATATAATCAAGAAATTCGGTATCGAATGCAGATGCGTCGGCGGGCACCTCGCGCATTATCATAGCCGCCTCGCGGTCACATCTGAACTCGACCGTATGCTCACCCCTCTCGGCGCGCTCGCGCACGAGCCTGCGGCGAAGCATGGGCAGGAATTCATCCTTGATATCGCGGTGAACGAGCACGACCTCGGCTGCGTTGCACACCGACGGACGGGAGGTCTTGGCGTTTTCTATTATCGAAAGCGCCATGTCAAGATCCGCCGCCTTGTCAACATAAATGTGGCATATGCCGGTACCGGTCTCGATAACGGGAACCTTGGCGTTTTCCACGCAGGCGCGGATGAGACCCGCTCCGCCGCGCGGTATCAGCAGATCGACAAGCCCCACAGCCTCCATCAGCTCACGCGCACCCGCGCGTGTCGTATCCTCGACAAGGCTGACAGCCTCGGCGGGAAGCCCCGCACGCACGAGCCCCTCGCGCAGCGCGGCGACTATCGCGGCAGCCGAGCGCGCCGCCTCATGCCCGCAGCGGAGCACCGAAACATTGCCGCTCTTTACCGTGAGCGCCGCGGCGTCGGAGGTGACGTTAGGGCGGCTCTCGTAAATTATCGCGATAACGCCGATCCCCACCGAAATTTTTCTTATCGTGAGCCCGTTCGGGCGCACGACCTCCGAGAGCACCTTGCCCACGGGAGATGGCAGCGCCGCAACGTCGCGTATGCCGGCGCACATCCCGTCTATCCTTTTGTCGTCAAGGCGAAGTCTGTCTATCATGACCGCCGAGATCTTGCCTTCCTTTTCGGCAGCCTCGGTATCGAGCGCGTTGGCGGCAAGTATTTCGGCGCGGTGTGCGTCAACGGCTTCAGCCATATATATCAGCGCACGGTCGAGCGTTTCGCTGTCGGCGGCGTTTATCGCGGGAAGAGCCGCGCGCGCGCCGAGAAGTATTTCATGTGTCGTCATTTTTTTATTCCTTATCCGCAAAGAATCTCGTGCCGACTTTTTTTCCGTCGGCGATATCGTAAAGGTTTTCGGGACGGGAGCCGTCGCATATCACCATATCGCACCCCGCAGACGTTGCGATGCGCGCCGCGATGAGCTTTGTCGCCATGCCGCCCGTTCCCTGTGCGCCGCTGCCGCCGCCGAGAGCCATAACGCCGTCGTCGATGCAGTGCACCTCGGGGATGAGCTTTGCATCGGGATCGCGGTGCGGGTCGGCGGTGAAAAGCCCTTCAATGTCCGACATAAGCACGAGCAGCCCCGCGCCCGCGCTGTCTGCCACCATTGCAGCCAGCGTGTCGTTGTCGCCGATCTCGATCTCATCGGTCGCGACCGTGTCGTTTTCGTTTATGACGGGTATGACGCCGAGGGATATCAGCCTCTCCATCGTGTTTGAAAAATTGCGGTGCCGCTTTTCGTCGCGGAAGTCCTCGGCGGTCAGAAGTATCTGAGCCACCGTACGGTTGTATTCGGAAAAGAGCTTGTCATATGTATACATGAGCTCGCACTGACCGACCGCGGCGGCCGCCTGCTTGCCGACGGTGTCACGCGGGCGCGCACCGAGATTCAGCTTTCCCACGCCCATTCCGACAGCGCCCGACGACACGAGTATCACCTCGTGCCCGGCATTTTTGAGGTCTGCAAGCACCTTGCAGAGCATTTCGATACGCCTGATATTAAGGCAGCCCGTGGGGTGCGTCAGTGTTGACGTTCCCACCTTTACAACGATTCTCATAGGGATTGATTCTGACCTTCCATTGATTCCGCCTCAGCGGTAATAAACATAATAAGCAATAACGGTGCGCTCCGCCCCGCCGTGTTCGATATCGGGACCCGTGAGCACAACGCCGTCCTTTGACAGCAGCTCGGATGCGCGAAGCTCGTCCACCGGACAACGGAAAACGACATCGGATGAAGAGAAAACGATAAGCTCGCCGTTGCGCAGGCTCATGTTTCCTTCTCTTCCTATCACCTCATCGACATTGTTGCGCCGCTCGGTGACATATCTGAGTCGCTTGCCGCATATCCTTTCGGCCATTTCACGGCGGTAACGCGGAGAATCCGGGGCCTTTGACGACGCGAACCGCTTCAAGAGTTTTCCGAACATTTGTTTTCATCCTCCGTGTTTCCGATTTCTTCTTTAATGAATACAAAGCCGCACGGGGCGACCGTCACGTCTCCTCTGCCGCCGCAGCCCGTGTAAAGCTCGGTCCGATCGCCGTCCACGTGCATGACCGCGGGTCTGCTGCCGAGATTTGCGCCCACGCGGACGCGCACGGTGCCGTCGTCGGTCTTTTTTTCGCGCACGATCTCGATATAACCTTCCTCGGCGCGCGCAACGGCAAATTCGCCGCGGTCAAAGACGGGGCATTTGCGCACTGCGGCAAGCCTGCGGTAATGCTCGGTAAGCGCCGCGTCGGTGCGTTCGTCCCACACCATGGGGTAACGGCAGAAGGGATCGCCCAATCCCTCCATACCGCGTTCATCCCCGTAGTAAATGCACGGGAAGCCGTAAACGGCATACTGGAGCGCCGATACGACGCGCAGTTTCTCAAGCCCGCGGCGGCGCTCGTCGGCGGTAAGGCGAACGGCAGCGCGTTCGGCATTCGAAAGCCCCGCAGCATCCCTCACCTTGTCCGGCGCGCCGAGAACGGTAAGTATCCGCTCGGTGTCGTGCGTGCCTACGATATTCATCAGCACGTCGGCTGCCGGGCGCGGGTATGAGGAATAAATATCCTTCAGCTCGTCGGCAAGAAAACCGGCATCGCCTGTTTCCGCATAGCCGATAAGAGCCGAACGCAGCGGGTAATTCATAACGCTGTCAAGCTGACCGCCACGAAAATAAGAGCGCCGCCTGCCGTATGACACCTTGTCCGCGGCGTTCTCCCAGACCTCGCCTATTATCACCGCGTCGGGAGAGACAGCCTTAACGCGCCTGCGCAGCCCGTCAAGAAATTCGTCGGGCAGCTCGTCGGCAACGTCGAGCCGCCAGCCGTCCGCTCCCATTCTGATATATTTTTCGCAGACGCCGCCCTCGCCGATGAAAAAGTCACGGCATGACGGCTCGGATGTGTTGAGCTTGGGCAGTATCGGGATGCCCCACCAGCTTGCAAATGAGCTGTCGCCGCGCTCCTCGCCCTCGGGCACGTCTTTGAAAAAGAACCATTTACGGTACGGAGAGTCGGGGTCTCCCCACGCTCCGCTGCCGTATCTGTCGTATCTGTCAAAATAAACGCTGTCGTCGCCCGTATGATTGAAAACGCCGTCAAGGATGATGCTCATCCCCGCCGCGTGAGCAGCCTCAAGGAGAGCGGCAAACGCCGCGTCGCCGCCGAAGCATGGATCGACGTGCAGATAGTCCGCCGTATCGTATTTATGGTTGGAGGCGGCGGTAAAGATCGGCGAAAGATATATCACCGTAACACCGAGCGTGGCAAGATAGGGCAGCTTTTCACGCACGCCCCAAAGATTGCCGCCGAAAAACACATTGTTTTTCACCGGGTCGCCCGGACGCACGGCATACTGCGGCACGCCGCCCGCCCAGTTGTCGTCAACGACCGAATCGTCGCGGTACCGTGTCTCTCCCTTGCCGCGAAAAAAGCGATCGACAAAAACATGGTACATTATCCCGCCGCCGAGCCGGTCGGGCGTGCGGTAATCATCCGCATACACAAGAAGGCGGAACCTGCCGCGGCTCTCGCTCACGAGCGTAAAGTCAACATTGTTCCGTGTGTCGGAGAACAGCGTGTCCATTCCGCGCGGGATGATGAACTCATAAAAATACAGACCCGACTCTTCCCGCATGAAATCGCCGGGCGTGATATCAAGCGTGTATATATCGGTCAGCGGGTCGCCGCCCGAATAAGTAAACGGGAGATCGGTGCCCTCGCTGCTGCCGTCGGCAAAAATGCGCAGCACCACCGCTCCCGCCCCGGTGCTGCGAGGCAGGACGGCAGTGAGAGCCACGCGCTCGTGGCGGCGCAGCGCACCGATATAAGGACGTTCCCGCCCCTCCGGCGTGCGGCAGGTAAGAGCCATACTCGGCGCCGGAAGGGAGGTATGAAGTTTTGGAAGCATTATGCGTCCTTCTTTCAGATCACTTGCCTGTCGCTCTGCCGGCAAGGCTGTGGATGTGCCATATACGGTCGGCATATTCCTTTACCGCGCGGTCGGCGGCAAAGTGACCGCCCTTTGCGATATTGATGAGCGAGCGGCGGCTCCAATCCTCTCTGTCGGCAAATGCGGCGAACGCGCGTTCCTGAGCCTGATGGTAGGATTCGAAATCCGCAAGGCACATATACGGGTCGGCGATGCCGTGTCCCGAGATAAGGTACTGGACGATATCCGAGAAGGATTCGCCCGCAAAGCCGGTGTTCAGTCTGTCAACGATGCGGTGCAGGCGGTCGTTGCGCGCGTAATAGAGCGCGGAATTATAGCCCGCGAGCCAGAGATCTGCGACCTCGGAGCTTGTAAGACCGAAAATGAAGATGTTATCCTTGCCGACGGCACCGAGCATTTCGATATTCGCGCCGTCAAGGGTGCCTATTGTGAGCGCGCCGTTGAGCATGAGCTTCATGCAGCCGGTGCCCGACGCTTCCTTGCCTGCCAGAGATAGCTGCTCGCTGATCTCGGCTGCGGGAATGAGCGCCTCTGCTGTGGTCACGTCGTAGTTTTCAAGGAAAACGACTTTCAGCTTGTCGCGCACGCCGGGTGTGTTTTCGATCTCGCGCGACAGCATACAGATGAGCTGGATTATCCGCTTTGCCATCTGATATCCGGGCGCCGCCTTTGCGCCGAATATATATGTGCGCGGGCGGACGTCAAGGTTCGGATTGTCGCAGAGATCGAGGTAAATGCCTATGATATTGAGCACGTTGAGAAGCTGGCGCTTGTATTCGTGCAGTCTCTTTATCTGAACGTCAAATACAGAGTGCGTGTCGATGGAAACGCCCGCGCGCTTCATCATGAAGGCGGAGAAATCCTTTTTGTTCTCATGCTTGATATCGCGCAGACGCTCAAGCACCGACGCGTCGTCGGCATATTTTTCAAAATCGGCAAGCTGCTCGGGGTCCTTGCGGTAAGCCGTTCCTATGCACTCGTCGAGCAGCGCGGCAAGGCGCGGGTTGGAGTAGCAGAGCCAGCGGCGGTGAGCCACGCCGTTCGTAACGTTGGTGAAGCGCTCGGGATACATGCGGTAAAAGCTCTTGAAGAGCGATTCCTTGAGTATCTCCGAGTGGAGCTTTGAAACGCCGTTTATCGAATGCGAACCGATAACGGCGAGGTTCGCCATGTTCACCTGACCGTAGCTCAGCACGCTCATGCCGGCGATACGGTTCCAGTTACCGGGATAGGCATTCCACGCCTCGCGGCCGAAGCGCTCGTTTATCTCCTTGACTATCATGTGGATGCGCGGCAGCTTAAGACCGAAGATATCCTCGCTCCACTTTTCAAGCGCCTCGGGCATGACGGTGTGGTTGGTGTACGACACGGTGCGGACGGTGATATCCCACGCCTTCTCCCATGAGAGGAAATACTCGTCCATGAGGATGCGCATGAGCTCGGGGATCACGAGCGCGGGGTGTGTGTCGTTGATGTGGATAGCGACCTTATCAGGCAGGCTCTCGATATTGCGGTAGACAGCCATATGGTCGCGGATGATGTTCTGTACCGATGCGGACGTGAGGAAATACTGCTGACTGAGCCTCAGAAGCTTGCCCTCGGTGTGGTTGTCGGACGGATAGAGCACCTTTGAGATTATCTCGGCGTTGTTGCTCTCCTCAAGCGCGCGGGTATACTGTCCCTGCGTGAAAAGCCCCATATTGAAGGAGCGCGTGTCTCTTGCGCTCCACAGGCGCAGGCGCGTGACGCCTTCGGAGTCGCCGCCCGATATCAGCATATCGTAAGGCACCGCCTCGACCTCATCGACACCCTCATAGGTGATCTCAAGGTGCCCGTCGTGCCAGCTCTGCTTCACGCGACCGCCGAAGCTGACGGTAAACACGCGGTCGGTGCGCGGCTCGAGCCACACCTCGCCGCCCGGCAGCCAGATATCCGGCAGTTCGACCTGAAGGCCGTCAACAATCTTCTGCTTGAAGAGCCCGTACTCGTAGAGTATCGAAAATCCGCAGGCGGGATATTCGAGAGAGGCAAGCGAATCCATAAAGCAGGCGGCAAGTCTGCCGAGTCCGCCGTTACCGAGCCCGGCGTCCGGCTCGCAGTCGTAAAGATCCTCAAGGTTAAGCCCCATTTTGCCGAGCGCTTGGGAATATGCGTCAACAAGACCGAGGTTTGAAAGATTGTTTTTGAGCGAGCGCCCGAGCAGGAACTCCATGCACATATAATAGACCTGTTTTTCGCCGGTCTTTTTCACTCTCTCGCTGAAGCGTGCGCGCTTATCGGCAAGGATATCCTTGACCGTGTGCGCGACCGCCTTGTAGACCTGATCGCGCGATGCGTCGGCGGGCGTGGTGCCGAAAAGACGCATGAGCTTTTGTTCGATGTTTTCTTTGACTTCTCTGGGTTTGGGATCGTAGTTCACTTTTAATACTTCCTCCGATAAAAAGCGACGCGCTATCATTCAAGCGGTGCATCCATGGATGCATACATGGACGCATACTCGGCGGCTGACGCACGCCATGAAAAATCGACGCTCATTATCTTTTCAATAAATTTTTTGCGTTTTGCGGTATCGCGCCACAGCGACACGGCAGCAGCGGTGCGCTCATAAAGCTCTCCGGGGGTGTAGCCGGCAAAGGTGAAGCCGTTGCCGTGCATATTCCCCTCTCCGTCCTCGTAAAAACCGTGTATCGAATCGTAAAGACCGCCGGTCTCACGCACGACGGGTATCGCACCGTAGCGCGACGCTATCATCTGCGAAAGCCCGCAGGGCTCGCTCTTTGAGGGCATAAGGAATATATCCGCCGCGGCATAAATGCGGCGCGAAAGGTCACGGTCATAGGTGATGAGCGCGCGTGCACGGTCGCCGTATTCGTTTTCTATTGCGCGGAAGAAATCCTCATACTGCGCCTCGCCCTTGCCGAGAACGACAAACTGCGCGCCCGTATCGTTCAGTATCCCGTGCAGCGCCTCGCGCACAAGGTCAAGCCCTTTATGCGATGCAAGGCGGGAGATGACCGCGATGAGCGGGCGGTCTTTGTCGTCGGGCAGCGAAAGATCGCGCCTCAGCGACGAGCGGCAGACATATTTTCCGTCAATGCGCTCCGCCGAATAATTTTCGGCGAGCACCGGATCGGTCGCGGGATCGTAATAGGAATAGTCGATGCCGTTCAGTATCCCGCGCAGCTTGCCGGAATTCTCGCGCAGGATGCCGTCGAGCCCGTGAGCGAACTCCGGATGCAGTATCTCCTCGGCGTAGCGCGGGCTCACCGTGCTCACGCGGTCGGCACACACGACGGCACCCTTCATGAGGTTTATGCAGCCGTCGTATTCGACCGTCTGACGGTCAAAATCCGAAAGGGCGAAAACGTCCCCGAGGATGCACATGTCGTATTTGCCCTGATATTCTATATTGTGGATCGTGAACACGCTGCGCATACGGCTCCAGCGTTCGTCACGGCGGTATTTGCGTTCAAGATATATGACCGACAGCGCCGCCTGCCAGTCGTGCGCGTGCAGTATATCGGGAAAATACCCGAGCATCGGCATCATATCCATGACAGCCGTGCAGAAAAACGCATATCTTTCACCGTCGTCATACTGACCGTAAAGCCCGCTGCGCCTGAAGTAGTATTCATTGTCGATGAAATAATACTTCACGCCGTTCTTCACGAGGCTCAGCACGCCGCAATACTGCCGCCGCCACGCAAGCGTCACGGTAAAGACCGCCTCGGTCTTCATTTCTCTGCGGTACTTTGCATCGATCGCGCTGTAAAGCGGCATCACAACTCTCACGTCAAGCGCAGGGTCATATGCCGCAAGCGCCTCGGGCAGCGACCCGAGCACGTCGCCGAGTCCTCCCGTGGCGGCAAAGGGCATGACCTCCGCGCCCACGAAGAGAAGCTTCTTTTTCGCTTCCGCGGCAGCGGAGCTCACCGCCGCGGTCACTTCGGCTGCGGGGACCTTCAGCGCGGTTTTTCTTTTTGTGCTTTTTACAGTATCGGTCATCATTTCAGCCATATCTCAGACCATAAGCCCTTTCCCGATAAAGAACGGCATCGTTTCATGCCCCGAAAGCGTGCGCCCGTCGCGTATGACCGCGTTTTTATCGGTCACCACGCAGTTGAGCGAAACGCCCGAGCCGACAACGGTATCCTGAAGCAATATCGAATTGCGCACGA
>CAJLZE010000030.1 GCA_905210995.1 uncultured Anaerotruncus sp.
GGTCAGATAGGGCGCGATCGCCGGGCGAACGCACTCGGAAAGGAACTCATCGACCTGCGACGGACACCTGCCGATGTATTTTGCGGGATCAAGCTCGGAGAGGATCTCCTCCTTCGAAAGCGGAATGCGCTCATCGGCGGCAATGCGGTCGATAAGATCGTTTTCCCCGCCGTCGAGCTTTACGCGCCGTGCCGCCTCGTGTGAATATACACGGATGATCTCATGCAGCTCCTGACGGTCGCCGCCTCGCTTTACCGATTCCATCATGATATTCTCGGTCGCCATAAATGGCAGCTTCTCCATAACGCGGCGATGTATCACACGGTCGTACACCACCATTCCGGAAGTAACGTTGATATAAATATTGAGTATCGCATCAACGCCCAAAAACGCCTCCGCGACCGAAATACGGCGGTTGGCACTGTCGTCGAGCGTACGTTCAAACCACTGGGTAGACGCCGTTATCGCCGGATTGAGCGAATCGTTTATAACATACCGTGCCAGCGCCGACATACGCTCGCACCTCATCGGATTGCGCTTGTACGGCATCGCGGATGAACCTATCTGCTTTGTTTCAAACGGCTCTTCCATCTCCTCAAATGACTGAAGCAGACGCAGGTCGTTTGAAAATTTATATGCGCTCTGAGCAAAGCCGGACATCACCGACAGGAAATATGAATCCACCTTGCGCGAATATGTTTGTCCCGATACCGGAATGCATCCGTCAAAGCCCATTTCATCCGCGATCAGCTCTTCAAGACGCTTTACTTTGCCCTCGTCGCCGCCGAAAAGCTCCATAAAGCTCGCCTGAGTACCGGTAGTTCCCTTCGCACCGCGAAGCTTTAGATTCGAAAGCTGAAATTCAAGATTTTCAACGTCCATAACAAGCTCATTCGTCCAGAGCGTCGCACGCTTGCCGACCGTCGTGAGCTGTGCAGGCTGAAGGTGTGTATATGCCAGGCAAGGCATCGACTTGTATTTGTCGGCAAATTCCGCAAGGTTCGAAAGCACCTGAGCCGCTTTTTTGAGTATCACTCCCGATGCCTCGCGCAGAATTATAACGTCGGTATTATCGCCGACATAGCAGCTCGTAGCACCGAGGTGGATTATCGGCTCCGCCTTTGGACACTGCACACCGTAAGCATAGACATGGCTCATAACGTCATGCCGCACCTCACGCTCACGTGCCTCGGCAACGTCGTAGTTGATATCATCCTTGTGAGCCTCAAGCTCGGCTATCTGCTCATCCGTAATATCGAGCCCCAGCTCCTTCTCGGCGCGCGCAAGCGCTATCCACAGCCGTCGCCATGTGCGGAACTTGAAGTTATCCGAGAAGATCGACTGCATCTCGGAGCTTGCATAACGTGTCGAAAACGGTGATATGTACTTGTCTCTGTCGTTCATTTTACAATTCCTTTGCTTTTTTATTGAAGCGATATTATCTGAAGCGCGCGTTCCGAAACTCCCGCGTCTGCCACCGATGTTATCATATATTTCCCCACCGTGCAGTTCTCCGGCGGAAAACCGTTGCTTACACGATCGGCTGTCGTCCGCCCGAAATAAACGAATGCGGAACCGTTTTTCCAGTTAAGTTCAAATGTCGGATCGCAGAAATATTTTTTGCCGTCTATGGTAACGAGATTCCATGCATGCCCATCGCCATCGATATCGCTGCCGGTAACCTCGGTATTCTCTATTCCCACCTGTGTCAGCAGCTGTGAATACGCAGCAGCAAACGTCACGCATATTCCGGTTTTCTTCACATACGCATAGTACGGCTCAATATTTTTACGGGTTTCCGCAGCTACTTTATCGTAGCTTACCGCCGTGCAGAGTGCATGATAAACTATCTCTGCCTTCATTTGCTCGGACTGCCCGGGCTTTGCCGACTTAAGGTATCCGTTTATGCATCCAAAAAGCTCTGCGGCTAACTTTTCCTGCTCACCACGGCTGACAAGGTATCTGAGCGAAACTCCGCCATTGCCGGAATACTCACATTCGAATGTTACGCCGTAAAGCGGGAATTCATAATAAAGCACCGTTGACAGCATCATTGCGTAATCATCATCACAAGCAACAAAGTTCTTGTAACCGAGCACAGCGTCAACGACTTCAATGTAAACATCCGCGAATCCGTTGCCGAGTGACTCAAGAGCCTCGGTGGGAAGCCTGTAAGGATTGTAAACATAATGCCCGTTCTCGGTGCGCGGCATCATTTTGGACGGCAGCGGAACGGAGGGATCGTATTTCGTCTCGGGCTCAGTCACGGGCGGAGTGATTTCCGGTTCGGCATGGCTCTTGCCCGCAGTGTTGCCGTTTTCTATGAAATAGGCGTGCAGATACGGCTTTTCAAAATTGCCGCGTATTGTCCGCAGTATACCACCGACAGTCACCTGCTTTCCGACGTACGGCATTTTGTCAATGCCATCTATATCGGTGTCGAACATATCAAGTCGCGTGATACCGCTGAATTTCAGCACCGTATCACTGAGCTCGGTGCATTCAATGTCAAGCACCTGATCTGGTACGAAATAAAAGCAGTCATCTTTTTCGATCCTGCCTACAAGCACGACCCCCTCGGTGGTGGAAAAAGATATGCGCTCTGGCTCCGGCGTGGACGTTACGGACGGCACGGTGCCTCCCGTTGACGGCGTGTCGGGCGCCGCGGTGCTGTCATCGGGCGTCTTTGTTCCCACAACGGACGTGACAGTTCCACCTGGCTTTGTATCAACAGTGGTGATATCGACCTCACCGGAGCCGATGCGGCATCCCGAAAGCACAGTGCAAATCACCGCAAAAAGGAGCAGCAGCGAAACTCGGGAGCGTATTCTTCTTATCATAATGACCGTCCTTTCCGCGGCGTAAAAGCATCCCGGCGTCAAATACATTCATCAGCCGACCATGCAGTGCCGCATTAAGAAATATAGGTTCTGCTGTCTATAATTATACCACTGTTTTACGCACAAATCAACCGTGTGCCTGCTCTAAGTATACAAAAATTATTTTTTGTGTATTGCGTTTACTATTGCCATGATCGCCCCGTACAGCACTCCGGCGACCGCCCAGATCACCCATGTGTATTTCGGATCTGCTTTTATCGACGGAATAAATGTAACACAAAGAAAAATTGCCGTGACAAACAGCCAATAGACGAGGCTAACGGTGCCTTTGATGCCCTTTCGGCTCTTCTTTTCGGGCGAATAATCGCCCTCTTCAAGCAAACGGTCGAGCGCCGCCTCATACGTGCCGCCGACGATAAACAGAACGCACCCTATTCCGGCTATCAGAAGGAGCAGGCAGACCGCCCCGGCATATACAGCATCCGCGGCATTAAAGCCCACAGAAAGAAAGATCGGAAGCACGGAGCATATGCAGCAGAGCGTGCCCGCAATATTGAACCGTGAATACGTGTCACGGTATTCTTTTTTGCGTTGGTTCACCATTCCCGTCACACCGTACTCGGTTTCAAACGGCTCGCTCTCGAGAAATTCAAATCCCTTTGAGCCGGCAGCGGCCGACAGAAAGAGCGCGACGCCGGCGGCAATGAACACTATCAAAGCACAGAGACCGATTCCTGCGGCAGCATTTTCGCTTATGCCGCTGCCCTCTGCCTCGCTCAGAGCCCCCATCAGAATAAGAATGATGGGCGAAATTATGCACAGAAACGTTGCAAGTGCAATGCGCGGTGCTGCCGCACGGCGGCGTGCAAGATAATCCGATGCTTCAGCCATTGTAACGCGCCTGCACGGCGACTCATCGGCATCAACGGATAATCCCGGCTCTTCGATATCATCCTTTAGAAGGTAATCTGTTGACACATTGAAGATCCGGCTCATCTGCAATATCTTATCCATATCGGGTATGGACTGTGCGCCCTCCCATTTTGATACCGATTGCCTTGTGACTCCGAGCTGCTCCGCAAGTTCCTCCTGCGACCAGCCCGCCTTTTTGCGTTGAAAAATAATTTTGTCTGCCAATATCATGCTTAACCTCATATCCGGGCTTTTTGCCCATGTGATACAATAATGATACGCCTTTTTGCGGTTGCGGGCAAGCAACCCGACTGTATAATTTGACGCGCAGCGGTTGCATTGCTTATTCTGACGGCATTTTCAGTCCTTTTTCTCGCAAAACAGCTTTACGACAATAACATTTCCGTCGCTCTCGGTGCCCGATACTTCGAATCCGTTCTTGCGGTAAAAGGAAATGTTATCGGTCTTGTCGGCAGGAGTCACAAGGTCTATCCTACGCCAGTCGGGATGTACGGCGCGGAAATGCTCTATCGCTCTGCCCCCGATACCGCGGCACTGGTACTCCGGCACAACACAAAGACATCCTATGCGATAGTTTCCTTCCCCGCAGTCGTCAGCCGATATCACACACACAGGTGTTCCGCCGCAAATGATGATCTCCTTCGGGTGATTCAGGATCGAGTATTTCATCCTTTCAACAGTGCGCCCGTAAGCCGGGCATTCGCCGTAGCGTATATAATCTGACCTGAAGGCACGGTCATATATATCGACAAGCAACGCAGCGTCCGCCGGCACAGCCTCTCGGTAGGTTATGTCTTCCGTTTTATAGCGCTCGTCGCCCCACCACATCGGCATAAGCTCGCCGAGCGTTACCGTGCTACGTATCGCATAATCCACCATTATCTCTGTGTATCTGTTTTTTGGCGAAAGCTGCATAAGCAGCTCACGGCAGGCGCCGCAGGGCATCCCGCTCCCACCGCCGCACGGTGCCTTGTCACGAAAAGCGATCATACGCTTGACTATGACCTGACCGCTGTGATGGTACATATCAAGTATCGCCACACGCTCGGCACACAGATTAAGCACTCCGCTTGCTCCCTCGATGCAGAACCCGGTGAATATTTCTCCGCTCTCGCTTTCGATTGCACTCACAACATGGTGAGCCTCAAAGAATGGCGATATATTTGTAGGGCGGTATTCCGCCGCAGCTCTCTCATAAAGCTTCTCCCAAATGTCCATTACACATTTTTCTCCAAAAACTCATCCACAGCACGATTAAAATCATCGGGATTTTTATTTGCAATAAAATGATCGCCTTTAATAAACCGCAGCTTCGCTCCCGGAATGCTTGCGGCAATAAGCTCGGTGTGACTGCGCTTGATCATATCATGCGTTCCCACGATAACAAGCACCGACATACGCAGATTTTTCAGCTCGGCAGGATTTATGTGCGGTTCGTTTACCATAAGACCAAGCATTTCAGCATTCGGTCTTGCTTTTTCACTTTTGACAGCCGCACGCCGTGCAATACGGTACCCGATCTCTATCGGAAGCTGAACGCTCCTCTTTACGCCTGACGGATCTATGTTTGCGCCGTTAAGAACAAGACAGCCGACCATATCGGGATGTTTAAGAGCGAATGTAAGTGCAATATTTCCGCCATCCGAAAAGCCGAGCAGATGCGCCTTTGCAATCCCGTGAGCGGTCAAAAAATCATACAGATCGTCAGCAAACCGTTCAATAGAAAATTCACCGTCGCCGCGCGGCGACCTGCCGTGTCCTCGCGTGTCAAGCGCTATCACGCGATACCTGTTACCGAAATAGTCAGCCTGATGAACAAAATAAGTATGATCCTCTCCGTTACCGTGCAAAAGGATCAGTGGAAAACCGGAACCGCATTCTTCGTAATACAGCTCAGAATTCATATGATGCTCCTTTCTGTGAAAGAATCAAAGTCAATTGCGGCAAAAACGGGCGGTCCGCAACGGAACCGCCCGTCCAAATAAAATATGGCACTGAGTGATCAATACAGCTTTGCGCCTGCCGGAATGTGAGGATCGACCATCAGCAAGTGGAGCTTTTCTTCACCGTTTTCGTGATGCACGGCGGAGATCAACATACCGCATGAGTCGATGCCCATCATCGGTCTGGGCGGAAGGTTTACAATAGCGATGCAGGTCTTGCCGATCAACTCCTCGGGTTCATAATAGGCGTGAATACCGCTCAAAATGACCCGATCTGTGCCGGTACCGTCGTCCAAAACGAACTTTAAGAGCTTTTTGGACTTCTTAACAGCTTCGCATTCCTTGACCTTTACGGCACGGAAATCACTCTTGGAGAAGGTGTCAAAATCGACCTGATCTTGGAACAGAGGCTCGATTTGAACATTGGAAAAATCAATTTTTTCCTCGACTTCGGGAGCCACCTGAGTAGCCTCCGCAGAAGCCGAAACTTCCTTGGAAACCTTCTTATCGGAGTCGAGCGGCTTCATTGTCGGGAACAACAGCACATCTCTGATCGCCGAAGAATTTGTGAGCAGCATGCACATACGGTCAATGCCGAAGCCGATGCCGCCTGTGGGAGGCATACCGATCTCGAGCGCATTGAGAAAATCCTCGTCGGTATGGTTAGCTTCTTCGTCGCCCTGTGCGAGCAGCTCCTCCTGAGCGCGGAAGCGCTCACGCTGGTCGATGGGATCATTAAGCTCGGAATAGGCATTTGCCATTTCCCAGCCGTTCATATAAAACTCAAATCTCTCGACATAATCGGGAGCATCCGGCTTTTTCTTTGTCAGCGGAGATATTTCGATCGGGTGATCCATAACAAACGTCGGCTGGATCATATGCTCCTCGGCAAATTCCTCAAAGAAAAGGTTCAGTATGTCGCCCTTTCTGTGACGCTCTTCAAATGCAACGCCCTTTTCCTTTGCAACAGCCTTAGCCTCGTCATCGCTGCGTATTTCGTTAAAGTCAACACCGGAATATTTCTTTACCGCGTCAAGCATCGTAATGCGCTCAAACGGCTTGCCGAGATCTATCTGCGTTCCGTTATAGGTGATAACGTCTGTGCCGAGGACCTCACGCGCAACATGGCGGTAGAGATTTTCGGTAAGATCCATCATACCATGATAATCGGTATATGCCTGATAAAGCTCCATGAGCGTGAATTCCGGGTTATGGCGGGTATCGATACCTTCGTTGCGGAACACTCTGCCGATCTCGTAGACCTTTTCAAGCCCGCCGACTATCAGCCGTTTGAGGTATAGCTCAAGCGATATACGAAGCTTGAAATCCGCATCGAGCGCATTGAAATGCGTTTCGAACGGACGTGCTGCCGCACCGCCGGCGTTGGAGACAAGCATCGGGGTTTCGACTTCAAGAAAGCCCTCGGAATCAAGATATCTTCTTACCGAACTGATTATCTTCGAACGCTTGATAAGCGTATCCTTTGACTCCGGATTCATGATAAGATCAACGTACCGCTGACGGTAGCGAAGATCGGTATTTGTGAGCCCGTGGAACTTTTCGGGGAGGATCTGAAGGCTCTTTGAAAGCAGCGTCAGGTCATTTGCGTGAATGGATATCTCGCCGGTCTTGGTTTTGAAGACAGTTCCCTTTATGCCCACGATATCGCCGATATCGAGCTTTTTGAAGTTGCGGTATTCATCCTCACCAACGCAATCACGCGCGACATATGCCTGCACCGTTCCCATAAGATCCTGCACATGGCAAAATGATGCCTTGCCCATAATGCGCTTGGACATAAGTCTGCCGGCAACTGAGACCTCCTTGCCCTCAAGCGCCTCAAAGTTGTCTTTTATATCCGACGAATGATGCGTCCGGTCGTATTTCGTTATTACAAACGGGTCGTGACCTTCCGCGCGCAGCTCATCGAGCTTCTGACGTCTTATCGCCAGCACGTCGGCAATGTCCTGCTGAACACCGTTGTTCTGATTGTCTGCCATTTTCAAATCCTTTCCCGGATCACTCGTGAGACTTCGTTCTCGAAACTTCTTTGACCTCAAGCTTTAGCTCGCCGCCGGGAGTTTCGACCGTAACGGTATCGCCCGCACGCTTGCCGATGAGCGCCTTGCCGACAGGGGCAAGGTCGGATATCCTTCCGTTCATGGGATCGGCTTCATTTGAACCGACAAGGCTGTATTCAAACTCCTCATCGTCCGTTACGTTGTATCCCTTGACGGTTGAACCGACGCTGATGACCGACAGGTCTATCTTCGACTCATCTATGATTATCGCATTGTTGACTTTTTCCTCAAGCTCTTTGATCCTTGCTTCGACCTTCGCCTGCTCTGTTCTCGCCTCGTCGTATTCGGAGTTTTCGGAAAGGTCTCCGAACGATCTTGCGACCTCGATCTCGTGTACTACTTCGGCACGGCGGACATTCTTCAGATAGTCAAGCTCGGCTATCATTTCGTTGTAACCCTGTTGTGTAAATGTGAGCTTTTGTTCCTTGGACATTTTGGTTCTCCTTATATATGCTTATATTTCAAACATTATTGCCGTTTGTCAATTGATCCCGAGGGCGCCGATCGCAGCATTCATCTGATTATCCTCAGAGTCTGTGATCTTGTAGATATTCTTATTTTTAAGAGCTTCGTCAAGCTCGACTTCAACATCCGGCTTTATTCCGATCCCGTTATAACCATCGGAAAGCGGGGGATAGTAAAGGCGCGTCGTCATTTTAAGACCGCCGTCATAGCCGAACTGTCTGAGATCGTAAATACTCTGCATACTTCCCTTCCCGTATGTCACGGTACCTACCACCTTTGCGATCTCATAATCCCTGAGCGCCGATGTAAAAAGCTCTGCTGCGCTCGCGGTGCTTCCGTTGGCAAGCACGGCGCTTTTGCCCATGACAGCCGAACGGTATTTGCCGATATCGTCAGCCGAAACATTACACGCGGAATACGCAGACGATGCGGGGTACTGGACCACACCGACCTTGGTCGGATATTTCTGTGTCTCGTCGCGCCCGGCAGTACGTATAACGATGTCGTCCTTGTTGAGCATAAAGCTCAGAACGGCCGTAATGGACGCAAGGTCGCCGCCGCCGTTATATCGTACGTCGAACAAAAAATACTCGCAGCCCGATAAAATGAGCGAATCCATTGCTGCGGCAAACTGACCGGGAGTGGTGAGATCAAACTGAATAAGCTTGACAACACCGACCTTGGGATTGACCGCGTTCACATGATATGTGACGGAAAGAGATTCGTATTCGCGTCTTACGATCGAAAAAGTTTTTTCCTCACCGCCGCGCATAACGGTGAACTCCGCCGTCGTTCCCTCGTCACCTCTGAGCTTTTTGAGAGCACCCTCAAAGCCCAACTCGGCTACCGTTGTCTTTTTGCCGTTTTCAATGACCGATACTATGAGATCGCCCGGCTGAATTCCCGCTTCAAGCGCGGGAGAGGACGGCATGATGCTCGTGACTTCTATCGCTTTTTCTTCTGAGTTTTCAACGACCATGACACCGATGCCTACGCCCTTGCCCTCATTGTCGGCATTCATGGCGTCAAACTCCTCGGCGCTGTAATAATGAGCATATTTGTCGCCGGTCTCATTTATGAACCAGTCGATAAGCCCCGAAAAATCGGCGTCGTCACCGATCTGATAAAGCGCGTTCGTTGACAGGAGCTCAAGTATCCTGTCAAGCTTTGAATCATCGGATTTTGCATATCTCTCTTCTAGCGCCGTAAGGTTTTTGCGGTACATGGATGAGCTGACCGCGTACGCTCCCATAAACGAAAGCAGTATCGCAGCGAGAAGCACAAATATAAATACGGAAACAGATATTTTCTTTGACATTTGTCAGCCTTTCGGGAACAGATGATCAACCCTTGGGGATCGATATGTAGTTGAGCGGCTCAACACGCTTTCCGTTTTTGCGGAATTCTATGTGCAGATGATATCCTGTCGTGATACCTGTAAGACCGACAAGCGCTATCGTCTGCCCCTTCTTTACAATATCACCCGTCTTGCACAGAAGCTGCGATGCATGACCGTAGATTGAGACAACGCCGTCACCGTGATCTATCATGACACAGTTACCATAGCCGGAAACAACACCGGCAAGGATCACACGCCCGGTCTTGACCGCATAGATCGGAGTTCTGTTCGGAGCGGCAATGTCCATACCGCCGTGCGTATCTCTGTATCCGATCTCCTGAAGGTTGCGGTCCTCATTGAACCACGAGGTTATCGTTCTGTATCTGGTAGGAAGCGGCCACGTATAATCCTGAGTCTGATTTTCGCGCTCCATCTCTTCCTGCTGAGCCTTTTCAAGCTCAAGGCGCTTGCGTTCTTCCTCTGCAAGACGCTCCTGACGCAGTTTTTCCTCAAGCTGGCGCTGTCTTTCGGCCTCCTCTGCTATAAGCTGAGACACGAGACTGTCAAAAGCTTTGTTGGCAGAATCGCGTTCTGCCTTCAGTTTATCCGCGGCAGCCTGATCCTGTTTTATCTGAGCCTCAAGCGTGGCGAGCATTGCCTCGTTTTTCGCATCAAGCTCCTCAAGCTCTTTTTCCTTTTCGTTTACCTTTGCGGCAGCCTCGTCTACCTTGACTCTGCTCTCCTCCAGTTCTGCCTTCTTGGCTTCAAGCGCCGTCTTGGCTTTCTCAACGCGCTTCATGAGGCGCTTGTTGTATCCGATCATACCGGATACGCGCTCAACGCGCGAAAGAAGATCGCCGAGATCCTCGGCACCGAGGATAATCGCAAGATAATTCGAAGAGCCCTCCTCATACGTCATGCGGAGAAGCCCGAGAAAATTCTCGTAACTCTGCTCATACTCAGCTTCAAGGGTCTTGGCATCCTCCTCGCACTTGGCAAGCTCGTCGCCGAGATCATTTCTCTGATCTTCAAGCAGCGAAAGCTGCTCGACATATACATTGTGCATACTGTCATACAGTTCCTTGCACTTAAGAGCGTCCTCTTTTGACTTTTCGGCTTCGTTTATTTTGCTTTCAAGAGCCGCGCTGTCAGCTTTCAGCTTTTCGAGACGGAGACGCATTTCTTCGGTCTCGCTGTTTTTGATATCACCGTATGTTACCGCATAGACCGATAATGCGGGTGAGGCAACATACACAGCGGCAATAAGAGAAATCACGAGCGCAACAAAGCGCAATGAATTTCTCTTTGCGAAGCTTACGAATTTGGACATGACAGATACTTACCTCTCTTTTCAGATTGACCGGCGGAAAAAACAAACCGAGTTATTTGTTGAGATTCCGCCGCAGCGACATGATACTTGCGCAAATACCCGTAAGGATTCCGATGGAGCCGAAACCGAGTATGAGCATCCATCTGAAATCGGAGAACGGGGTGAGCACGAGCATCTGCAGCTTTCCCGCGGCACTTCTGACCGCATAACGGTAAAGTCCTTCACTGATAAGGTAGCCTACGATCGCCGAGAAAAGACCGATGATAACGCCCTCGATGAGGAACGGCGCAACTATGAAAGCCTTTGTCCCGCCTATATATCTCATGATATCTATCTCGGCACGGCGGGAATGCACGGCAAGCTTGACCGTGTTGAAAATAACGAACACGCTGACGAGCAGCAAGAGAATGAAAAACCACAGAAAAACAAACGATATGCCGTTTTTGAGTCCTTCGACCTCATTTGCAAGTTCAAGGCGGTTGTTCACCTTATTTATGCCGTCGATTGCGTGAAGTTCAAATTCAAGATCGCTCGCTTTATCGTTATTGATATAGGTCACAATAAACGAATCCGCAAGCGGATTGTCCCCGTTCTCCTCAAGCGTCTGAAAAAGATCCGGATAGTCGGGGTATGTTTTCTTCATATCTTCAAGCGCTTCGTCTTTGGAAACATAATCAACGCTCTTTACATTGTCAAGTTCCTTTATCTGATTATATATGCGGTTGACGTCGTCTCCGCTGAGATCGTAATCGACAAAGACCACCATCTCGTTAAGCATACGCAGGCGCTTGAGGTTTGAATTCAGATTCTCAAAAAGCATGCCGAAGCAGCCGAGAAGCGTCAGACATGATGTGAGCACCAACACCGACGCGACTGTCATTATGCGGTTGCGCCACATACTCTGAAGAGCAAGCCACACAAAGTAAAACGGATTGTAAACGCCGTGTCCCGATCTTTTCGGGATACTCGCCGTCTCCGCTTCTTCCGCAGCCTGTTTTTTCTTATCGTCGTTCATTTATCTTATTTCTCCCGTGAGTTTCTTTGCGGAACAGCCCGCGCCGTTACCCGATGGACGGCATCTCATGCTGCCCGATCGTCCTGTCGCCTATCACGTTGCCGTGCGAGATGTTTATAACACGCTGACCGAGGGTATCGACCAGATTCTGCTCGTGAGTTACCACAAGCACTGTCTTACCGAGTTTACGGTTTATGCGCAGGAGCATATTCATTATATCAAGACTCATTTTGGGATCGATGTTTCCCGTAGGCTCGTCGGCAACAATGATATCCGGGTTATTGGCAATGGCTCGCGCAAGCGCTATGCGCTGCTGCTCGCCGCCGGAAAGCTCGCCCGGACGATGATTCGCCTTTGCATCCATGTTTACAATGCGCAAAAGAGCCGGAACACGCCTGCGTATCTCCGCACCGGGCGTTCCAACAACGCGCATTGCGAATGCGACATTTTCATATGCGGTCTTATCCTGGAACAAGCGGAAATCCTGAAATACCATCCCGATCTTTCTGCGGTAATACGGTATTGCACGTTCGGGAAGCTTTGTAATGTCGATGCCGTCGACAAGTATCTGCCCCGATGTCACTTTTTCCTGCCGCAGGAGCACCTTTGTAAGGGTAGTCTTGCCGGCGCCCGAATGACCGACGATAAAGACAAACTCACCGTCGTGTACCGTGAAGGAAGCGCCGTCGAGAGCCGTCACATCGGCGTATTCCTTGACAACATTTTTAAACTCTATCATTAGATCACATCCGACGAAAAATTGTTTTGCCCGCCGTATCAGTATTTTACGGGCTTTGAGTTAAGATACTGCTTGACCATAAGCGCGACCTTGAAGGTGATGGCGTGCTCGAATTCGCGCAGATCAAGCCCCGTTACCTTGCGGATCTTTTCAAGTCTGTAAACCAGCGTATTGCGGTGCACAAAGAGCTTGCGCGACGTTTCGGAAACGTTGAGGTTGTTCTCGAAGAAGCACTGAATGGTCATGAGCGTTTCGCGATCGAGCAGCTCAAGGCTTCCCTTCTTGAAGACCTCCTGCAGGAACATCTCGCAAAGAGTAGTCGGAAGCTGATATATCAGACGTCCGATACCGAGATTGTCGTAGCTTATTATATTCTTTTCGGATTCGAACACTCTGCCGACCTCAATGGCGATCTGAGCTTCCTTGTAAGCTCTGGCAAGGTCCTTGATGTTATCAACTATCGTCGAGATACCGATAGAGACCTTTGAGAAGAACTCGGTGCTGAGAGTGTCGGCGATCTTTACGGCGATCTTCTCCACCTCGCGCATCTCGGTATTCGGCTTTACCTCTTTTACGAGCACAATATCGCGCTCGCCGACGCTGATGATATAGTCACGCGGCTTGTCGGGGAACATATTCTGAAGCATTTCAAACGGCATCATCTCTGTCTTGCCGTAGAACTTGATGAGCAGAACGACACGGTATTCCTCGGTGTTGAAATGAAGCTCCTTGGATTTGATATAAATATCGCTCGGCAGAATATTATCGAGAATGATATTTTTGATAAACGAGCCCTTGTCGTATTTCTCGTCGTAAAGCTCCTTTATATTGGAGAGCGATACAGACAGCATCTTGGTGAGCACTTCAGCCATCTTGTCCTCACCCTCGACAAAAACAGTGTATTCGGACTTCATGTTGGCGCCGATAGGACGGTATGTGTATCCGCCTTTGCATATCATGTCCGACGCATAGAGCAAATCGTCGCGCAGACCCGGCATAAATTCCCCTATTCTTACAAGCTCCGAACAGGCAATGATATTGTTGGATTCGTCGATAACTCCTATCGTGCGGTCAACGGTATCCTTCATCTGATGAATTACGCTTTGAAATAATCTGTTAGACATGACTTATATTCGTTCCTCTCATCTGTTCAATTTGACGATTTGTTTGTGAAATCTAACCTATATTTTATATCAAAAATTGTGATTTTTCAATAGGCAAACGCTGATTTTTTTCAAAAAGCCCGATTTTTTTTGTGAAATATATCCGAATTGCTGACATTGATTCCCTTTTAGGCGCCCTTAAGCTTCGAATTCAAAATATATACACGCAAGAATGAATTCCGCCGCGCTTTCCGTCCTCAGGATGCGCGGACCGAGCCCCGTCGGTATCAGCCCGGCATTGCGGGCATTCTCAGCTTCCTCCGGGAAAAATCCGCCCTCGGGTCCGATAACGACCGAGAGAGCGCTCCCGCGCGGCAGTGTATTCCCGAGCTCCGCAAGAACGTGCGGAGCTGCGCGCGTCCCTTCCCCCTCATAGCAGAAAAGCACGGGGCCTCGCACCGCGGCATCTGACAGCATACAGTCAAAATCCATGCAATGCCCGACCTCGGGTATACGTCCCCTGCCCGATTGCATGGCAGCCTCAAGCGCTATGCGCGCACGTCTTTCGCGCTTGCGGTCCTCACCGTCGGACGGCTTCACAACACAATTGCGACTGTAAAACGGGATAACCCGCGCCGCACCGCATTCGACCGATTTCTGTATCACCGTATCAAATTTGTCACCCTTTACGAGCGCCTGATATACCGTAATGTCAAGCGGAGGCTCGCCTGCGCTCGGCGCACGTCGTTCGACAGCAAGAGTCACCGTGTCAGAGGTAAACGACTGCGTGCGGCAGAAATAATCGTTACCCCTGCCGTCGCACAGCGTGAGCGGTTCGCCGCACCGCATTCTCAACGAGCGCGATATATGCTTTGCGTCATCGCCCGCAAGCACGGCACAGCCGTCCTTGATATCCTCGGGAGAAACAAAAAAACGCGGCATATGCCCACCTCCGTACAGTCTGACCGTTTTATCTTTATATATTATACATTTTTACGCGCCCCTTGTCAATTCCCCGCGGAGAAAACACACAATTGCTTTACAATTTGAATGAAATATGATACAATGTTTGTGCTATAATTTTTTCAGAATGCAAATAATATCGGGGGGGAAACACCGTATGAACAGCAACAACGACCCGAGAGACGAGAAATTGCAGGCGGGTGAAATAGTGATAGACAATCCCGTTTTGAAAAAGGCAGACAATTTCTGGTTCTACAACAAGTGGAAGATAATCATTACCGCATTTGCCGTTATCGTTCTCGGCGTGTGCATATGGCAGAGCTGCACCAAAGAAAACTACGACGCAACTCTCATGTACGCGGGACCGTATGATGAGATCAACACCAAAGAAAACTTCATTGCCGTACAGAACGCGCTGAACGCCGCGATCCCCGAGGATATTGACGGCAACGGTGAAAAAAGCTGCGATATTGTTACGCTCATCATTTATTCGAACGATCAGATCGAAGAAATGAAGAAGACAGCAGCGTCCGAAAGCAAGAAAATATATGTCAACGCCGAAATGAACAATCAGGAGCTGCAGAAGTTCGACCAGCTGATACTTGCCGGCGAATATTCGGTGTGTCTGCTCGATCCGACCCTTTACGAACGCGTAAAGGCCGCCGGCGGCTTCCGCAGGCTCGACGAAGTGCTCGGCAGCACGCCCGATTGCGCAAACGATGAATATTCGATACGCTTTGCCGACACCGAGTTTGCAAAATACTTCGGCGTTTTCGGCAAATTTCCGCCCGATACTCTTCTCTGCCTGCGCACTCAGAGCAATTTCGGCGGCAAAACGGCTGATGCCAAATACGACACGTCGATAAGCTTTTTCAAAAGTATTGCAGAATTCAGCCCCGACAACTGATATTTCCCGAAAGGACCCACGCATACACCAATGAACAAAAAGATCATCGCAAACGTCTGTCTTTTCCTCACCGCAATAATATGGGGCTTCTCATTCGTCGCTCAGGTACTCGGCAGCGACGTTATCGACCCTTTCTCATTCAATGCGATACGTTTCGGCGTCGGAGCCGTATCACTCATACCGGTGATGCTTCTGCTTGAAAAGCGCCCGCGCGGAAAGCTTTCTGCCGAACAGAACGCCGATGACCGTCGCAAACTGCGCACCACTGTCATTGCGGCCGCGGTTTGCGGCACGATACTTTTCGGCGCCTCCACACTTCAGCAGATGGGTGCTCAGATAACCAAGTCGCCCGGGCGCGCCGGGTTCATCACGGACCTGTATATAATCCTCACTCCGCTTTTTGCGACGCTTGTATTCAGGCGAAAGCTGCGTCCCACCGTTTTTGCGGGAGCCGTGCTCGCGCTCGCAGGGATCTATCTGCTCTGCATCAAGCCCGGCGAAGGCTTCAGCTTCGGCTCCGGCGAAATGCTGATCTTTCTCGGCTCATTCTTCTGGGCATTCCATATTCTTGCCATCGACCGTTTCGGATCGAAAATATATCACCTGCGTTTTTCGTGTCTTCAGTTTATAGTCGTCTCGGTGGAAAGTGCACTGTTCGCCGTGATATTCGAACACACCACACTTGCCATGGTATGGCAGGCACGCTGGGCGATATTCTTCTGCGGAGTGCTGTCCGTCGGTATCGCATACACACTTCAAACCATAGGGCAAAGTATGTCAGACCCGAGCTATGCCGCAATCGTATTTTCGCTTGAGGCGGTGTTCGGCGCGATCGGAGGAGTCATCTTCGGGCAGGACACCTTCTCCCCCGCCGGCATCGTCGGATGTGTGCTGATATTCGCGGGGATCGTCCTCTCACAGCTCACGATCGGCAAAAAAACGCCCCAAGACGCTGTCGAAGCACCGGATCGGCACTAAAATCAACCTGAGGTTTATTGACACGGGTAAAAAACCGTGATATAATAAAAGTATCAGTCGATACGGGCATCGGCTGAAATCTGGCTAAAAGGAGGCGATCGTTTTGTTCAACAGTCAAAAGACTGGCATCGGATGTGCCGCTCACAGCAGCTTTCCGGGAAACTCTCGCCCCGGAGCTGCCCGATAATTTTTATCCGAGTGTGCGCATCCGCTCTGCCGGCAAGACCCGACAGGCTCTCATGATCGCGGCATTACCGCAGCACTGCTGCAGTCTGTATGCACGGTCTGAAGAAAAAAGGAGGCGCAAATGCAATTTTCAACCGAATTCGGCGACAGGCTCGCGGGTCTTCGCCGCAGCACCGGAATGACACAGGACGCACTTGCCTCACGGCTCGGTGTTTCCGCTCAGGCTGTTTCCAAGTGGGAACGCGCGGTGTGCTGTCCCGACATTTCTCTTTTGCCCGCTCTTGCGGACACCTTCGGCATAAGTATAGACCTCCTGTTCGGCAGGTCGGCATAAGCCGAAAAAACAGCGCAGCCCCGTTGGAGCTGCGCTGTTTTTTATTTACGTATCATACGCATGAGTGCTGCCGCGATGCGGCAGCACTCTATCTGCTTTAATATTTACCGGTAGGAGTTATGGTCTCACCCGTCATCAAACGCCCCGCGTCGGCAATTATCTTATCGACAAATGAACGCGTCACGTAGAACTCAGCGCTGTCGCCTATCTGAATAAGTGAGCGGCGCTCGGTGTACGGATAGAATGTATACTCGAATTTCGGTATTTTGTCATACGAGGTCAGAACGGTCAGCTTCGCCTGCGCCTTTGTCGGGTCGGAAGTTATCGACTTGATCTGCTCGTCGGTCAGTCCGCTCTCGCCGTCATGCGCATCGCCGGCGATAGACGCGTACAGAAGCGACTGGAAAAACTTGCGGAAGTTCGCCATGCCGCAGCGGAGATAGGTCTTTGACACACCCTCCGGAGTTGTCACAACGATGGTATTTGCACCCACCTCGACCTTGTTGCCCGTCTTTGCGTCGGTGACACTGCCGACAAGCACAACGACCTCTTCCCCACGGCTGTTCGTTTCATACTTACCGCCGCGGATGTTCACCTTATTACCGGACGAATCAACAGCTTTTACGGTAGTGTCGTCGATCGTCCATGTGAAGCCTTTGGCATCAGTGATCGTAATGTTCGAGATCGCCTCCATAACAGTGCCGTCAGGACCGACGGCCCGAAGCTTCATGTTGTCGGATGCGATCTTTCCGTCCTTTTTCACACTGTCAGAGCAGGTGGGATTCGTGACGTAATCGCTCTCGGAGTTGTCAAGATAAAAATGATAATTCCCTGCAGGAGTTTCAAGAATGACCTCGGTCGCCCACGCAAGGTTCATAGAGAAATACGAAGAATCGACCCAGTCGACCATTCTGTAATCAAGGAAAAGCAACTGAGTGCGGCTCACCTCAACGACCATATCGTGACCGCTGATCGGCTTGTAGTCCTTGTCCGACTCAAAATACGTCTCCACGAACGAGTAAACATAATATGTCCCTCTATCGGTCATGGGGCTGACAAAAACCGTATGGTTTACCGGCTTTACCGATGAGCCGTCCTCCGAATTGGGAGTGTACTCAAAATAAATGACATACTCGGGCTTGTCGAGTCCGAATTCCTTCATATCGTCATCGGTGGGACCCAGCTTTGACACATGCAGGAATTCCATTTTGTAAAACGACTGCAGCGCATTGTTTGCCGCATCGGAATCAACGTTGTAACCCTTGGGATAATTCATGACATACGCGGTGTTGGCATAAAACGTACCGTTGCGAGATTCAAGATCCCAATAGGAGAAGCTGACTATCGGCTGCGCACTCGATGATTCCGGATCCTTGACGTCGGCAAGGTCGGCTCCGCGGAACAGAGAAAAGTTCTTTACGTTGAAGTAGGAATTCAGTGTCATAGGGTAACAGACACTGGGTGTGACAAATGTCTCGATCGGCAGATCGAAAACGCTGTTCACGTTTTCTGTGAGCGTTGACTGTCCGTAAACGCTTATAACGGAAGCATCGACGCTGTAATTCATGATATACACTGCATCGCGTCCGCCGTAACGCACGTAGTATCCGCCGCCCGACGGTATCATATCACCGATATAAACAGTATGGATATTGCCGGACGTATCGACAAGACGATACCAGTCGGGAGTGTAATCGTACTCCTTGCCGTCCTCATCAGTACGCTTCTGATCGTCAAGACCGTATTCGGTATACTTACCGTCGGCATCCTTGATGGGATCTTCAATCTTCTGCATCGTCAGCGGATATCCGCAGGAGACAGCAAGCTGAGAGAGCAGCGCCTGGTCAAACGCGGTGTCCTCGTAGTCCTTTATCTGGAACTTGTCGTTTTCATCACGGTAGAAAGTGTAATCCTCGGTCTTTGTATGAACACGTATAGACTGGATACTTGCCTGCTGGGTATGACGGAACATGAGTATGCGCCTCGAAGTTCCGACATCCTCGCCGTCCTCGGTATCGACGACAGCAATGACAGTAGGCTTTCCCGTCTTCTGATCGATCTCAACGAGCGTGCCGAGAGCAGTGTTGAAATAACCTTCTTTGGTCGTTTCAAGCGTGTAACCCTGCTTGTCGCAAAGCACGTACACGCCGCCTTTCTGCTTCACATAGTATTTGGCACCGTCATCGTCTGTATAGACCGTCATGTTAAGGTAATATTTCGCCACTCCGAGCCCAACGCCGAGTACGACAACGCACACGAGCAACGCCGCTATCAAGCGCTTCTGGGCTTTGAGTACGGATCTGCGACGGCGGCCGACGGTCGTCGTGCCGTTTTGATTTTTCTGCATCATGCGTATTTTCTCCTGACAAGCACAACAATGCCGACGCCGAACACCGCAACAGGCGGCAGAACGGTAAGCAGCACGGTGAAGCGATTGGCTTCGGCAGTGGTCAGACTTTCGATCTTGGTTGAAACAAACGTCTTGCTTTCAAGTCCGACGGGAACAAATTCTTTGCCCATGGCTCTCATTGCACTGAGCATAACGTCTGTGTTACCGTAAACATTTGACTGAAGCATCTTTGTGCCGAGGAAACCGGTAGAACCGCAGGCAAGAACATACGAATAATCGGGGTCGGTATTGGTGACCATTCTTGTCTCGCGGGACACTGTCATAAGCTTGTACGGGTCGGCTTCGGTCGCCGTTCCTATCTCGCGTCCGCCCGCCATAGCCTTGGCATCGGCATAGGAAACAAACACATCGTAGATATCGCGTGACGCGCCGTCGCGGTAGAAGCTGCCGTAGGTGAAGCGGTCGGTCTTGTCGTCCTCATTAACGTATTCGGTAAGCTGATAACCGTCCGCATACTTTATGGGCATAGCGTCCTTGAATATCACCTTGGGCGGGAACTGGGTACGGAGATCCTTATGGATCGAAGCACCGAGGCCTCCGGATGTATATGCGCCGATTATCGTCATACCGTCGGTCGTGAGCGAGTGGGCATTGTCCTGAACCACACAGGATTCAAGCTTACCGGAGACGTTTTCCTCGCGCATGAAGGATATTCCCCACTCTTCGAGATATTCCTCAAGGTGAGGGAGGCGCGGGGTCGCGGGATCCATAAAGACAGCCATTGCGTTGTTGCCGTCAAGGAAGCGGTCTATTTTTTCGATCTCTGATTTATCGGAGATACCCTCTTCCTTCACAAGGAAGTCATCGCTCGGATTGTATATGAACAGCATACGGCAATCCTCGGGGATCTCCTGATTTGAAAGATCTATTGCGGAAACGATGTAGCCCGCATCCTGAAGCATAGAAAGGAGCGCCGCGCTCGAAGCTCTTTCGGCATCGGTCGTAAACGGCTCACCATGATTCACGGTAACACAAGCGATGGGAGACTCTGCCTGTGTAACGGCAAGAATGCCCGAAACGAGCTTTTTTTCGCCGTTGTATGCCACGGGAGTCGACGTGTCGGTCTCTTCGAACATATAAAATGCACGGAGGGTGTAAACGCGGAACTCGGTACCGCAGGCGATTATAACGGACTGCGAATTTATAGTGGACTTCGATGTTGTCTTATACTGATTTACCGCGGTCGGGTTGCGGTAGATATTGATGTGTTCGATCTTTACATAATCGACCTTCTGCGCGATCTCGAGAGCCGACCGGTACACGAGCCGCTGTGTCGTGTCGCTGTCAAGGTTATCCGGCTCATCGCAGAAAATGATCTTCACGTCCTGTCCCTTGCTGTCAACATCTTTAAGTGCGCTTATGGCAGCATCGGAGAGAGTATAGAGGCTCTCGGTGGTCATATCGGTGTACCAAAGCAGTTTCTGCGCCAGGAATGTAAAAAGAGCGTTGAAAAGTATCACCGCTGCAATAAGCACGCAGGTGAGGATGAGCGCTACCCCGCCGTAGCGGAAGCGGCGCGAATGCAATGCGTTTTTGGAGCTGTTCATCTGTGTCGCCTCCGATCACGCCCAACGCCTGCGCTCGTAAACGCGCACGGTCAGGTAAAGGAAAATGAAAGTAAGTGAAACGTAGTATACCAACGCGGACCAGTCGAGCATACCGTATCCGAAATTGGAGAAGCGCGAAAGAACGCTGAACCAGTCAAGCACATATCTGACGGCATAGCTCGTGACAAGACGCGTGCCCTCTTCGTCCGATCCCGCCTGGCTGAGCAGGTTCAGGATGACCATCGTAAGCAGCACGCCGATCGTGATAACGGCTGCGGTGAGCTGATTTTCGGTGAGCGACGAAACGAAAAGTCCGATCGCTATGAACGCGGCACCTATCAGCGCGATTCCGATGAGCGAGCCCCATACCTGTGCGGTATTGGGACCGATGTGATCGCCCTTCAGCCAGTCGCCCGAGGCTTTTTTTGCAGCTATCTCGGATGCAGCTACCGAATAAAGCGGAATAAAGTTGATGCAGGAAAGCGCAAGAGAGCCCACGAACAGCGTGAGCGCCGCGCAGAACTTACCCATGACCATTCCGAATATCGTGACTGGCGAGGTGAGCAGGAGCTGCTCGGTGCGCATTTTTCGTTCTTCTGAGAACATTCTCATCGTAAGAAGAGGAATGAGAACTATCATGGCAAAAATGATGTACTGAAAATACGAAGAGGTGCTGTATGAATTCGCCTGAAAGGTCGTATAGCAGAATATAAGCGCAGCCAGAGCCATGAACACACCAATATAAACATAGCCGACGGCGTTTATGAAATACGAGCGCATCTCCTTTTTATAAATTGCAAGCATAAGCCTTTACCGACCGCACAGCGGTCATCCTTTCGGTTTTTATCGGTTTGTTTTATGAAAGATTTTATCGGTTATCTGTCCCCGGAGTCCTTTGTGTTTTTGCTGTCGTCGGCAAATGTGTCGGATTTTATGGTATAATCCTCGTAATATTTGCCCTGCTCCGCCGGCGTCTCCTCCGGCGCGTTTTCCGATCTCTTTATCTGCTCGGCGGTCTTTTCCACTATCTCGCCGGCAATATCACGTTCGGCAGTCGCCCTGCGCGTGCGCGGCGCCTTTTCGTTCGGTCGACGTGCTCCTGTCTTATCGACAACGGCAATGAAGATATCCTCGATGCTCATTCCGAGCGCTTCAAGCCCTATCATCGGCCACTTCTTTTCAGCCATAGTCCAGAACAGCTTCTTGCGGATGTCGATACCGACCTCGCTCTCGATCATGTATGTGTAAGCATCTCCGTCACGAGCCGCAAGCACCTCGGCATATGTGATACCCGCCATGTTGCGGAGTGTGGCAAGCACGTCGCGCTGCGGTCCCGCTATCTTCACATTGAAGCGGCGGGTGTTTTCGACTGCCCGGGAAATATTCTCCGTCAGCTCGTCCGCAACTATTTTGCCCTTGTTTATGATAACGATCCTGTCGCATACCGCCTGGACTTCCTGAAGGATGTGTGTGGAAAGAATGACGGTATGCTCTTTTCCGAGAGTTCTTATGAGGTTGCGTATCTCGATTATCTGCTTCGGGTCAAGTCCTATCGTCGGTTCGTCGAAAATAATAACGGGCGGATTTCCGATAAGCGCCTGCGCGATACCGACACGCTGGCGGTAACCCTTCGACAGATTCTTTATAAGCCTGCGGCGCACATCGCCGATCTTGACGACCGAGCAGACCTCCTCAATATGCTTTTGCTTGTTGAGGGTACACCCCTTGAGGTCGTAGCAAAACGAGAGATACTCATCCACCGTCATATCGGGATAAAGCGGCGGCTGTTCGGGAAGATAACCGATGAGCCTCTTTGCATTCAGCGGGTCGTCGAGAATATCGACACCTCCTATGGTTACGCTGCCGGAAGTGGACGAGAGATATCCTGTGACGATATTCATCGTCGTACTCTTACCGGCGCCGTTAGGTCCGAGAAAGCCGACAACTTCACCGCGCTCCACCTCAAAGCTGATATCGTCAACGGCGCAGAAAGAGCCGTAATTCTTAACCAGGTGAGATATTTTAATCATAAAAAGCGGGTTCCTTTCATTTTGGATTATGACACCTAGTAAGTATAACACGCAAATATTTATATTTTATGAACGATCGGCAATTAGGCGAAAAAAGGTGGTATCGCAAGCTGATTTTTTTGTGATCTTCGTCCGAATATTGACACCCCCTGACGCATCAGTGCCGAAAAAAGGCAAAATTCCGTCCAAACAGGTCAAACATCTTGAAAAAGCACGGGACATACTGTATAATATATATAACTGCACTTCGAAAGGAGCAACAGATATGGCTGACGATAAAATATTACAGTATAAATGCCCGTGCTGCGGCGGGACCATCGAATTCGACAGCAAACTGCAGAAGCTGCGCTGCCCGTATTGCGACACGGAATTCGACGCGGATACGCTGCGCGGCTTTGACGACGGGTTGAAATCCACCGCCGACAACACACCCGAGTGGGATCCCTACGGCGAGGACAGCGGTAACGGGAACTGGCGCGAGGGAGAAACGGACGGAATGGTCTCATACGTATGCAAATCCTGCGGCGGTGAGGTCATAGGTGACAAAAACACCGCGGCGACCGTATGCCCTTTCTGCGGCAACAATGTCATAGTCACACAGCAATTCAGCGGAACGCTGCGTCCCGACTACGTGATACCGTTCAAGATCGACAAGGAGGGCGCCAAGACCGCGCTCAAAAACTTTATGAAAGGCAAAAAGCTGCTGCCCGATTCGTTTACCGATGAAAACCGCATCGACAGCATACAGGGCATTTATGTTCCCTTCTGGCTTTTCGATGCCGATGCCGACGCCTCGCTGAGCTTCCGTGCCACACAGGTGAGCTGCTGGTCGGACAGCAATTACGACTACACGCGCACCTCATATTATCAGGTGCTGAGAGCCGGTAAAATCGCCTTCGACCGCGTCCCGGTGGACGGCTCAAAGAAAATGGACGACACCTACATGGAGGCAATAGAGCCTTACAACTATGCCGATCTTGAGGACTTCGGCACGCCATACCTTGCCGGATATCTTGCCGACAGATATGACGTTGACGCCGATGCAAGCACGCCGAGAGCGAACGAACGCATAAAAAACAGCACCGCTGCGGCTTTCAGGGCGACCGTGCACGGCTATGCAAGCTGCACACCCACCGGGTCGAACATAAATCTTTCAAACAGAAACATCAGATACGCTCTTCTTCCCGTATGGCTGCTCAACACAAAATACCGTGACGAGATGTACACCTTTGCCATGAACGGGCAGACCGGCAAGTTCATCGGCAAGCTGCCGGTCGATCGTTCAAAGTACTGGAAGTACTGGGGCATCGTATTCGGCATTGCGGCGGCTATCGGGATCGCGCTTGCGTTCCTGCTGTAAAGGAGGCGACAAAAATGAAGATCGGAAAGAACATATTCGCTCCCCGCATCCTTGCAGTCATCACGGCTCTGCTGCTCGCATGCCTCTGTGTTATACCCGCAGGTGCAACGCAGAAGTACAAATGGGTCGATGACAGAAACGATCTCATCGGCGAGAACTGCGAAAAGGAAATAGAAGCTTCGTTTGAGTACATAAAGAATACCTACGATTACAATGTTTATTTCGCCACCGTTTACTCTCTGGGTTCAAAAACTGCAACGGAATACGCAGATGACCTTTACGACAGTCTCTTCCCCATCAATTCGACCGGCATTCTCATGCTTGTGAGCATGGAGGAACGCGACTATGCATTTTCAACGAGCGGCGCAGCGATAGACCTCTTCAACACCGACTCGAGGCTGATTAATCTTGAGCTTGCCGTTGTTGCACTTCTGCGCGTCAATGATTTTGAAGGTGCGGCAAAGACGTTTGCACATCTGACACAAAGCTGCCTTGAAGCCGTCAGACGCTACGAGCAGGACAAGGATGATATCCCGAACGCGTGGATGAACAGCTACTGCGAAACGATAGACGACTACTGGGTAAAGCGCAAGATGCCGGAAGAATACAATTCCGTTTCGCTGCGCGGAATTATAAAAGCACTTTCCGAAAGTCACGAGAACACCGGCGGCATCTATGATTACGGCAGAGACTATCTCAAACGCTGCGCGTCAAGATTTCTGATAGCGCTTGCGGTCGCTGCTGTCGTCGCCTTCATATGGGTCGGCGTAATGAAATCAAAGATGAACACCGCAAGGCGGCAGAATGCGGCATCGAACTATGTGCGACCGGACAGCTTCAAGCTGACGCAAAGCTCGGATCTGTTCCTGTACAGCACCGTCTCAAGGACGGCACGCGCAAGGGATGATTCAAGCGGAAGCGGCGGCGGTGGCGGCGGAAGCCACACAAGTTCGTCCGGCGGGTCGCACGGCGGTTCAAGCGGAAAATTCTGAGTAACGCCCATATGACCGAAACAGGGTATGCGCGAGCCTTAAGGCTCCGCATACCCTGTTTTTTTATTTATATGTTTTTTCAGGCTCTTTCCGGCTTTTTGCCGAGCATGACGGATATTCTCTCGTCAAGCTCGCCGCGCGATATTCCGAGTACCTCGGAAAGCTCGCCGAGCAAACAGCAATAAGCCGAATGTTCAAAGTCGATATCAAGGTCGGGGAGCCTGCGGCGCGTGCGGCTGAATTCCTCACGGCGGCGGCGTACCGCTTTTACGATTCGCACATAATTGACGGGATCGGTCGTGCGAAGTGCCTCACGATACACATCGCGCCGCGATCTTTCATTATCGACGGTTATCGCGGCAATGTCCGAGATGCGGGCAAGCAGTTCTCCGGCTTTTTCTCTCGAAAGAAGCGGTCTCATCACCACATTTTCGTTTGTCACCGGCGTGTATATCACACTGTTCGCCTGGTCATACAACGGCTTGAGGACATAGTATTCCCTGTCATCCCCGGCATCATAGGGAGAGCGACTCATACCGTCAACACGGCAGACTCCGTTCGTTCCGTATACGATCAAATCCCCGATCTCAAACATAATTACGCTCCTTCCGAATTTAATATCTTATTTCCTTCATACATATATTATACACCGAATTACGCGGTTTGTCAAATAATTTTATTCATTATTGCCGAACATTCCGAAAAACTGACGCGATATATTCAAAATACCGGCTGCGCAGCACGGCGCAG
>CAJLZE010000031.1 GCA_905210995.1 uncultured Anaerotruncus sp.
CGTAAATACCTCCCGCGCCGCAGGGCAGAGAAATCCCCTCCTCCGTGGCGATGCCCACTTCGTACGCGTCCGTATTACCCGCGCCGAATTTTTCTTTTCCAAGCGCCGCGCCGAGCGTTAATTGCAATATGTTGTCAAGCACCATCGGCTGCAACCCCGTGGTGTAAGAATTGATGAGGAAAAACAGCGGTGAGTCGGAAAGCAGCGATGCGGAAAGGCGTATCAGACCGTCGACCGAATCTTCTATTTTCCAGACCTCGCCCGTCGGTCCCCGCCCATAGGACGGAGGATCCATTATAATGCCATCGTATTTGTTGCCGCGGCGTATCTCGCGTTCGACAAACTTCTGGCAATCATCGACTATGTATCTTATCGGCGCCTCGGCAAGCCCCGAGAGCGCAGCGTTCTGCTTTGCCTGTGCCACCATCCCCTTGGCGGCGTCAACATGGCATACGGCTGCCCCCGCGGCGGCAGCAGCAACGGTCGCGCCGCCGGTGTACGCGAAAAGATTGAGGACCTTCACACTTCTGCCCGATCTCACGGCATCGCCTATGATCTCCGAGAACCAGTCCCAGTTTACAGCCTGCTCGGGGAAAAGGCCCGTGTGCTTGAAGCCCATCGGCTTAAGGAGAAAACGCAGGTTTCCGTAGCTTATATTCCATTCCTGAGGCATACGATGAACCGTCCATTCACCTCCGCCGCTTTTTGAACGGCGATATACGCCGTCCGCCTTCTTCCATTCGGCGGCTTTGCGCCCACCATGCCAGATGACCTGGGGGTCGGGCCGTATAAGTATATATCTTCCCCACCGCTCAAGCCTCTCTCCGTCAGAAGCATCGAGCAGTTCGTAATCCTTCCAGTTTTCAGCAGTCCACATAGCAGATCCTTCAGTTGTTGTTATAGTATTTCGCTATCCGCGACGCTCCGCAGAATGAGTGACAGACCGCAATGGCAAGCGCGTCGGCGGTATCGTCGGGTTTCGGCGGCGCAGGAAGATTCAAAAGCATCGTGATCATGGTTATGACCTGCTTCTTTTCCGCTCTGCCGTAACCTACCACCGCCTGCTTTACCTGAAGCGGTGTATATTCGGCTATCTCAAGACCGTTTTTGTGCCCGCACAGCAGTATCACGCCGCGCGCTTCGGCAACACGTATACCCGTCGTCTGGTTTGTATTCCAAAACAGTTCTTCGACCGCCATCTGCTGAGGACGGTGCTCCCTGATTATATCCGCAAGCCCCGAGTAGATCATCGACAGACGTTCCTCCGTTTTTAACCCCGCGGGAGTTATCAGCGAACCGTAAGCCAATGCCTTCGGACGATATGCATCCGATTCGATCACGCCCCAGCCGATAGTTGCAAGTCCGGGGTCTATGCCGAGAATCCTCATACAGTCTTTGATCCTTTCAACAAAATATCATCATAAATTATACCACTCCGAGCGTGTAAAGTCAAACAAAAGAGAGCGCAAAATATAAATTTTATGCTTCTCAAAAGTTAATTCGGAAAAACGCGGAAGATATTTCTTTACACGCGTAAAAAAATATGATATAATGTACAATGGTTTTGTATGCAATGAACGGAGGTATCACGGATGTCACGGATAGTGCGCTTTTCCGCAGGCGATATACTTGAGCTGAAAAAAACGCATCCGTGCGGGACGTCACGTTTTTCCGTGCTCCGCACAGGCAGCACCGTCAGGATCATCTGTCTCGGCTGCGGAAGAGACATGACCCTTGAACGAGAAAAGCTCGAACGTGCGATAAAAAAAGTCACCCCGGTGTCACACGGAGAAGATGAAAATGAGCCGTCTGGTGACAAAAAAGACCGAAAGGATGGAGAAATCTGATATGAACGAAATCGATTCCGGCACAGCGGCAGAAGCCCTGAACGGCGGCGCCGCGGAAATTTCCGAGACAAAGAAAAACAGACTTGCTTCCCGCCTCGGAAAGCTTATCGACAGCGTAAAGAAACGACCGACATTCTATCTCATATACGCTTTCCTGCTGCCGGTAGCCCTCAACTACCTTATCTACCTTGCAATGGAGATACACCCGTTCGGCAACGGCTCGGTGCTCGTGCTTGACCTCAACGGTCAGTATGTTTATTTCTATGAGGCGCTGCGAAATGCAATATACGGCAAAATGTCGTTTATTTATTCCTTCTGCTGCAACATGGGCGGCGAGTTCATGGGGATATTCGCATACTATGTTGCGAGTCCTTTTGCATTTCTTGTCGCGCTTTTTCCGCAGGAACGGATACTTGACGCGCTGCTTTTCATCTTCCTGCTCAAAACGGGTATTTCCGGATTCAACTTCGGCTTTTATCTGCACCGCACGAGCCGAGGCAAGGTAAACAAGCTTTCCGTTGTAACGTTTTCGGTGCTTTATGCGCTGACGACATATGCGATAATACATCAGCACAACTCAATGTGGATCGATGCGATGATGTGGCTGCCGCTGCTCACGCTGTCCATTGAAGAGCTCATCAAAAACTACAAATACAAGCGATTTGTCATCCTCCTTGCGCTGACCATGATAAGCAATTTCTATATCGGGTACATGGTCTGCATCTATGTTGCGGCGTATTTCTTTTATTATTATTTTTCGCGCAACGAAAAAGGTCTCAACAACCCGAACGGAGAGCCGCACCATTTCCGCCGCTCATTCCTGCGCATCGCCGGTGCCTCGGCTCTTGCCATCGGAATATCCATGGTCATCGTAGCGACCGCTTACTATTCGCTTCAGTTCGGCAAGAACACTTTCTCGAATCCCGATTTCACACCGTCGCTGCGGTTTGATTTTATGGATTTTCTCACCAAGTTTCTGCCGGGATCTTATGATACCGTACGTCCCGAAGGGCTTCCGTTCGTTTATTGCGGTGTGATAACCCTTCTGCTTTTACCGGTGTATTTCCTCTCAAAGAAATTTTCATCGCGCGAAAAAGCACTTTCTGCGGCGTTCATCATGTTTTTTGTGCTGAGCTTTTCCATCAACACGCTCGACATGATATGGCACGGCTTCCAGAAACCCAACTGGCTCAACTACCGCTACAGCTTTATGCTGTGCTTCTTCCTCATAGTGCTTGCCTACCGTGCTTACGGTGAAATACGCAAAGCATCGGCGGGAACTATCATAACAACAGGCTCTCTGTGGCTGCTCTTCATCTGTGTAGCGCAGAAGTTTGAGTTCAAATCGTATGTCGAACGCATAAACGGGACGATAGAATTCGACCAGAAACTGAAAAGCGTCGAAACCGTCTGGTTTTCGGCGATATGCTTTATTGCGTTTATGGTGATACTTTGTATCGCAAGACGAGCAAAGCTGCGCCAGAACGTTTCGCTCGTTCTCTGTATTTTTGTTTGCCTTGAAGCGTTCTGCAACGGGATATGCTCCTGTGTGGAATTCGGAGACGATGTTATCTATTCTTCTTATTCATCCTACACCGATTTCATAGGTGCGATAAGACCGGTCACAAATGAGCTGCTCGAAGAGGATCCGGGGTTCTACCGTTTTGAGAAAAACGCTCATCGCAAATACTGCGACAACATGGCGCTGCGCATACGCGGGCTGACCAACTCGACTTCTACGCTCAATAAATCGACCATCAACTTCCTGCACGAGCTCGGCTATGCATCAAAGTCCCACTGGTCGAAATATCTCGGCGGGACGCCCGTGAACGATTCTCTGCTAGGCATAAAATATGTTCTTGCGAGCGAGAAAAACTATCATACGGATTATTATGAAAAAGCGGGAGGCTCCGTTGCGACCTACAACGGCACCGAGTACACCTATTACCGCAACCCCTATGCACTGTCGATAGCTTACGGCGTTTCGGACGGTCTGCTCGACTATGAGCTCACCGGGGACACACCGTTTGTTCGCCTGAACGGACTTTACGGTGCTCTGCTCGGCGACAGCGAAGTTCCCGAGATATTCAAGCCGATAAAGCTTGACGACCGCGATATTGAAACCACAAACTGCGATGTCACGACGATCGCGGGACACTACAAATACGCTCCTCAGAACAGCTCCTCGGACTGTGTTATAAGCTACACCGTAACGGCGACGCGCGACGGCGAGATATACTTCTACCTGCCCTCGGAATATCCGCGTGAGGTAACACTCAAAGTAAACGGAAAAAGACCTGACGATGCCGACGGCTTTTACGGCGGAGAGACCGACCGCATAGTCTGCCTCGGTACATTCTCAACGGGCGATACCGTAAAGGTATCGATGACGCTCAAAAACGATGTGCTTTATGTAAAGCAGAGCACCGATGCCTTCTATTACATCGATATGGATGTGTTTAAGGCGGTAATATCGCGCCTCTCCGAAACACAGATGACGGTCGGCGAGGGCTGGACCGACTCCTATCTCCCGGGTACGATCACTACCGAAAAGGATTCGCAGCTCATAATGACCACGATAGCCTATGACAAAGGCTGGAACGTGACGGTAGACGGAAAGAGCGTTGAGACCTCGGAAGCCCTGAACGGAGTTATCGCATTCAACGTAGACGGAGCCGGCGAGCATACGGTGATTATGAAATATCGCCCGAAAGCGTTCACGCTCGGTCTTGCGGTGTCCGTACTGTCCCTCGCATTGTTCATCCTCATAATCATATTCGAAAAGCAGCTCAAGGCGATGCTTAAGCGCATATGCGCCGACAGCAGCCGTGATCCCATCAGCGTAGACGATTATTATGATTTCGACGATAATGATTGCGACGATAATGATTGCGACGACTGCGCAGAGCTCGGCGATGCCTACGATATGACAGACGAAGACTACCGTGACGCTCTTGAAGATGCTGTGGGTAAAGGTGAAAGCGACACTGCCGATGACAGCAGCGCGAATGACGAAAATACAACTTCCGATGATCCGGAGAAGGACGACTGATGTTTTATTATATCAAAGGTGAACTTGCTTTACTCGACCGCAGCTTTGCCGTAGTCGATGCGGGCGGTGTCGGATATAAACTGACGATAAGCGGCACGACATATTCCGCGCTTCCACATACCTCAGGCGGCAATGCCCCGCAGGTCAAGCTTTATTCGCATCTCGCGGTCCGCGAAGACGGCATCGAACTGTACGGATTCGCAACTCCTGAGGAGCTTAATCTCTTCCGCCTTCTGACCTCGGTCTCGGGCGTCGGACCCAAGGCTGCCATATCCATGCTCACGCAGCTCACCCCGGAAAAGCTTGCGCTCGCAGTGTGCACCGACGATAAGAAGCAGATATCAAAGGCTCCGGGCGTCGGTCCGAAAACTGCCGCGAGGATCATACTTGAGCTGAAAGACAAGCTACGTGCCGATGCTGAAACCGCAAGTGATGTGGCAGACACGGATGCTCCCGCCATATCCGGCATCGGGAGCAAATCTGCCGAAGCTATTGACGCACTGACAGTCCTCGGCTTCAACCGTGCCGCGGCACTTGATGCACTGCGCGGGATCGACATTGACAACACAGAGCTCGAGGATATAATCAGAGCGGCGCTCAAAAAACTGATGAAATAATTTGATTTGGAGGCTTCATGACTGACGACGAATTGGATTTTGAAAACCGGATCGTAAATGCTTCTTATACGGCGGGCGATGATGAATTCGACACCTCCCTGCGCCCGCGCAGACTCAGCGATTATATAGGGCAGGAAAAAGCCAAAGAAAACCTTAAAGTCTATATCGAAGCGGCGAAAATGCGCGGCGATGCGCTCGATCACGTACTGCTTTACGGCCCCCCGGGGCTCGGGAAAACAACACTTGCGGGAATAATCGCCTCGGAGCTCGGCGTTAATTTCCGTGTCACCTCGGGACCCACCATTGAAAAGCAGGGCGACCTTGCGGCGCTTCTCACAAACCTTCAAAAGGGCGATGTGCTTTTCATTGACGAGATACACCGCTTACCGCGGACCGTGGAGGAGATCCTTTACCCTGCCATGGAGGATTTTGCGCTTGATATAATAATCGGCAAAGGTCCCGCGGCAAGAAGCATACGCATCGACCTCGCGCCGTTCACGCTTATCGGTGCTACGACGCGTGCGGGGCAGCTTTCGACACCGCTGCGCGACCGCTTCGGCGTAATATCGCGCCTTGAGCTCTACACGCCCGAAGAGCTGACTGCCATAGTCTGCCGCAGCGCCGGTATCCTCGGGTATAACATCAATGCAGACGGCGCTCACGAGATAGCCGCACGCTCGCGCGGGACGCCTCGAATCGCCAACAGATTGCTCAAACGTGTACGCGATTTTGCACAGGTAAAGGGGCTTGACGAGATCGGCAGCGACATTGCCTCATACGCGCTTGCGCGACTTGAGATAGACGAGCTCGGGCTTGATAACATAGACCGCCGTATGCTTGAAGCGATAATCGACTTTTACGGCGGCGGTCCAGTGGGACTTGAAACACTTGCGGCAACGGTCGGCGAGGAAGCTGTTACGCTTGAGGATGTCTACGAACCGTATCTCATACAGATCGGCTTTATCGCCAGGACCCCGCGAGGTAGGTGTGCAACCAGACTTGCGTATGCTCATCTTGGCAGACCGTACACGGCAAAGACCGAAAGTAACTCCGGCGCGGCAGATTCACAGCTAAAAATCTTTACCGACAACGAAAATTAACTATTTATCGGACTCAGGGGACTTGACCCGAAAACGCATATGACGTATAATATATACAGAATATCAAGCGATACGCCATTTTCGTATTTCCCACACCTCCGAAAGGCAAGGTCTTAAAATATGAAATTCAATCTTGACATCAAAAAATTTGTCATACTGATAATTGCATTGGTGGTACTGTTTATTCCCACTTATCTGGCAATCGGCAACTACTATGCAAATCAACAGCAACCGCGAACTAAAGAGTTTACCGAGCTTGACCTGAAGATTCCGGACGGAACATCGGCAACCTTCAAAAAGGACGATGACGACTGGATGCTTGCATCATTCCTTGCAATGAACAAGGGCGGCGAAGCAGTGGATTCCCTTCCCGCCGATTACAGCGGCGAATCGTTTCTGCTCGGCACGTTCAGACGCGAGAACGGTGAAGAGGTAAACTACAAATACTATTTTTCTGCCGACTCTGATAAGTGCTTTTTTGCCGATCCCGACGGAAAAGTATTCAGAATCGCCAAAAGCGACGCCCTGAAATTCTTTGACACCAAATATTCGCTTTATCTTTTCAAATCCGCCACCACTCCCGTACTTACCGTCGCAGGCGACAGTAAGGTGGAGCCGACAAGCATCAGTTGGAACTACCTTGTAAACGGTATTTACCGCAATATAACGGATGACAAGCCGGGCAGCACCTCACAGTCTTTTGATGTGGCGAACGATCCCGGGATCAAGTTTGATATTGCACCTACACAATGCACCGTGAAGGTCTACAATGCGTCAGGCGAGCTTTTCTCGGGCGCTCCCGAAACACTTTCGGAGCTGAAGATCGAGAAGAACGATACTCTTACATTCAAGATCGAAGCCAACTGGGAGCAGACAGACGGTTGCGAATACTATGGAAAAGCCAGCTATGAATTCTCGGCAAATGTTTCCGCGGCTGCGATATTTACGCTCGGCGAAAACAAGGTCGATATCGGGAATTTTGTCGTACTCAGCGGGCTCAATGTCACCGATCCTTCAAAAATTGTGTTCAAGAGTGAGCCTTCTATCGGCTGCATGCCGCAGTTCTTCACCGACGGCGATTATGTACGTGCAGTTGTTCCGATAAATCTCGAACTTGCCCCGGCAGTGTACAAGCTCACCGTGTCCTACGGGCTGACTACTCAGACGCTTGATCTTACCGTAAGCGACAAAACCTTTACCAAGAGCTATGCATATTACGATGTGCCCAAATCCGTTGTCGACGCAAGCTATTCGGCAGAGGACATCGCCGAGTATCGCAAGCTTATTACCGAAATATGCTCAACGAACGAATCAATGAAGTATTTCAGCGATAAGTTCCTGAACTATGAAGACAATAAGATAGGTATTGCCATCGGATTCGGCAAGCATATGCTCATGAGATATGCCGATGACTTCCGTCATGAGGGCGTTGACTATGTGTTCAACCTCGGAGCCGAAATACCCGCCATGAACAGCGGCAAGGTCGTATATGTCGGCACCTGCGATATACTCGGAAAATTTGTCGTCGTTGACCACGGCATGGGGCTCAAAAGTTGGTATGCTCACATGAGCGAGGCATCGGTTTCTGTCGGCGATATGGTCAACAAAGGGCAAACGATAGGCAAGGTCGGCAAAACAGGTTTTGTCACTACTCACCGGCTCCACGTCATGATAACCGCAAACGGAGTGCCGGTTTCACCGTATCCCCTCCAGGATAACGGGCTCATCTATTGATCGTTTGACAGGACAAAAAGATGCTTGAAAATAAACTCTATGCGCATACTGCATTCAAGCGTGTGTGCCTGTTTGCGGTCCTTGTACCGCTCGCAGCCGCGATCGTGTCGACCTGCATACTCTCCCCTGTTTATACACAGGTAGCAGCGGACATACTGTATTCCAATACCATGTTGCCGGATGTGCTCGGTTTGGCGATAAGCCTTTTCGACGTAATATTTGCAGCAGCGCAATACACGGCGATAGCGATATCCGTGATACTTTTCCGAAAAGCTGCTTACAGACGTGCGGTGCTGCTGATCTCATTCGGCGAAATAGCGGTCGAACGGGCTTTGAACCTTGCGGTTTCTGTGATTACAAATAATTCCGGCACATCATCTGGACTTAACATCACCCTGGTTTATTTCGCACTTGAAGCATTTCAGCTCGGCATTTGTGTGCTTATCGTAAGATTTGTCTGCCGTGAGGCGACAAAAAAATATGTTATGCTTTGTGTGGCTGCGCGCAGGCTCGGAGATCTCGAATTCAACTGGATCTCGGAGATATATCCTTATCGTGCGTTGCACCGCGTGAAAAACCCTATCGTCAAATGCGGATGGATCGTCGGCGTAATATTTGCCGCCCTCAAGGTCATGAGTCGCTTTATTTATGATCTCAGCTACGGCGCTCCGTCTGGGTGGAACGAGGTCGCGCAGATGATCGCGGGATATTTATCCGATATTCTGTGCGGAGTATTCATCTTCTTGTTTGTTCTTCTGTTTGCAACTTATTTTTTCAAATGGCTTGCAAAAAATCCGGAGCAGCAGGTCATTGCCGGGGAATGAACCGCCGTCCGACACCGGTGCATTATCAATTAAAAAACAACATGAGTTTTCATGTCGCTTCTACGTCGTATGACGTAATATATCCAGAAAGGTATGGTAACAAAAAATGGACAACACATGGCTTGGACTTAAAGGCAAGTCTGTAATCGTAACAGGAGGGGCATCCGGCATAGGACTCGCCTGCGTGCGTGAATTTCTTGACGACGGTGCATATGTCGCTGTATGTGATATCAATCCTGAGCCTCCGAAGATCGATGCCGGAGCAAACGGCGGAAAGTATATTTACGTCAGTTGCGACGTCACAAGTCAACAGAGCGTCAACGATATGGTGGACACTGTCGTATCAGAGTTCGGTACGATCGATGTACTTGTAAATAATGCGGGTATCAATATTCCCCGCCTTCTTGTTGACCCCGCCGGCGTTCAGGAGCTTTCCGAACAGATCTGGGACAAGGTAATGAACGTTAACGTTAAAGGTCTCTTCTTCTGCTCTCAGGCTGCGGCACGTGTGATGGTAAAGAACGGATCCGGAGTCATCATCAATATGTCTTCGGAATGCGGTCTTGAAGGTTCGGAAGGCCAGAGCGTTTACGCTGCTTCAAAGGCTGCGGTCAACGGTCTTACGCGTTCATGGGCAAAAGAACTCGGCAAACATCACGTAAGAGTTGTGGGCGTCGCCCCCGGCATACTTGAGGCAACCGGCCTCCGCACTCAGTCTTACGAAGAAGCGCTTTCGTACACACGCGGCATTACCGTCGAACAGCTCCGTGCGGGCTACAGCAAAACCAGCACCACACCGCTCGGTCGTTCCGGCAAGCTCTCCGAGGTTGCAAATACCGTTGCTTTCCTCTCTTCCGAAAAAGCGGGATACATTCACGGCACGACCATCAATGTTGCCGGCGGCAAGACCCGCGGTTAACATATAAATCTGTCTCATGCAAAATAAGAACCGTGTCAGGCAAATGCCTGACACGGTTCTTATTTTATTTTTCTGCAGCGTCTTTTTTCTTGTTTTGCGTGTATCGCTGAATTTGCTTTTTTCACCACAAGCTCGATCAATCCGAAAAGCACCGTTCCGCAAATTATGCCGTCGGCAATTCCCGCGCCCACCTGTAGCGTGGTAACGGCAAACTGCCCGCCTGCCGCAAAATTGCCGGATATCAGATTACTCATGGTATAATAGAGAGTGCGCCCCGGAACGAGAACGATAAGTCCGGGTATCTGAAATGTCGGCACAGGGGAATGCAGGATACGTGCGACTGTTTCGGAATAAAGCGTTATCAAAAACGCAGCAATGGTATTGGCGACAAATTCATGCATTCCGCCGCGTATGCAAACGAGGTAAACAAATGTTCCGACTATACCGCCGAGCATCGATGCCGGTATACGGTTAAGCTTGACCTCAAAGAAACACTCAAAACCGAAGGTGCCTATAACACCGCCCAAAAGCCTGATCAAAAGGTCGTTCATGACGTACCTCCGAGCAGAAGAATTGCAGCGGAATAACCGAGTGCTATCACCACCGCCTGAATAAGCGCCTGCGCCAGACGCATTGTGCCCGATATGATATTTTTACCGAGCATATCTCCGATCGAGGTCCCGACCGCCATACCCGGGATCAGCAGCATTATTGTGCCGATCATTATCGAGCCTGCGTCACATCCGAATCCCGCGCGCACAGAAAGGATCGCTGCTACGCCGGCGAGAAAAGAGCGCACTGCCGTTTGCGTTACTGCATTGAAAGCGCCGCTCGGATCGCACGGTATCAGCATCATAAGAACACCGATAACGGATGAAATGAGTGCATCCTTCCAGTTGCCGCCGAAATACAGCACAAATCCGGCAGCAGTGGCTGCGCATCCGATAATGATAAGCCATCTTTTGGTTTGGTGAGAATGCGCAACGGCATCAACAAGACTGTGTGCGGCATCCATATCTATCACGCCAGAACACAGCTCACGTGAAATGCGGTTCAGCTCTTCGACCCGATAGAGATTGACAGACGTGTTTTTTACGCGGCGCATTTGCTGCGAATATGCACCGTCTTTCATTCGAACGGAGGCTGTAATAAGCGTGGTGACGGCAAAAGCCTCAACATGGGCTGCACCGAGAGCGTATCCGATACGCTCGATGGTGTTCTCTACCCTGCTTATTTCACCGCCGTTTTCAAGAATATGCTCCGCAATGTCGAGAGCGAGTCTCAACACTTCGTCGGCAGCCTTTTCATCGGCTGCCGGCGAAACGCCGGAAACTGTCTTCTCAGCGTCCATTAATGTTTACCTTAAAAGTTTACCTTACCTGCGATATAATCGCGCAGCTCCGAAATCGGAATGCGCACCTGCTGCATGGTGTCTCTGTCACGCACGGTCACACAGTTGTCGTTCTGCGAATCAAAGTCGTAAGTTATGCAAAGCGGCGTGCCTATCTCATCCTCACGGCGATATCTCTTGCCGATTGATCCGGCATCGTCGAAATCAACCATATAATCCTTCAAAAGGTCGTGGTATATCTTCTCAGCGTCTGCGGAGAGCTTCTTTGAAAGCGGCAGTACCGCTGCTTTGAAAGGAGCAAGTGCGGGATGCAGATGCAGAACGACACGAATGTCTTCCTTACCGCTCTTTTCGTCCTTGGAAACGACCTCCTCGTCATAAGCATCAACGAGGAATGCAAGGAACGAGCGCTCGACACCGAGTGAGGGTTCAATAACATAAGGAATATAATGCGCGTTCTTTTCCTGATCGAAATAGGTCAGATCCTTGCCCGATGTATTCTGATGCTGAGTGAGGTCATAATCTGTGCGGTCGGCAACACCCCAAAGCTCGCCCCAACCGAACGGGAACATGAACTCAAAGTCGGTCGTTGCTTTTGAATAGAAGCAAAGCTCTTCGGGATCGTGGTCACGGAGACGCAGATTCTCCTCACGCATACCGAGCGAAAGCAGCCAGTCACGGCAGAATCCGCGCCAGTATGCAAACCATTCAAGGTCGGTACCCGGTTCGCAGAAGAATTCAAGCTCCATCTGCTCAAATTCGCGAACACGGAAGATAAAGTTGCCGGGTGTGATCTCATTTCTGAATGACTTACCGATCTGTCCGATACCGAACGGCAGCTTGCGCCGCGTAGTGCGCTGTACATTCACAAAGTTCACAAAGATACCCTGTGCGGTCTCGGGACGGAGGTAAACGGTATTCTTGGCATCCTCGGTCACACCCTGGAATGTCTTGAACATCAGGTTGAACTGTCTGATATCGGTGAAGTTGTGCTTTCCGCAGGTCGGGCACGGAATATTGTTGTCTTCGACGAAGGCTTTCATCTCAGCCTGGGTGAAAGCATCTATGGGCTTTTCGAGAACATGACCTGTCTCGGCGCACCAATCTTCTATCAGTTTATCCGCGCGGAATCTCTCTTTGCACTCGCGGCAGTCCATAAGCGGATCCGAGAAGCCTCCGAGATGTCCCGAAGCGACCCACGTCTGGGGATTCATGAGGATCGCCGCATCCTGACCGACGTTATATGGATTTTCCTGAATGAATTTTTTCCACCATGCGCGTTTGATGTTGTTTTTCAGCTCAACTCCGAGAGGGCCATAGTCCCATGTGTTGGCAAGTCCGCCGTAAATTTCAGATCCGGGAAAGACAAAGCCGCGGTTTTTGCACAGTGCGACGATCTTTTCCATTGTTTTTTCTTTGTTGTCCATTGCAGAAGTTCCTTTTACTTTTATAAATAAAATTATTGCTTGGCAGTTGTTTCGGCGCTGAATTCGCGCTTTATAGAGGAGAATTTTGAAAGGGTCGCCTGTTCGTCAATTACGCTTATCCGGCTGTCGCCGAACTGGAACATGCGCAATGACGGCTCGATCGACGTGTTTCTGAGCTGAGAATATCTGAAAATGAAATCCTTATTGCTCATGAATGCCTCTTTTGTAAAGTCGGTATCGACCAACACGGAAAGCTTGTCGTAAAGCGAATCGGCGTTCGGGTAATTGGTTATCTGAGTAATGCCGGAGATGGCGGCACGGGCAAGTTCAACGATAACGCTGTCACGCGCGGCGCCTTCACCGTCATAGCTCAGGACACGCCATATATTATCCCCTTTAATCACCTGACCGCCGCTATTTATAGGCTCTTCGGCCTCGTTTGCGGCAGGTATTTCATGCGGTACATTCAGGTATACCCCGCCGAGATTATCGACGAGCATCTTCAGTCCATCGGGATGAATAACTATACTGTTGTCTATTTTGCAACCCGTAAGCGAATGAATGGTATCGCAGAGCGTCTGTTTGCCGTATTTCGCATATATGTCACCGAGTGACACATATCTGTCGTCCATTACCACATATGCTGCGTCGGGAAATGACGAAAACGTTACCTGTGACTGCTCACGGTCAAATCTGATGAGGAGTATCTGCGGAGTGCGTATCTTTTTGTATCTGGCGGAGTAAAAACCTCCCGATATCTGAGGATCACCGTTTTCACCGTTCGTTATCTCTTCGGTCTTGTCTTCCGGATCGGAATCCGGCGCCACGCTTACACGTCGCGGTGACGCAAGATCTTTCGGGACGGGCAGCGGTTCAACGCTCGGTCTTGATATCACACCGGATGAGATCGCACCGACCGTGTCAGGATCGTAGTTGTAAAGCGTCGGATCATAATCGGTGACCGCAACCAACAGATTGAATGAAGCTCCGGTATCCGGGATCTCAATAACCGTTCCCTTGTCATCGGTGATAACGGGCGCGGGAGGCTGCGTTGTCTCCGTTGCGCCGGAACCGCCCGATATCACCGACAGATTCGTCAGCACATATCCGACAATATGGTAAGCGCAAAGTGCAAAAACAAGAAGCGATATCAGAAATGTCAATGCAAAGTTTTTTACTGCTGACAGCATCGTATTTCCTTTCTGCGGTCGTATTCCGCCATCTCCGTTGCGGCGGTACATACATAATTATACACCAAAATATCCTTATTTGCAATAGTGCGCGCAAATACGCATTTTCGCACAGGCATATGTTCGGAGCCTGTCAGTCCTGAGCACGCTCGGCGAGTATCGTGCGGTATTTCTGATAGAAATTCTCAAAGTAGCCTTCATCGAGCGCTTCGCGTATCTTTTTCATCAGTTCATTATAGAAATAAAGATTGTGAACGACCGCAAGGCGCATACCGAGCGACTCTTTTGCTTTTATCAGATGCCGGATATACGAACGGCTGTAGCGTGTGCACGCAGGGCACCCGCATCCCTCATCTATCGGACGAGGATCGAGCGCATATTTTTCGTTGAGAATATTTATCTTTCCCTTCCACGTGAACACATTCCCGTGACGTGCATTGCGGCTTGGCATAACACAGTCGAAAAAATCAACACCGCGGTGCACAGCTTCGAGAATATTCACGGGTGTACCGACTCCCATAAGATAACGCGGCTTGTTTTTGGGCATATACGGCTCAACGGCGTCGATTATACGGTACATCTCCTCGGTCTCTTCGCCGACCGCCAGACCGCCTATCGCATAACCGTCAAGGTCAAGCTCGGCGATCTTCTGCATATGCGCGATCCTGAGATCCTCATATGTGCTTCCCTGATTTATGCCGAAAAGCATTTGGTGCGGGTTGAGCGTGTCGGGAAGCGAATTGAGCCGATCCATTTCGTTTTTGCATCTGACAAGCCAGCGTGCCGTTCTTTCGGTAGACGCCTTAACATAGTCATACGGCGCCGGGTTTTCTATGCATTCATCAAATGCCATAGCAATGGTCGAGGCAAGGTTGGACTGTATCTGCATACTTTCTTCGGGCCCCATAAAGATACGTTTGCCGTCTATATGCGACGCAAACCGCACGCCTTCCTCGGTTATTTTTCTGAGCTGAGACAGCGAAAAAACCTGAAATCCGCCGCTGTCTGTCAGCACGGGACCATCCCAGTTCATGAATTTTCTGATACCTCCCATCTGGCGTATCAGCTTGTCGCCCGGGCGTATGTGAAGGTGATAAGTGTTTGAAAGCTCGACCTGGCAGCCGATCTCTTTCAGTTCATACGTCGCAACACCACCCTTGATGGCGGCGCAGGTGCCGACGTTCATAAAAACAGGAGTTTCAATATCTCCGTGGACCGTATGAAGCACTCCTCTGCGGGCACGGTCTTCGGTACATTTTAGCTCAAACATTTAAGTTTTATATCCTTTCGTTTTCAGGTGCGTTTGAAGCGGTGGTCAAGAGCCGATTTTTTCATTTCAAAAGCAACGGGGCGCCCGTGCGGGCAGTATGTTATGTCGGGCATTTTCATCAGGTCGTCAACAAGGCGGGTGATGTATTCTTCGGGGTACACTCTGCCGGCTTTGACCGATGCCTTACACGATGCCTGATACAGTGCCTTTTCAAAAATAAGATCATGCGTCAGCTCAACGTTTCCGGCAGAACCGGTAAGCACTCCGGCAAATGCTTCGATCATTCCGACAGCCTCGCTCTGGTCAAGTCCGTCGGGGATAGCCGTAAGCCCCACCGAGTTGCGGGATGAAGTAAATTCAAAGCCGAGCTTTTCTATTTCGGCGCGGTACTCCTCAAGAGCTGCGACCTCGCTGTTCATGAGCATGACATCGCACGGAACGGCAAGCAGCACCGTTGCACGCTCGCTGCTCTGCATGCGCCGCTTAAAACGCTCAAAATTCTGCCGCTCGTGTGCCGCGTGCTTATCTATTATCAGGCAGGTATCGCCTTTTTCAACGATTATATACGAATTGAATATCTCGCCTACGATACGATAATCAATTCCTGTTTTTGCCGGCACGTCGCGGGAGTCCTTATCTGCCTCCGGTGCTGCCGGAGGGACCGGCACTGGCACCGTTTGAGAGACATTAAGCGATGCAGCTGCGGCACTGCCCTTCTGAGCATCTTCCCCACCGTACATTATCCGTATGATCTCAGGCTCGATATACCCCGTTCCGGGGGAAACATAGTTTTCAAACTCCGTATACTCATCGTCTATCCCTATAACGGATTCACCGCCGCGGTATTTCAGATATTCACCGTATTCTGCGGCGTTCATAGGCGCGCGTGTACCGTTAAGATAGGGTTTATCCGGTATTTCTGATTTTACAACTGCCGCAGGCTGTTCGAACGGAGCTGCGGCACCTCTCTCGACCGCGGGCTTATTTGCAGCAGCAACGTGGGCGGACGACGTGATATTCATCTGAACGCCGCGGTCCGCCGAACTGCCGACCGGTACAAATGCATCGCTGGCATGCTGAGGTGCAAACGAGACCGAGGGCATTTTCTGTCCTGCCTGAAAGCCAAGCTCTGGGCGGCGATCGTTTTCGGTCAGCGCGCGCCTTACAGCGTAGTATACGGCATCAAACACGGGACGCTCGTTAGAAAATTTCACCTCAAGCTTTGCGGGGTGAACGTTCACGTCCACAGCCTCGGGCGAAATATCTATCCTCATAACGCATCCCGGAAATTTCTCGGGCGGTATGTACGACGAATACGCCTGCTCTATTGCCGCGGATCCCGTCTTGGTCTTGATATATCTTCCGTTTATGAAGAAATTCTCATAATTGCGGTTGGCTCTCACCTGCATCGGAGCGCATATAAAGCCGGATATTTTAATGCCCTCGCGCTCATCGCTCACCGGTATCATACCGTCACAGTATGCCTTGCCGAAAACTGCACGCACGGCACTGCGCAGATCACCGTTTCCCGATGTTTCAAGCTTGACCGTTCCGTCCGAAATATACGTAAAAGCAATTTCCGGGTGTGACAGTGCGGCTTTTTCGACCGTTGCGGCGACCGACATAGCCTCGGTAGCGTCCTTTTTCAGAAATTTAAGTCTTGCGGGAACATTGGCAAAAAGATTTTCAACGATGACCGTCGTCCCATCGGAAGCACCGCGCTCGCTAAGTTCACCGTTGGCGCCGCCGTGAATCTCATATATCGCGCCCAGATCGCTGTCACGTGTTTTTGAAATTATCCTGACGTCCGAAACGGCGCATATCGCCGCCAGCGCCTCGCCGCGAAAGCCAAGCGTTCTGATACCGTTAAGGTCGGCGGCGGAATGTATCTTGCTTGTCGCATGACGTTTTACGGCAACCGGAAGATCATCGGGAGACATCCCGCATCCGTTGTCGGAGACGCGCATAAAGCTGATACCGCCACGCATTATTTCAACGGTGATCCTGTCTGCGCCCGAGTCTATAGAATTTTCAACCAGCTCCTTTATGACCGACGACGGCCTGTCGACGACCTCGCCTGCCGCGATCAGGTTGGCGACCGCAAAACTGAGCACATTGATCTTTCCCATTGTTTACGTACCTTCCGTCACTATTTCAGCTTTTTCTGAAGTTCAAACAGAAAATTCATTGCTTCAATGGGCGAAAGTGTGTTCACATCAACCGCCCGAAGGTCATCTATGACCTGTTCTCGCATACATTCTTCAAGTGATATCGCGCCGTCGTCGCTTTCTTCTTTCTTTACATCCGACGCGGAAACGGCGCGTGATTTTGCTTCGACCGACGCCAGAACTTCCTTTGCGCGCTTTATCACCTCATTGGGCAGACCTGCCAGCTTGGCGACTTCTATACCATAGCTGTCATCTGTCGAGCCGCGCACTATCTTGCGCAGAAAAATAACAGTGTCGCCGCGTTTGCGGGCGGCAATGTTGTAATTGACCACGCCGTCAAGCTCATCCTCAAGCACCGTAAGCTCGTGATAATGAGTGGCAAACAACGTTTTTGCACCCACCTTGCGGCTTTGGGTATATTCTACTATGGCGCGCGCAATGCTCATTCCGTCGAATGTTGATGTGCCGCGCCCGACCTCATCATAAATGATAAGGCTGTTCTTTGTGGCGTTTTTAAGTATATTCGCCACCTCATTCATTTCAAGCATGAATGTAGACTGCCCCGATGCAAGATCGTCGGAAGCGCCGACACGCGTGAAAACGCGGTCGGTAATGCACATATCAGCATCGGCTGCCGGCACGAAAGAACCGATCTGCGTCATGACGGCAATAAGCGCGACCTGACGCATATACGTAGATTTGCCAGCCATGTTGGGACCCGTGATTATCATCACGCGGTTCTTCTTCATGTCAAGCGAGGTGTCGTTTGGGACAAAATAGCTGTCTTTTACGAAAAGCTCGACTACCGGGTGGCGTCCGTCCCTGATCTCGATCGCGCCGCGCACATTCAGATGCGGGCAGGTATAATTGTTTTTTGCGGCAACGGAAGCAAGAGAAACATACGCGTCTATCCTTGCCAGCAGCGCAGCTGCCCGCTGAAGGCGGGATGCGTTTTCGGCGACCTTGGTGCGCACCTCGGAGAACAGCTCGTATTCAAGTGACGACAGCCTGTCTCCAGCACCGAGAACAGCCGCCTCGGTATCCTTAAGCTCCTGTGTAATGTAACGTTCGCAGTTGGCAAGCGTCTGTTTGCGTATATAGCGATCCTCGGGAACCTGCCCGACAAGCGAACGGGTAACTTCAATGTAATAGCCGAAAACACGGTTGTAACCGACGCGCAGCGACTTTATGCCTGTCGCCTCGCGCTCTTTTTCGGCGAATTTTTCTATCCAGCCCTTACCGCCGGATATTATCGAGCGCAGCCTGTCAACATCGGCATTGTAGCCGTCTACGATCATTCCGCCCTCGCGCACAAGCGCCGGCGGTGATTCAACGATCGCGTCGTTGATAAGCTTCACAATATCTTCCATGGGGTCGAGAGCACTGCATATAGCAGAAAGCTCATCGCTCTTGCATTTTGAAAGCAATTCGCAAACATCCGGCAGCACCGACAGGGTCGACGATACCGCACGCAGATCGCGTGCATTCGCAGTGCCGTAGACTATTCGTGTAACAAGTCTTTCAATGTCAAGCACAGATTCCAAGCGCTCGCGCAGATCTTCGCGCAGCATGAAATCGTCAAAAAGCTCACCCACTGCCGCCTGACGCCGTGTGATCGCGCTTATGCTCAGCAGCGGATGTTCCACCCACTGGCGCAAAAGCCGTGCACCGGCAGCTGTGGAGGTCTTATCGAGAACTCCAAGCAGCGAACCGCGCTTTTCCTTGGCACGCATCGTTTCTGTCAGCTCAAGATTGCGTCGCGTGTTCAGGTCTATCTGCATATACTGACCGTTTTCGTATATATTGAGCTCTTTTATATACGAAATATCGGTTTTCTGTGTTTCGGATATGTAATCAAGCAATGCACCGAGCGCGCAGATGAGTCGCCGGCGTTCGATGTCGCCCTCACGCAGTGTATCCGAAAATTGCTTTACAGCCGTCTCTTTTGCGGCTGTATAGTCGTACTTTTCCGCTTTGCCGCCGTCCAGCATGGCGCCGAGACGCGTCTTTACAAAATCGGCAAGCTCGGGGCAAAGCTCCGGTGCCATGTTCACCAGCACCTCGCGCGGCGCGTATGTGCCGAGCTCGCTGAGAAGCGGCGGCAGATACTCTGCGTTGTCGAAGGACGTAGCAAATATCTGCGCCGTCGAAATGTCCGCAAAGCAAACTCCGGCGCCGCCCTCGTCAATAAAAACGGACGCAAGATAGTTATTTCGTGTTTCGGGCAGCATGGATGCCTCGGTGACCGTTCCGGGCGTGATTATCCTTATAACGTCGCGCTTGACCAGTCCCTTAGCGGTGGCGGGATCCTCCATCTGCTCACATATTGCTACCTTATATCCCTTTTCTATAAGTCTGGCAATATATGATTCCGCACTGTGAAAGGGGACGCCGCACATCGGGGCACGCTCGGCTTCGCCGCAGTCACGTCCTGTGAGCGTCAGCTCAAGCTCACGCGAGCCGACGATGGCGTCGTCAAAAAACATCTCGTAAAAATCGCCGAGACGGTAAAAAAGCAAATAATCCTTGTATTGATTTTTTATCTCAAAGTATTGCTCCATCATCGGAGTCATACGGATGTTCCTCCCTCAAACAGTATTTTTATCAGTTTATCAGTGGCAGCCGCTGCAGCAGGAGCAGTCGTGAGAGCAGTCATGGTGATGATCCTCGCCAGTCACCTCAGCCATAATGGTCTCGTTGACCTCTGCAAGTATCGCGCTGACCTTGTCCTGAGCCTCGGCAAAGGCAACATACGAGGGAGCGGTCGTGATTTCACCGGCAAGAGCCTCGAGGCGCGAGCGGATAGCACCGAGAAGAAAGTCGTTCGGTGCAGTCTTGGCGCTCTCGTCGGCAAAGGCCTTCTGTTGTACGTTGTATTCCGTCACCTTGGTCTGAAGAGCCTCGTCGGAAAGATATGCCGCCTGGGCTGCCTCATAAGCTTTCATCTCGTCGCATTCCTTTATCGCTTTTCCGATATCGTGAGCCATCTGAATAATATCCATTTTGTTCTCCGTGATAAAAAATATTTTGATCTCCGTTTCGCGCTGTGCGAAACAGTATGATTCATATTATTATACCTCAAAACAAGGATTTACGCAAGTACTTATATTAAAAAATGTAGGTATAAGTTCTTTTTTCGTCGAAAAGCACTTTCCTCACTTGACACTCGCCGCAAAATACTGTATCATAATATATATAAGCGGTAAATAAATGATAAGCCGATCACCGCGGAACGGAGAAGCATGAACATCACGGTAAACTGCACATACGACAAAAAAAGCCGTCACGGCTTTTGCCCGCTCGGGCCTGTACAAAAAAGCCGACCCGCGAAAGTGTTTTATCACTTTCATTGCGATCGTATTATTTTACATAATTGGCGCAACGATCATTGCAGTAGTCGGAGGCAATGACTCAAAAGCACTGATCCTGATAGCACTCGCCGCGCTGATCCTGTTTTTTCAGTTTTACATCTATCTTATCTTACCGCGTATAATATTCAACGCAAGAAAAAACCTCGGCAACGTTCGTCAGACACTTACCTTTACCGACGATGAGATAATATCGCTCTCATCTTCCGATGAGCTTGAATCTACAGAAAAAATATCATATAACATCCCGGTGAGCATTCGCGAAACCAAAAATTATGTCTTTGTCTACACCACAAAGCAGTCAGCATATATAATCGACAAATCCGGTATTTCCGATTCCGACCTTACAGATCTTCACAAGCTGTTTGCTCTCAGATTCGGTGAAAAATACACAATTCTGAATTACTGAATCGCAAAACGGCGGCGCCGAAAAAACTCGCTTTGAGTTTTCCGGCTCCGCCGTCATCATTGGCACTTTGGTCTGCCTTTATATTTTTTCTCCTATCAGAGCAAACGGACGCGAGTCCGTTATTTTTACGTTTACATACTCACCCGTGATGTCTCCGCCGTCGAAAAGGACGATCTTTCCGCCCTCGGTGCGTGCGGATGTGACATCGGGATCGGTCTTGCTTTTCCCGTCACAGAGAACGCGCAGCGTTTTTCCGACATACCCGGCGTTTATCTCGCCCGAAATGCGGGTCTGAAGTTCAAGCAGAGCGTTCATGCGCTCGCCTTTGACGTCATCCGGGACCTGACACTCCATTTTTGCCGCCGGAGTGCCGCCGCGCGGAGAGTATATGAAGGAATAGACCATATCGTATCTGACGCGGCTCATTATATCGAGCGTCATGCGGAATTCCTCATCGGTCTCGCCCGGAAAACCGACGATTATGTCCGATGTAAGCACAAGATCCGGCATTTTTTCGCGTGCATATGCAACCGTTTCAAGGTATTTTGCGGTATCGTAGTGACGGTTCATAGCCGAAAGTACACGGTCGCTGCCAGACTGAAGCGGCAGATGCAGTTGACGGGCGACGTGCGGGTTGGCAGCCATGGCATCAATGAGCTTGTGTGACGCGTCCTTCGGGTGGCTCGTCATGAAGTGCAGCTTCCAGTCACCCTCAACATCTCCGAGACGCGTTATAAGATCCGCAAAGTCGCAGTCGAACGAACAGCCCTTGCCGTAAGAGTTCACGTTCTGACCGAGCAGTGTTATGTCTTTTACGCCATCGGCAACGAGCGTGCGCACCTCGTCGATTATCTTTTCGGGGCGGCGACTGCGTTCGCGCCCGCGGACATACGGCACGATGCAGTACGAGCAGAAATTGTTGCAGCCGTACATTATGCTCACCCATGCGCGATAAGTCGATTCGCGCCTTACGGGGATCCCCTCGGCAACAGCAGGCTCATCGTCGGGCATAAGAAAGCGCCTAGGGCCGCCCGAAAGCCGCTTCCATATAAGCTCGGGGAGCATGTAGAGCGATGATGTGCCGAAGGTGAAGTCAACATACGGATAGCTGTTTTTAAGCTGATCCGCACGGCTCATCTGAGACACCATGCAGCCGCAGACTCCGACGATAAGTGACGGATTGCGGCGCTTTTGATGCTTTAACTGCCCTATCGACGAGAGCGCTTTTTTTTCGGCGTGCTCGCGCACTGCACAGGTATTTACAAGCACAAGGTCGGCTTTATCCGGATCGTCGGTAGGCTCGTAGCCCATATCCGAAGCAAGACCTGCCAGAAGTTCGCTGTCGGCTTCGTTTTGCTGACAGCCGAACGTCTGCACATAAACGTGTCTTCCCGCCCCCGTGTTGTATTCGCGTACAAGAGACGCATATTTTTTTTGCGCGGCAGTCTCTTCGGCAGAAAGCTGCCTGTCGCGTGTTTTGGCTGTCATCTTTGTCTGTTCGCTGTCTGACATTTGATATTCCTCATTTTCCGATTATATTGAGCGCGCGTTCGCACGACAGTGTAAAGCTGTCCTCAAGCCCGGGCGTGATATAAATTTCGTTTTCATATATAAGCACCGCTTCAAACTCATATGCGGTGTCCATAGCAGCAAAATAAAGTCTCTCCGCTTCTTCCGGCGTTTCCGCAACAAAAAGAGCGGTCGAGAGCGCATCGGCTGCAGTACCGTTTGACGATATCACCGAGACACTCAGGATAGTACCGTCCGCCGGCATACCGCTTGACGGGGCGATTATGTGGCAGTACCTATCTCCGCCTATTTCGTAGTATCTCTCATAGCCGCCGGAAACCGAAATGAATCCCGACGTGAGCTTTACCTCTGCCGCATGGCCGTTTCCGATCGGCTCGCGCAGCGCGATCGTGAATTTTCCCGCAGGATGTTCACCGAACACTGAAATGTTACCGCCGAACGACAGAACGCCGTATCCGGCATCGGATGCCTCAAGGAATTCAAGCACCGCAGCTTCGGCAAAGCCCTTACCGATACCACCCGGATCAAGCATTATCCACGGCTCACTTTTGACGAGCATTCCGTTCGCGGAATCGTATGATATCAGCTCCATGCCGCGCTTATCCGCTGTTGAGACTATCTCGTCGCTGTCGGGGAGTCTGTCCGCAGCCTCGGCGCCGCGCCACAAAAGAGTAGACGGGTACGTTGTCGGGTCGAACATGCCGTCCGTCATGCGGTAAAGATCGAGCGCTGATTCAAAAAGCTCTCCGAGCTCGCGGCTTACCGCGCAGCCCGATCCGGACATATTGAACCGTGCGATCTCCGAGGCTCCGTTCTCGGCGGAAAGTATATTATCGTATTTCTCGATTATCCCGCGGCATTCTCCGAACAAGGCGTCGCTGTCTTTTGTACCCGCAGCGAGCTTTATCTCGATCACGGTGTCCATCGCAAAAAAAGAATCGCTTATATAATTTGCGCTCGGCGCACAAGCGCCCAGCAACAACGGCAGCAGTACCGCAAGTGCCGCCGCAAGAGCAATTGATATGTATTTTTTCATTTTATTCCGTATCTCCCGAGCATGCCGGAGATGCCCGGGTAAGTAAGGTTCAGTATGACCCCGTTTATTGCACCCGTAATGCACGAGGCTGCAAGCATTACCGGCAGATAAGCGAATACGCCTACACCGGATATCACAGCAACTGTGCATAACTGCCCTGCCGAATGCAGCGATGCACAAAATACCGAAACGCCGACAAAGCTGAGACGATCCTTTATTTTCGGCACAAAACGGACCGCGCAAAGCCCGAGATATGAAGCTGCCGCACCGCCGAACGATACAGCAAGGGACACAGGGCCTCCGAATATCATACCCGCAAGAAGGACGCGGCAGAGAGATATTGTTGCAGCGTCGATCGGCGACAAAGCAAAAAACGCAACGGTCGTAACGATATTCGCAAACCCCGGCTTCACTCCGGGAAGTATTGACGTCATAAACGGGATCATATGTTCTGCATACGAAAGTGCAAATGCCGCGCAGATCAGTGCAGCATCAACGCACAGCCTGCGTGTTTTGTCAGCCTGCCTCACCGTCTGCCGCTCCTTTCCCCAGCACACGTACCGTTGTTCCCGCCGGCAGACAGACAATGCACTCCCCTGCCTCGGATATCGGCGCATGAGCGGTGCAGATGCCGCAGCGACAGTCCGATTTCGTCACTCGCGCCGCACCGTTTTCAATTTCCAGTGTAAGCGTGTACCCGCCGGACTCCACCTTGTATTCACCGTCAACCGAAAGACTGTAAACTGCATACTGCCCGTCGGATGTGCGTACCTCTACGGCGTCACCGCTGTTTTGGTGCATAGCTAAAACCAGACAGGAAATCACCGCGGCGAGCAAGACGGCGGCGATCACGACAGCATCGCCGATCCTGAACTTATGTGATACAGCCATTCCGTTCGCCTCCGTTCTTCGGTAATATATAATTATAGCATATGCGGAAGCAAAAATCAACACCGTCGCGGCGGAGCAGAGCCCAGCTGCGACGGTATGTTCAGATAAATATCCTTCTTGTCTGTCTGCCGCCGAACGCATCGTCGACAGTGGCCTCAAGCATTGAAAAATCGGCAACGAGCGAATGCGGTTTTCCAACCGGATCATCCTGCCGCATCGGGACAAAATACACGCATTTCCGTGACACGAGCGAGGCGATATTTCTGAAATTCGCCGACATTGCGTCGTTGGTAGCAAGCGCGATCACCAGCGGTCTGTCACATCGCAGATGCGCCTTTGCCGCCATCGTCACCGATGTATCGGTTATCCCGGAGGCAAGCTTTGCAAGCGTATTTCCCGTACACGGGCAGATTATCATGAGATCAAGCGGCTCACGCGGACCGAGCGGCTCGGCATCAACTATGGAACATACCGCCGGTCGGCCGCATATATCCTCAACTCGCCGCACCGTATCGGCAGCCCTTCCGAAGCGCGTGTCAAATGATGCAGTGTGCTCGCTGATTATAGGGATAAATTCCCAGCCGCCGTGTTTCTCCGCAAGCGACGCAAGAACCTCCGTCGATCTTCCTATCGTGCAGAACGAACCGCACATTGCATAACCTATCTTCATTTTCCGATCACTCCCTCGCTTTCAAGGTAGGAGAGCACCGTCTCTCCTATTATTACTCCCGCGGTCACCGGTGCATATTTACCGGGAACAGACAGCGCCCACGTGACATTCAGCCCCAACTTCTCCGCCGTATCGAAATCAACGCCTCCGGGGACCGACGCAAGATCTATTATAACCGTATCGGGGCTGATATGATGCAAAACATCACCCGAAAGGAGACGCACGGGGATAGTGTTTATAATAAGGTCGTAGCCGCGCGTAAGGCTTATCATACCGCACATAGGACGCTCCGGATCAATGAGCAGCTGCCGCATTCCGGCGATCCCCGCCCGTGCCAGATCGCTCCTTTTGCGCGCTGCCACCGTGACAGATGCTCCCATGGCACGCAACAGACCTGCGGTCGCAGTACCGACTCTGCCATAGCCGAGCACGGCTGCACGGCAATTGTTGACAGTGCGGTCAAGTTTCCGCATTGCAATGCTGACGGCGCCTTCCGCTGTCGGCAGAGAATTTTTGATTTTCAGTTCTTCCGAATCGTAGTAATCAAATACTTTTTTGTTTTTTTCCGCGGCTGAAGCTGAAAAAAATTCCGGCAGACGTCCGCCGATGATCGGAGCATCGCAATTTTCAAGCAACGCGCCGAGCTTCAGCCTGCATTCCGGTGCATACGGACAGTTTACGCGAACGCCGTCAAAAGAGGCGGG